>CAMDRF010000059.1 GCA_945906765.1 Nitrosovibrio sp. Nv4 | reverse complement strand
TCCAGTCGGCATTGAAATCGAGCAGCGTGCTGTCGGTGCGCTTCGCCTCTTTCATCTGAAACTCGTACTCCTCGAGTTCCTCGCCTGCGTATGCCCGTTCGCGCAACGGATAGTGCTTGAGCCCGTAGAGCAGGTTGTCGCGCACACTGGTCGGAAAAAGGTAGGCCACCGGGCCGACGTAGGCAATGGCGCGTCCGGTCACCGCCTCGGGCGCCTTGGTCATGTCGATACCGCCGATCTCCAGCTGGCCGCTGCTCGGCGCCACCAGGCGAGCGAGCATCTGCGTCAGCTCACCCACGCCGGCGGCGTGCGGGCCGAGGATTGCCACATGCTGATCGATGCCGACTTCGAACGTGACGCCGTCAACCAGCTTCGTTCCCGCTTCCCCTTCGAGCGTCAGGTTGGACGCGCGCACCGCTCCGGACTGCGGCAGCTGCGGCGCCTTGATCGGTCCCTGGCGCTCCGCCGGCATCATGTCGTCCACCGTGAACTGCTCGACCACCTGGGTGTACTTGATCTGCACGTCCAAGCGCTGCTGATCCCAGTCGATCAGCTCCTTGATCGGGCTGGGCAGGTCCTTGTAGGCGGCAATCACCGCCACCAGCGTGCCGATGTCCAGGCGCCCCATGATCACCAGATAACCGCCCACCAGGTAGAACAGGAAAGGCGCGACCTGGGACAGGAAATTGTTGAGGAACTTGATCAGGAACTTGCGCTGATAGAACTCGAAGCGAATGCGGAAGATCTTCCCCAGGCGCGACGATAGTTCGGCGCGCTCGTAGTTCGAGGTGTCGTTGGCATGCACTTCGACCACGCCATCGGCGACCTCGGCGATCCGGCCGGAGAGCTGGCGCGCGCTCAATTGGCGCTGCTTGGCGAGCACCAGCAGCCGGCGCCGCAGCTTGGGGATGATGATCGCCTGCGAGGCCACCACGCCCATCGCGATCATGCCCAGGTAGACATGCTGGTACATGATGAAGAACAGCGCCGTCAGCGCCTCGCCGGCGAGAAACAGCGGCGTGATCATCGATTCGCCGACGAAGCCGCCCAACGGCTCCACCTCATCCTTGATCATGCTGGAGAGTTCGGCCGACTTGACGCGGCGAAAGCGGGCCAGCGGAAAGCGCAGGATGCGGTCGAACAGCGCGTAGCGCAGGCGCCGCAGCATGCGCTCGCCCAGCCAGCCCTTCATGGTGTTGATCTGGAACTTGAGGCCGCCATTGACCACGATCAGCACCAGGAACGCGAAGGTCAGCGCGATCAGGTAAGGCACCTGGTGCAAGGCAAAGCCGTCGAACAGGCGCAGCGAATCGCCGCCGAGGAACGCCGGCAGCGTGAGGTGCAGCTTGAGGAACGCGACCGTGGAGGCGGCTTCCGGGAAGCGCTTGCCCTGGATCGCCTCGTTGATGATCGCCTTGGGCAAGTCGAGCATCGAAAAGTAGATCAGCATCGAGGCGACCACCAACGGCACGATGAACAACTGTTCGCGCTTGCTGTAGCGGATGATGAACCCGAACAGGGACCGCTCCATGGCGAGATCATAGTGCAAGGCGCCCGGGTTCGTGCCAAAGTAGCGGCTGTGGACGCGGAGAAAACTGCGGGGAACGACTTCCAGGTGCGCTTCTGGGGCGTGCGCGGCAGCATCGCGGCGCCCGGGCCCGCGACCGCCCGCTACGGCGGCAACACCTCCTCGATCGAAGTGCGCTGCGGCGCTCGCCTGCTGCTATTCGATGCCGGCACCGGCCTGCGCACCCTCGGCAACCGGCTGGTCGCCGAGACGCCGTTAAGCACCGACATCTTCTTCACGCACACGCATTTTGACCATGTCTGCGGACTGCCCTTCTTCAAACCGTTCTTCCAGCCGCAGAATGAATTCAGACTATGGGCCGGGCACCTGGGCGCCGGCATGACCATGCACCGCGTGCTGCGCGAGTTCATGATGGCGCCCCTCTTCCCGGTACCGCCGGACGTTTTCAAGTCGAAGATGGAATACCGCGATTTCAAGGGCGGCGACACTTTGGCGCCGGCGCCGGGAATCGTCGTGCGCACCGCGGTGCTGAACCACCCGGATGGCGCGACCGGCTATCGCATCGAGTACGGCGGGAAATCCATCTGCTATGTCACCGATACCGAACACGTGCCGGGGAAACCCGACCGCAACGTGCTCGCGCTGATCGAGGGCGCCGACATCGTGATCTACGACTGCATGTACACCGACGAGGAGTACGCGAAATCCTACGTCGGCTGGGGCCATTCGACCTGGCAGGAGGCGGTGCGCCTGTGCAAATCCGCCGGCGTGAAGAAGCTGGTGGTGTTCCATCATGACCCCGACCATGACGACGACCGGCTGGATGCGATCGGCCGCGAGGTCGAGGCGGCCCTGCCCGGCGCTGTCCTCGCGCGCGAGGGCATGGTTCTGACGCCCTGACATTACTTGTACGGGTCGGCAGCGTCGCGCAATCCATCACCGAAGAAATTGAAGGCCAGCACGACGATGAATACCGGCACCACCGGCAGCATCAGCCAGGGGTAGAGCGCGACCACGTTGATGTTCTGCGCTTCGTTCAGCAGCACGCCCCAGCTTGTCACGGGCGGCCGCAGGCCGAGGCCGAGAAAAGACAGCGCGGTCTCTCCAAGGATCATGCTGGGCACCGACAGCGTGAGCGAGGCGATCAGGTGGCTGGCGAAGCTCGGCAGCAGGTGCCGCGCGATCACCCGCCCGGGCGAGGCGCCCATCAGCACCGCGGCGGTGGCGAACTCCTCCTCGCGCAAGGCGAGCAGTTTCGAGCGCACCGCGCGCGCGAGGCCCGGCCAGTCGAGCAACCCGAGAATGATGGTGATGCCGAAGTAGATCAACACCGGGCTCCAGTTCACCGGCAGCGCCGCCGAGAGCGCCATCCACAGCGGCAGCTCCGGGAACGAGCGCACCATCTCGATGAAGCGCTGGATCACGTTGTCTATCCAGCCGCCGTAGTAGCCCGAAATGCCGCCCAGCGTGATGCCGATCAGGAAGCTGACCGCGATGCCGAGCAAGCCCACGGTGAGCGAAATGCGCGTGCCGTGGATGATGCGGGAAAACACATCGCGCCCCAGGCGGTCGGTGCCGAAGAAGAAGAACGTGCCGCCCTGCGCCGGACAGACCAGATGCACATTCGCCTCGAACAGGTCCATGAATTCGTAGCCGTCGCCGCGGCAGAAAAAGCGCAGCGGCTGCACTTTGTCCTCGTTCGGCAGGAACTCGCGCCGCATGGTCTGCATGTTCAGTTCCATGCTGTAGCCGTAGACGAACGGCCCGACGAATCTGCCGTCGTGGAACAGGTGCACCGCCTGCGGCGGCGCGTAGATGTGGCGCGTGTCGCGGCTGTGCAGGTTATAGGGCGACAGCACTTCGCTCGCCAGGATCGAAGCGTAGAAAAACAGCAATATCCACGCCGAAAACAGCGCCACCTTGTGGCGCCGGAACTTCCACCACATGATGCGCCACTGCGACGCGCGATAGAACCGTTCCTGCTCCGGCGTCAGCGTCTCCGTCGCGAGCGGCTCGAACGGTTCGGTGGCGACGTAGTGCGCGAGGCGGGGCTCCGGCGCCGCACTCATGTCATTCCCGTCATTTTGCGACGCCTCCGGTGAGGCGGATGCGCGGGTCGAGCGCCGCCAGCAGCAGGTCGGAAACGAACATGCCGATGACCGTGAGCAAGGCGAGGAACATCAGGAACGAACCCGCGAGGTACTGGTCCTGGCTGCGCAGCGCCTCGAGCAGCATCGGGCCCGAAGTCTGCAGCGAGAGCACCACCGCCACGATCGCCGAACCGGAAATGACGGAGGGCAGCAGGTTGCCGATGTCGGCGATGAACGGGTTCAGCGACATGCGCAGCGGGTACTTCACCAGCAGCCGGAAGGGCGGCATGCCCTTGGCGCGCGCGGTGACCACGTACTGCTTCTGCAGCTCATCCAGCAGATTGGCGCGCAGCCGCCGGATCATGCCGGCGGTGCCCGAGGTGCCGATCACGATCACCGGAATCCACAGGTGATTCAGCACCGAACCGAACTTGGCCCAGCTCCAGGGCTGGTCGAGGTATTCCGGATCCATGATGCCGCCGATGGCGAGACCGAATTCGACATTGGCGAAGTACATCAGCACGAGCGCGAAAAGGAAGTTCGGCGTCGCGAGGCCGACGTAACCCAGCAGCGTAAGTCCATAGTCGCCCCAGCTGTATTGGTGGGTCGCGGCATAGGCGCCGATCGGGAAGGCCACCGCCCAGGTGAACAGCACCACGGTGAAATTCAGGATGAACGACAGCAGCATGCGGTCGCCAACCACGTCCGCCACCGGCAGATCGTGCTCGAATGACCAGCCCCAGTCCCCCTGCAGCAGCCCGGAGAAGCCGCGTTCGCCGGCAGTACCGCGTTCCGCGGGCCAGATGCCGACCCATACCGCGTACTGCTCGATGAAAGGCCTGTCCAGGCCGAACTGGGCGCGCATGAATTCGGCGCGCTCCAGCGCCGCTTTGTCGCCCTGGCTGCGCAGCTCGGCGATCTGATTGGAGAGAAAATCTCCCGGCGGCAGCTTGATGATGCTGAACGTGACGAAGCTGATCACGAGCAGGGTCGGGATCATGATCAGCAGGCGCCGGATGGTGTACGTCAGCATCTGTGCTCGGAACCTGCGATTACTTGCTGAACCAGAAGGTGTCGGGCCGGTAGATGCCGAAGAACGCGCCCGGATCCCAGTTGTAGATGCCCTTTTCGGGGACGTTCCTGAGCGTGTTGCGCACCACCACCGGCTGCGCCACGCCGCTTACCACGCCGATCACGAACTGCTGCTCGGCATGGATCTGCAGCATCCGATGCCAGATTTTCGTTCGCTCGTCGCGCGTCGCGGCATCGCGCCACTGGCCGTTGAGCTTCATCAGCTCGGCCGCCTCGGCGATGTCCGGCGCTTCGCCGGCCTTGCCGCTGGTCTCGAAGTGCTGGCCGAACTTGGGCCACTGCAGCTGCTGCTGGCTGGTTGGCGCCAGCTCCTCGGGGCTGATGTCCGGATTGGCGAGACCGTTCTCGATCCCGGTCCAGACCGACATCAGCGCTTCACCCGAGAAGACGCGGTTGCGCAGCACCTCGCGCTGCGTGGGCTTCGGGAACAGCTTGACGCCGATTTCGCGCCAGTTCTCGCGGATCATTTCCAGCACGTCGGTCTGTTCGGTGCTCTCGCCGGCGGTCTCGACGATGATTTCCAGCGGCCTGCCGTCGGGCAGCCTGCGCAGGCCATCCGGACCGCGCTTCAGGCCGCATTCGTCCAGCAATTTCTCCGCCGCTTTCTTGTCGTACTGCGCCCAGCGCGTCTGGTACTCCTTCCTGTAGAGCGAACTCTCGGCCACCACCGTGTTGTTGCCTTCGGTGGCGAGGCCGAAATACAGCACCTGATTCACCTGCGAGCGGTCGATCGCGAGCGACAGCGCGCGGCGCACGCGCGCATCGCGCAGAACCGCGCGCCAGACCGGATCGTTCACGTTCAGGTTCGGAAACAACGCGAAATGCGCGCCGCGCGCGGTCTTCCACAGCAGCGTGCGGTAGTTATTGGTCTTCTCGCCCTTTTTCAGGAAGGTGTAATTGTTGAACTGGATGTCGCGCGCCTGCAGGTCGGATTCTCCGGCGCCGGTCTTGGCCGGGATCAGCTTGCCTTCGGCCACGGACAGCACGACGCGGTCGATGTAAGGCAGCTGGCGGCGGTTCGCATCGACGCGGTGGAAATAGGGGTTGCGCAACGCCACGAACCGGTCCGCGGGCGGCTTGCTGATGTTCATCCAGGGCTGCAGCGTCGGCAGCGCCGGATTGTCGAACTGGTACATGTTGTCCTCGCGGTTATGCGTCGCGGCCCAGCCGCGCTTCACGGCGCCGCCAGACTGGGCCTCGCCCGCTTTCGGGTTGTACTTTCGATGGAAATTCTTCAGGTAATGCGCAGGACGAAAAATGAACAGCGGCGACGCGCCCGCCATGCGCGGCAGAAAATCCGGATTCGGCTTCGACCAGCTGTAGCGCAGCGTCTGCTTATCGAGGATTTCCACCTTGGGCGCCTCGCCGTTCACCAGCAAATCGCTCGGCGGGCCCGTCGGGCTGAGCTCCTTGTTGTTCGTGACATCGTCCCAGAAGTAGCGGAAATCATCCGTGGTGAACGGCTGCCCGTCGGACCAGCGGTGCCCCTTGCGCAGCTTCATCGTGAATACGCGCTCGCCCTTGGCATCGATGCTCTCGAGGATGTCGGGAACGATATTGAAATTCGTGTCGTAGCCCACGAGGCGCGCATAGCCGTACACGACCAGCATGCGCACGTCGCGGCTGCGCCCGATCAGCATGTTGAGGCTGCCTCCGTACTGCCCCGGCTCCTGCCCGGCGCCCAGCTTGACCACCAGCGGCGTCTCTGGCAGCCGCTTGGCCGCCGGCGGCAGCTTGCCGGCCTTTATCTCCTCCGCAAATATCGGCGGCTCGATGAACTTTTCCTGCGCCGCTGCCTGCGGCGCGGTGCCGGCGAGGGCGGCGGGGAGGAGCAGGAATACCAACGATCGCATCATGATCTGAGCTCTGAAAGGTCCGCACCTTCGTGCGCACGCACCAGGTGTTTGTCGCCGATATCGAGCAAACCCGAGCGCGCCGCGCCGTCGAGGCGAAACGGCGCCGGCCAGGCGCGCGGATCGGAGGCCTTGCCCTCCATCAGGGCCGCGAAGTCGAGCTTGCGGTCGAGGTCCGGGTCCGGCACCGCGGCGAGCAAAGCCCGGGTATAGGGATGCACCGGGTTGCGGAACAATTCATCGTAAGACGCGAGTTCGACCAGCCGGCCGGCGCACATCACCGCGATCCGGTCGGCGAGGTAGTGCACCACCGCGAGATTGTGCGATATGAAAATGTAGGTCAGGTTGAGCACGCTCTTCAGGTCCAGCAGCAAGTTGAGCACCTGCGCCTGCACCGAGACATCCAGCGCCGAGACCGGCTCGTCGCAGATGAGCAGCTCAGGCCCGAGTGCGAGAGCGCGCGCGATGCCGATGCGCTGGCGCTGGCCGCCGGAAAAGCTGTGCGGATAGCGGCGCAGGTAGCGCACGTCAAGCCCCACCAGCGTCATCAGTTCCTTGACGCGCGCGAAGCGCTCCTCCGCATCGCCGATGCCGTGGATCACGAGCGGCTCGGCGACGATGTCCTGCACCGTCATGCGCGGGTTGAGCGAGCTGAACGGATCCTGGAACACGAACTGCACCTTGCGCCGGTAGGCAAAGAGATCCGGTCCCTTTAGCTTGAGCACATCGCGCGGCATGCCTCGATCGTTGTAAATGATTTCGCCGCTGTCGGGCGCCGCCGAGCGCAGGATCATCTTCGCGGTCGTGGTCTTGCCGCAGCCCGACTCGCCCACCAGCCCGAGGCACTCGCCCGAGGCGACGTTGAAACTCACATCGTCCACCGCCCGCACTTCGCCGGCGAGCTTGCGGCCGAGAAACGAGGTCTTGCGCGTTTCGAAGCGCTTGGTGAGATTGCGCACGATCAGCAGCGGCTCGCCGCCGACGTTCTCCCCGTGCGGCCGCCCGCGTCCGGAGATCAGGTGATCGGTGGCCGACTGCACCTCGCGGATCGGCGTCAGCCGTTCGCCCGGCGCCATGTTGAAACGCGGCACCGCGCGCATCAGCGCCTTCAGGTACGGATGGCGCGGGTCGCGGAAAATATCCTCCAGCAATCCCGATTCGACGACCTTGCCGTGGTACATCACCACCACCTCGTCGGCCATGTTGGCGACGATGCCCAGATCGTGCGTGATCAGCAGCATCGCCATCTTCAACTCGGACTGCAGCGACTGCACCAGCTGCAGGATCTGCGCCTGAATGGTGACATCCAGCGCGGTCGTCGGCTCGTCCGCGACCAGCAGCGCCGGCCGGCACACCAGCGCCATGGCGATCATGGCGCGCTGGCGCAGGCCGCCGGAGAGTTCGAACGCATAGGTGTGCTCCGCCTTGGCCGGATCGGCGAAACCCACCAGCTTGAGCATCTCCAGCACCGCGTCGCGGCGCTCGGACTTGCCGAGGCTCGGCCGATGCAGTCCCAGCGCCTCGCCGATCTGGTTGCCGACCGTGTGCAACGGCGACAATGCGGTCATCGGTTCCTGAAAAATGATCGAGATCCGCCCGCCGCGGATTTCACGCACCGCCGCCCCCTCGGGGTCGAGGCGCGAGATGTCAATCGCGCTGCCGGGCTTCTTCGGATCGAGGAACAGGATTTCACCTGACTCGATGCGCGCCACGCGCGGCAGGATGCTCATGATCGCCTGCGCGACCATGCTTTTCCCGGAGCCCGATTCGCCCACCAGCGCTACGGTGCGGCCCGCCGGTATGCGGAACGACACGCCGTCCACGGCCTTGACCGTTCCGGCATCCACTTCCAGGTAAACCTTGAGATCCTTGATCTGGAGAACGTCGCTCAACCGGCCTCCGTTGCAGCCGGTTCGATGCCGAGGACGCCGAGATTGGCGCGCGTCGCCCCATCGAGGTCGATGCCGCGACGCCGGGCTTCGAGCGCGGCGACGCGCGCCAGACCAACGAAGCCCTCAAGCTCCGAGTCGATGCGGATCGTGCGCCGTGCGTCACGCAGCCTCAGCTGCATCCATCCTCCGTCCATCGTTCTGCCTTCAGGGTCCCTGCGGGTCGAAAAGTAATCGAGCCGCAGCGAACGCAAATCCTCCCACCGGATCGCGGCGCTTAGCAGTCCCAATGCGGGCCCCCTGACGCGGATTCCGGTTTCGTCCAGCTCGATGTGGGTTAACTGCCGGCAGAGCGTACGGCCAAAGTATACGAGGAATAGCGCGGCGGCCGCAGCCAGAACCCAGGCCACTGACGCGGCCGGATGCGCGTACGCGAGCGGGCCAAGCGAGAGCGCAAGCCCGATGCCGCCGCCGGCATAGTCGGGGACCAGCGATCGCCACGAGTAGCGAAGCGCGGGCGTCACGAAAGGTGGAATAGTTCCTCTGGCCGGCGCCACGCCACGGCCGGCAGGCCGCGGGTCGATTCAAACAGGCGTTCGAGAAACGCCCACGCCGCCTCGTCATGCACCGCATGGTGGGTAAGCCAGCCGGTCGCCTCGCCCGGATCCGCCGCTTTGACGCGCTTCGCCGCCAGGTGCTGCGTGGCCGCCCCCAATGCGCGGTCTGCGCCGATAAACGCGCGGCCCGAGCGCCACGCGATGATGTCCACGTGCGTATTCACCTGCCGCAGGCCGGGTGCGGCTTCAGCGCGCGAGCGTGCGCCATATTGGCTGAGACCGCGGAATCCCGCCGCCGCAAGCCGCAATGCAAGAGGATCGGGCAGCCGGTTCCAGGGCGGCGCGAGGACCGGCAGAAAGCGCTTGCCCGCGATCGCTTCGAGCTGCCTGCGGCAAGCGGCGAGCCGCGCGATCGCCTCGGCCGGCGGCTCCGATGCG
This sequence comes from Nitrosovibrio sp. Nv4, assembly GCA_945906765.1. Classification (GTDB taxonomy): domain Bacteria; phylum Pseudomonadota; class Gammaproteobacteria; order Burkholderiales; family SG8-39; genus RBG-16-66-20. The sequence continues at coordinate 11,873 of CAMDRF010000059.1, read as the reverse complement.
GCGAACTCGGTTTTCTTTTCATTCACAGTGGCGCGGTTGGCGTGATCGGTGCCGTGTTGGAGGATAGAGACCAACGGCCCGATGCCGTCGAATGTCTCCTTCTCAGATTGCTTTGGAACTGCCGCGAGCGCCACTGGGACGGACATCCTTTGCGCCAACGCCACGAGTCGCGACAAAGCCGGATCCGGTCGCTCGGCATCATCGTCGCGCCACCAGAATTCGACCGCGCGTCCTGCATCCTTCCAGCGTGAAATCTCGTCGAAAAACAGTCGCCAGGCGGCGCTCACGGCGCCTTGTCCATCGCAAGCCGCACAATCGACGCCGCGCTGCGTTGCGCCCCGTCGAGATTGATCGCGCCTGGCGACGGGCGCGGTTTGCGCGCCGCAAGATCGATCGCCGCTGCAAGCGTCTCCGGCGTGAGGGCGCTTTGGTCCACCAGTTCCAGCAGGCCGCGCCCGGCAAAGCAGCGCGCGCGCAGGGTTTGTTCCGTCTCGTGCCCGCCCGCAAAAGGCACCACCACCGCGCGCGCGCCGGCGCTGACAATCTCCATCAGGGTGTTGTACCCCGCCTGGCTCACGGAGAGCGCACAGTTCGCCAGCAGAGTCGTGAAATCCGGCCTCGAGCGCTCCAGTTCGATGCCAGTTCCGCCCGCCACCAGTTTGGCCAATGCGCGAAATTCCGCGCCGGGAAGGTTGTCACCGGCAAGGACGCGCCAGGTCCGGTCCCGCAGCGAGGTGAGCGGTTTGGCCCGGATCGCCGCCTCAAGTAGTCCGGCGCCTACCGCGCCGCCACCGGCGGATAGGATGACTTCTCCGTGGCCTGCGCCACCGTCCGCGGCCGGCGCCGCATCGACGACATATCCCGTGTACTCGATCCGCCCCGCAATGCGGCCCGCCGACGGGAACGTGCGCTCGAAGGAAACAACGCCGGGATCGCCGTGCACCAGGACGCGGTCGAAGTAGCGCTCCACCAGAGCCAGCGTTTCCTCCTGCCGCTGCGCGCTTTTCTGCGCTCCCAGCACATCGCGCACCGAGCATACAATCGAAGGGCGCCGCGCCGCGCCCGATGCCGCATCGAGCAGCGGCAGCAGTTCGAAGCGCATCTGCCTGCGGCCGAACGGAAACAATTCCACCACCAGCACATGGGGATCGGTTGCACGCCAGGCGGCGAGCAAAGCGCCGGCGCGCATGCGCCTCCACCCGTCGTCGATCCGCCTGCCATTGCCGTCCAGCAGCTCCTTGAACGCAAGATCCGCCGCGCTCGCCGGCGGCAATTGCACGACGCTCACATCGCCCGCCTTTGCAAACGACAGCAGTTCCGGAACCGGCAGGCCGCCGCTCGCCAGCGTGACCTCCAAGCCGGCGCCGGCCATCGCCCGCGCGAGGGTCACCGCCCGCTTCAGGTGGCCGATCCCGAGCAGGTGCTGGACGTAAAAAAATGCGCGCGCTTTGTTCAAGCGGGTGTCGCGGCAAATCTGGCCAGCAGGCTCCCGAGGAGGACCGCGGCTGAATCAATGCTTCGTTCGCCGGCGGCAAAGGCAACCGCCGCCGCGCTCATGCGGGCGCGTTTGCCCTCGTCGAGCAGCAGCTCGCGTACCAGGCCGGCGAGCGCCCGTTCATCGCCAGCTGCGCATAGCAGCCCGGTCCTGCCGTGCTCGACCACGTCCGGTACGCCGCGAGTAGCGCAGGACACCACCGGCACGCCTGCGGCCTGCGCCTCGAGCAGCGCCATGCCGTAGGCCTCGTTTACCGCTGGCCAGACGCAAAGATCCGCGGCGGCATAGGCCGCGGCGACACCACTCAACGAGAGCGCCCCGAGGAACGCCGCGCGTTCCGGTATCGCGGCAGCGAACGCGGCTTCGACTTCGGCACGCGCGGAACCGTCTCCCGCGACCAGCAGGCGCCACGGCAGATCGCGCAGGTTGCCAAGCGCGTGCGCGAGCGCGCCATAGGACGCGAGCTTGTCGCCGGGGCGCATCATCGCCGCCACCACAAGCCAGGGAACCGACGCATCCAGCTCATGGGCGCGCGCGAGATCATCGCGGCAGCCCTGCCGCCGGTCCGCCGCGGCGCGAAAAGGCGCCGCATCGAGGAATGGCGGCAGCGACGCGATGCGTCCGGGCGATGCCGCGACCGCGCGCAGACCCGCCATGTCATCGCGCGTCGGGCAAAGGAGGAGGTCGGCGCGCCGGATCGCCTCCATGGCGCCCCGATGGCCTATGTCCCAGGGGCCGCCGGCGCGCTTGCCGGCGTGCGACGCCTCCGCAATCACGTAAGGGATGCCCAGCACCGAGCTCGCCTCGGGCCCGAGCCAGTCCGGCGCCTTGTAATACGAGTGATAGGTAAACCACAGGCCGGGCCGCGCTCCGGCCGCGCCGTCGCGCCACTGCCCGGCCAGTTGCCGGCCGAGCGCGACGCCTTGGTCGCGCAGCGCGGCCTGGCGCGGCGCGTCGCCGGCCGGCTCGTAGCTGCGAAAAGCGGAGGCCAACTCCACGCGGTGCCCGGCGCGCTCGAGCGCATCCATCAGCAGGCGCGCGATGCGGCGATCACCCGAAGGCGTGCCGTGCGTGGGCGATTTCAGCGGCGCGTAGAAAGCGATGCGCATTGGCAGGTTCCGGGTATGAGGAATTCTATTCCGCTGCGCTCACGCCTGGCCCAGGCCGAACTTGCGGGCGAGGTGCGCGATGTTCGCTTCCAGCCCGAACTTCTGCGTCACTCTTTGCCGCCCGGCCTCGCCGAGCGAGCGGCGCCGCAGCGGATCCCGGACCAGGGACTCGAGCGCGCGCGCCAGTTCCTCAGGCTCCTCGGGAGCGACGAGCAGGCCCGTCGCGCCGTCTTCGATCAGCTCCGGAATTCCCGACACCCGGGTCGCCACGCAGGCGAGTCCCTGGCTCTGCGCCTCTGCGAGCACATTGGGCAGGCCGTCCCGGTCGCCGTCGCGCGCCACGCGCGAGGCGAGCGCGAACAGGTCCGCGGCGCGGTACTCGGCGAGCAGTTCGGCCTGCGTGCGCGCGCCGCGCCATTCGACGCGCGCCGCGATGCCGAGTCCGCGGGCACGGCGTTCCAGTGTTTCCTTGAGCGGACCGCCGCCCGCGTGCACCAGCCGCCAGTGCAACTCCGCGGGCAATCGCGCCAATGCGTCCAGCAGGACGTCGGTGCCTTTCTTTTCCACCAGGCGGCCGACTGACAGGATAACCACGGGAGCCGACGGGTCCTTGCCGTTTCTTTCGGTGTTGCCTTTCCCCCCGAGAGAAAAGCGCGAAAGGTCAAGCCCGTGATAGACCAGTTCCACCCTGCCCGGCGGCGCGAGCGCGGCGAGGTGCGCAAGGTTCGCCGCCGTGCAGGTGACGAGCCATTCGCAGGACGCCAGCTTCTCGCGCTTCTCCCACTCCGCCGCGGTCCAGATGTCCTTCGCGTGCGCCGAACCCGTCCACGCAAGCCCTCTGAGCAGCGCCGCATAGCGCGTAACCGAAGCCGGCGTATGCAGAAAATGCGCATGCAGGTGCTTCACGTCCCGCGGCAGTTCGCTCGCCAGCACCAGCGCCTGGCCGAAACGGCGGATGCGGTTCGGCGTCGGGTCGCGCATGAAGTCCCGCAGCCAGAGGCTGCGGGCCGCGATGTAGGTCGATTTCTTGCGCTCGCGCAGCCAGGCGCGCAGCACGCGCAGCGGCTCGAGCAGAAGGTATTCGGGCAGATACACGATCGGGGCACGGATTTCATCGTGCACCGCGTGACGGCGCGCATCCGTGGGATGGCGCAGCGAGATGATGAGGATCTCGAGGCCGCGGCGCTCCAGCGCGGCGATTTCCTGGGCGATGAACGTCTCCGAGAGCCTCGGATAGCCTTTCAGAACGAAGGCGACGCGGCCCTGCATCGGCCCTCCCAGGGCACGGGCATCGCTGGCGTGCGCTAGGCGCTGCGCGGCAGCGTCTGCGGCGCCTCGAACTCGGCCGCCGGCTCGAGCCACGGCGCCACCAGGCGATCGACGTTGTCGAGTCCCTCGAGCAAGCCGGGAACCACGATTTCCGAGGGCCGGTTCTGGCTCGGCAGGCGGCGCAGCGCGCCCGCCATCACCGCGGGATCGTAGCGGCCGTCGTCGGCGAGCATGGCAACGAGGCCCAGCTTCGCGGCGCGCGAGATGCGGATGTACTGCTCCATCCGCGGCTCGGTGCGCGGCACGATGAGCGCGCGCTTGTCCATCGACAGGATTTCGCAGAAGGTGTTGTAGCCGCCCATCGCCACCACGCCGGCGGCGCGCGCCAGCAGCGCCTCGAGATGGCTGTGGAAAGTGATGGCATCGACGCGCTTGAGCCGCGCGGCGCGGTTCATGAACTCCGTCTGGCGTTCGGGCTGCATGAAGGGCCCGAGCACCAGCAGCGCCGGATAGGGCAGCAGCGGATCGTGCTCGTAGGCGCGCAGCACCCATTCGATCAGCGCCTCGCCATCACCGCCGCCGCCGGTGGTCACCAGGAGGTAGGGGCGGTTGGTGATCTCGGGCATGCGTGGCGGCACGCCGTGCGTCGCCACTTCGCGATGCAGATAGCCGGTGTAAACCATCTTCTGGCGCACGCTGATGGGCAGCGACACGCCTTCCAGCGGATCGCAGATCTGCGGCAGGCCGTAGACCCAGATCTCGTCGTACAAATCGCGCAGCGCGGGCAGCACGTTCTTCCTTTGCCACTCGGGCTCGAGCAGCCGCGGCTCATCGAGCACGTCGCGCAGGCCGAGGATCAGCCGGGTGCCGCGCGGTTTGAGCATTTCCAGCGTCTCGAGCACCTCGCCGCGCAGGCCCACGGGCTCCTTGTCGACGATGAAGATGTCGGGCTCGAACACCTCCCCGGTATGGCGGATGATCGAGCCGCGCAGCTTGAGCATCTGCTCGATATCGAGGTGCAGGTTGAGCGGCGTGTATTCGCCGCTGCGCAGCTTGATGACCCCCGGAATGCGCACGAAATCCACCCGCGCGCGGAAATCGAACGAGCCGATGATCGGCGAGCCGGACAGGATCAGGACCGAGACCTGCTTGAAATTCTTCACCAGCGAGTGGGCGATCGTGCGGCAGCGGCGCAGGTGGCCGAGCCCCATCGTGTCATGGCTGTAGATCAGAATGCGCCGATCGGTGCGCTTGATGTTCATCTCGCCCCCTGGGTTTCCCGCCCGCCGGAAGGCAGGCATTCTATACCGTGATGCCAAAAACCGAGCGCCACATGCGGTTGGTCGCAGGACTATAGGGCGGCTACATCTGGTTCTTGACCGGACCGCGTCGCCGCGCTCACCGACGTCGAAGTTGCCAAGCTTGCGGGCCAGATCGAGACCCTGCCGGCCGGCGCCAGCAGCGGCCTGATTCTGTTGATCCTGCTCGGTGTGCTGGTCTGGTGGCTGGTCAAGAAGTAATTCCTGCAGCGGCGCCGGTATTGAACGACGCCGCTGGAAAAGCCCGCGTCCGCGCGAGCTTTTTTTTGCTGCTCTGGCCATGCTGTGCGGCCTCGGCGGTTGCATCTCGCTGCCGCAAAGCGAGGCCCTGCGGGCGAGCCCGCCGGCGGGCCTGCCGTCGCGCGTGGAGCTGACGCAGGTACCGTTCCACCGGCAGGACGATTTCCTCTGCGGCCTGGTCGCCTATACGCTCGCCCCGCAACTCGAAGATGTACTGCGTGAAGTGGCCGCGGGCACGCCGGTGGTGGTGCTCCTCTACCTCGCGTTCAAGGTCATTCCCGTCTGGCACTACGCGGTGATCGTGGGATACGACCTGGAGAAGCGCGAGGTCATCGTGCGTTCGGCAAAAAAGGAACGCGACGAATGGGCTTTCTCGTTTCTGGAATTCTTCTGGCAGGAAAGCGGCTACTGGTCGATGCTCGCGCTGCCGCCGGGCCGGTTGCCGGCAACTGCCCGCGAGCCGGACGCCGCAGCGGCAATCGCCGCGCTGGAGCAAGCCGGGCGCCGCGCCGAGGCGCGCGAATCCTACCGCGCGCTGGCCGGAGAACCTGGTGGGCCTGATCGGCCTGGGCAACGTCGAATACTCGTTCAAGGACATGGCCGCCGCCGAAAGGGCTTTCCACCGCGCGAGCGAGGCACACCCGCAGTCGGATATAGCATTGAACAATCGCGCCCATGTGCTGGCCATACTCGGCAGGCTCGCGGACGCGGAAACGGCGGCACGGACCGCTGTTGCGTTGGGGGGGCCATCACTGCCGGAAGCGCGCAAGACGCTCGAGGCGATTCTCGCGCAGCGCCTTAAGCCCTGAGTTCCTCCAGGCGCCGCTTGGCGGCGACGCGCACCGCATCCTTCAGATCCGGGTGCGCGTTCATAAACCTCTCAAAATCGTCCTTGTGCAGCAGCAGCAGCTTGCAGGGAGACAGCGCGGTAACGGTGGCGGTGCGCGTGCGGTCCGCGATCAGCGCAATTTCTCCGAAGAATTCTCCCGCGCTAAGGCGTCCCTTGGGCGCACTGGTCTCCTGGTCCACTTCGAGGTCGCCCGAGACGATGAAATACATCGAGTCGGCCTGGTCGCCTTTGCGGATCAGGCGTTCGCCGCGCTCGGCCCGTCGCGCGCGCAGCACCCCGGCCACCGCCGCGATGCGCGCCGCGTCCAGCGTGCGGAACAGCGGCACCTTGGCCACCAGGTTCCAGGTGTCGACGAATTCGCGCCGGCGCACCGCCTCGATGAAGGCCGAGGCGATGATGCCCACCGGGATCGCGAACATGCACAGCCCCATCACTGCGGTGAGGCCGCCCGCGAGCTTGCCCCACAAGGTGACCGGCGTGACATCGCCGTAGCCCACCGTGGTAAGCGTCACGATGCCCCACCACATCGCCTCGGGAATGCTGCCGAATTTGTCGGGCTGCGCCTCGCGTTCGAAGTAGTAGAGCAGGCTCGACTGGAACACCAGCAAGGTGAGCATCAGCACCGCCGCGCTCCACAGCACCCGGCGCTCGCTGTAGACCGCCTCCACCATGAATTGGAACGCCGCCGTATGGCGCAGCAGCTTGAAGATCGGCACGATGTCGAGCCAATCGATGTCCATACCGAAGTGCGGTGCAAGTGCGAACGGGAAAGCGGCGACCAGATCCACCAGCCCGGGCAGCGAAAAAACGTAGCGCAGCCGTTCACGCGCCGCGCCGGCGGCGCCGGGATTCTCCGCTGCGATCCAGATGCGCAGGAAATACTCGATCGCGAATCCGATGGCGGCGAGGATCAGGATCAGGTCGATCAGTGCGCCATGCGGGGCGCCGATCTGCGGTACGGTTTTCAGCACCGCCGCGGTGACGCTGATCGCGATCAGCAGCACCAACACCGTCCATACGATCCGGTCATCCGCCGCGCCCGCCTCGTGGGCGAAAAGGCGATGCGCCCTGGCGCGCACGGTTTCGGCGCGCACGGTTTCGGCACGCCCGTCCACGCTCATTTCAGCTTGCCCTCGTTACCCCGGTCGCGCGCCGGGTCCGATTCAGGGCGCTTTGCGGGCCAGGTCCACCGGACGATTAGAATCAGCAGCGTAAGGGCCACGCCCATTTCAAGATAGATGACCCACATGCTCGAAGCCTTTCTCCGCAGCTTTGCGTTGCCTGCAGCCGCGATTCTAGTCTTTGGCGGCTGCGCCGAACTGCCGCCCCTGGTTGGCCCCGCCGCGCAAGCCTGCCCGGCTTGCGCCGAATGCCAGCAATGCCCGGCGCCGGCGCGTCCCGCGGAGGCAAGCTATCAGCAGACGCCGTTTGCCGCGATTCCGGGCTGGCAAGACGCGGCATTCGCGCCCGGGGTTCAAGCCTTCGGCGCTGGCTGCAAGCGCATCGCCCCGTCCCATCCCCTGCGCCGGGCCTGCGACAATTTGCCGGCATCTCCGCCCGGCGGCGAGCATGCCGCGCGCCAGTTCATCGAAGCGTGGTTTTCCGCCTGGGCGGTGACGTCCGCCGAAGGCAAAGCCGAGGGATTGATCACCGGATACTACGAGCCGGTCCTGGCGGGCGGCCGCGCGCGCACCGACCGCTTCCGGCATCCGGTGTACGGCGTGCCCGACGACCTGGTGGCGGTGGACCTGGAAAACGTGATTCCGGAGCTCAAGGGGCTGCGCCTGCGCGGACGATTGGAGGGCAATCGCCTGCTGCCCTACTTGTCACGCGGGGAGATTGAGAGCCGGACGCCATTCCGCGCGCCGGTGCTGGCGTGGGTCGAGGATCCGGTGGAACTGTTCTTTCTTCAGATCCAGGGCTCAGGCCAGATCGAGCTGAATTCCGGCGGGCGCCTGCGCCTGGGCTATGGCGACCAGAACGGCCATCCGTACCGCTCGATGGGCCGCTATCTGATCCAGCGCGGCGAGCTTGCCTTGGAACAGGCCTCGATGCAGGGGATCAAAGCCTGGGCCGCCGCCAATCCGCACAAGCTGCGCGAAGCCCTGGATTCGAACCCGAGCTACGTCTTCTTCCGGCAAATGCCGGACACGCTGGATGGCCCGCTCGGCACGCTGGGGGCTCCGCTCACCGCCGGCCACAGCATCGCGGTCGACCCACGCTCGGTGCCCCTGGGCGCGCCGGTGTTCCTCGCCACCACCATGCCGCTTTCCTCGCAACCGCTCGTTCGCCTGATGGCCGCGCAGGACACCGGGGGCGCGATTCGCGGCGCGGTGCGCGCCGACTTTTTCTGGGGCGCCGGGAGCGAGGCCGGCACGCTCGCCGGACGCATGCGCCAACAGGGCCGCATGTGGATCCTGTGGCCTCGCGGCCAAGGTCCGCCGCGCTGAAGCGCGTCGGGGCCTCTGCCGAAATACCAGTTCAGTTCTTTTTCGTCGCCGTCTGCCGGGCGGCCTCGTCCAGCTTCACGCGCAACTGGCCGATTTCCATGCCCCCGCCCGCGCGCTCGCCGTTGGCGAAGAACAGCGTCGGTGTGCCATTGATACGCAGCGACCGGCCCAGTTCGAGCACTTTGTCCACCGGGTTGGCGCAGTTCGCGCCCGCGGTCGGAACCTTTGCCTTTTCGCCTGCAGCGAGATCCAGCCAGGCCTTGGCGCGGTCCTTGGAACACCATACCGCCCGCGAGTGATCGGCGGCATCGGGACGGATCACGGGATACATGAACACGTACACCGTGATGTCGTCCAACTGCAGCAACGTCTGCTCCAAGCGCCGGCAGTAGGGGCAATAGGGGTCGGTAAACATCGCCAGCGCGCGCTTGCCATTGCCGCGCTGCACTTTGACCGCGAGGTCCAGCGGCAGGGAATTGAAATCGATTGCCGAGAGCTTCTGCAGCCGCTCCTCGGTGAGATTCTGATCCTTGCCCGCATCGATCAGGTGGCCGGTGAAAAAGTAAGCGCCCTGCGCGTCAGAGTAGATGATCTGGAGTCCGTCGCGCGACTGGAAGCGGACTTCGAAGATTCCGGGGACCGGCGTGGCCTGCACGCCCTCCACCTTGACCCCGCCCAGTTTGACCTCGATCGCCTTGCGGATTCGCGCCTCATCGGCGAGCGCAGGCGGCACCAGCAGCGCGGCAGCAAGAAAAAAAATGATTTTTCGCATTTGCGATCTCAATCCCGTTTCAACCCATGGCCCGCCGGATCAGCAGGTTCTTTACGACCGGCATTCGGTTCGCGAAGTTCAATCCGGCGTTGCGTAGCCGCGAAATGCCTGCGCCCCTCGCCTCGAACAGGCGGAACAAGCCATGCACGGCGGTGCGCATTGCCAGTATATCCTCGGCCCGTGCGCGCTCGTAACGGCGCAGCAACCGCGCATCGCCGGGATCGCGGCCTGGTTCCCGCCCACGCAGTACCTCGGCAAGCACGCGTGCATCCTGCAGGCCGAGGTTGGCGCCTTGCCCGGCGAGCGGATGAAGCACGTGCGCGGCGTCCCCCGCGAGCGCAACGCGTGGCGCAACCAGCCGCCCCGCGGCCAATCGCCGCAGGGCGAAACCGCGCTGCGGCGTCACCAGCGCCAGTTCCCCCACCGACTCGTGCGAAGCAGCGGCGACTTCCCCTGCCAGCGCCTCGGGAGACAGCGTCAGCAGGCGTGCCGCCTCGAGGTCCGTGGTGGACCAAACCATCGAAACATGATCCCCCGGCAAGGGTAGGAGCGCGAGCACCGCGCCGCCCTTCTGTCCACCCTGGAACCATTGAAAAGCGACGTTTCGATGCGGCCGGCCGCAGGCGAAGTTCGCCACCACCGCGCTCTGGCCGTAAGCGTGTTCTTCGACCGCAATACCCGCCTGCGAGCGCACCGGCGAGCGAGCGCCGTCGGCGCCGACCACCAGCTGCGCGCTGAGCTTGCGGCCGTCCCTGAGCGAAAGACCGGCGCGAGCGCCTGCCATTTCCAGTCCCTGAATGGAGGAAGCGGAAAACAGCGCCAAGCCATCCTGGCATTCGAGCCCGCGCCACAGCGCATCCTGCAGCAGCCGGTCCTCGACGATCCACGCGAGCTCGCCGCACCCCGTGCGATAGGCATCGAACTCGACCAGCGAGGCGCCGTCGTCGCCGTAAACGCGCATCGCATGCACGGGGGTGCGGCGCGCTTGCGGCACCGCGCTCCAGGCGCCCAGCCTTTCAAGGAACGCGGCGTTTGCCGGGCTGATGGCATAGACACGAGCGTCGAACCCCGACGTGCCAGGCGCCTCCGGCCTCCGCTCCTGCGAGATGAGCGCCACGCGTGCGCCGTCCAGCGCGCGTGCCAGTGCCGCGCCCACCACCGCGCCACCGACAACGGCAACCTCGAAGGGGGCCTCAGCGTTCATGCGGGACAATTCTCAACTGCCGGAGATTCCTCAACTCTTTGACTTGAAGCCATTTTTAGGCGAAAATTCGCGCTCTTCACCGGGGCGAATTAGCTCAGCTGGTTAGAGCAGCGGAATCATAATCCGTTTGTCCGGGGTTCGAGTCCCTGATTCGCCACCAAAATTCTTCTAAGCCGCTGGGCCGTAAGGGTAGCCTTGCGTGCTTGGCAAAGCCCCAAGCACTCCCTGAGCTTGGGTCTTCGCGCGAGCGCGTTGTAGCCCTTCCCGGTCTCGATCTCGGTGAACTCACCAAGGAGTGCCCCTCCCACGCTGCCCAGGTAGCTCCTGGCCGTCTCCTGCTGCGCTTCGAGCCCCAGACCACTCACGCCCTGCCGAACCGTGCTTACCCTGTAGTACGCGACGAACTGCCCCATCTTGGCCCCCTGACTACATGACAGAACCGACGTTTAATCTGTAGCCAGGCTACCGGGATGCCTGCATGGCGCAAGGAGGAGCCGCCCGGCATACGGCCTGGCGAAACCCTCCTTGCACTCTAGGCAGTAGCGACCAAGCCGATCCGATTGCTCGTCTTCGGAACGTGTCGGAAAAGGAGCTGGGTCCCGTTCTTCTTCGCGTGCCCCCCGTCACCATTCTTGAGCCGAAGCTCAACGTCTTCGTCCTGGCCGTTCGTCAGGCGACGGTATGTCTCGATGATCAACTTTTCATGGTCACTCAGCATCACACCGCGAATCGCGTGCTCGATCGCCTCGAGCGTGTCCGGGTAATACTCCGACATCGTCAACCAGTAGAGGTAGACCGGCTCGACCTCCAGGGCCTTCGCCAGTGGCCCAATCTTGTCGATGGGCAGCCTCGTCGTGCCCTGTTTGATCATGGTCACGATGTTCGGCTTGGGCCAGCCGCATGCTTGTGCGATTTCGATCTGGGACTTACCGCATTCGTTGATCTTCGCCGTGATGAACTTCGCGACGGTCGGTCTTGTGCCCTTGGGCATGCTGTCCTCGCTCTCGTAGATTTCGTCGCGACGATCGTGACGTGTACCTTTAGTATAGAAAGGACATCGTCAAATTTACCCGTGATTGCTTAGGCGATTTCAAATGATTTTCATTCGCCGCATCGCTTGATGCACCAGGGAATTGCAGCGCCATCAGTGCAGTAGAAGGTCAAT
>CAMDRF010000058.1 GCA_945906765.1 Nitrosovibrio sp. Nv4 | reverse complement strand
GGAAAATCTGGCCCTTCCATTCGTGACCCAGGTGCTTGGGCAGGAAGTGACGGTTGCCAAGCTCGATATCACCCAGCGCGACGAAATCGTCGCCATTTGCTCGCGTGGCAAGGCGACTCAAGCAATTCCAATCCTCGATCTGCCGATGCACAACCCGCGGCCAGAGGGGGCGGAATGGATTGATGCTTACCGCCGCTGGTGTGATGGAGACGGTCACCCTGCGAGAGTTCGACCGCCTGTGTCTGCCATCGGTCGAACCGTTGTCGACCAGCAAGATCAGGAAAAATCGTCGTATAGCATGATCTATCTACAACTGAATCTGCGCTGCCGATAGTCCTCGATAGATACCGACCGAAAGCTTGCATGGCGAGAAAAACGTTGCCAGCGATAGGTACCGATAGATCCTGAAGGGCACGCGCGTTGGAACGTCGATAGGTTTCGATAGTAGGCGATAGATGCTGAATGCTAATTTTGGGTATCAGATACAAATGACGGTAAATTTGACGGTAGAAATGCCATGCGCAGAAAAAACTACCATGTACAACAATGGGTTATATGCGCCGTTGATGATTGAGTGGGAGTAGGGGCTGTTCAGCTATCGCCACGGCTTTCATGCCGGCAATCACGCCGATGTGCTCAAGCACGTCGTCCTGGTGCAGATGCTCGCTCACCTCACGGCAAAGGAGACGCCCCTGTGGTTCGTGGATACCCATGCAGGCGCCGGCGTTTATTCGATTGACAGTGCTTTCGCCCAGAAGAAGGGTGAATTCAAGGACGGCATCGGCCGCCTATGGGTAAAAAGCGGGGGGCAAAGCGACTTGCCGCCTGCGCTCGCGGAGTACCTGCAGCAGGTAAAGAAAATGAATCCGGATGGGGTGCTGCGCCATTACCCGGGATCGCCGCAGATAGCGCTGCAGATGCTGCGGGAGCAGGACCGGCTGCAACTGTTTGAACTGCACAGTACCGAGAGCGAAGTCCTGCAGAAGCAATACGCGAATTTGAAACGGCGGATCTCGGTTCAGCCCACGGACGGGTTCGCCGGGCTGAAGGCCGTACTGCCTCCCGCGTCACGTCGCGGCCTGGTGCTGATCGACCCGTCTTACGAGGACAAGGCCGACTACGGCAGGGTGCTGGACACGATGCGCGACGCGCTGCAGCGCTTCGCCACTGGCATCTACGCGGTCTGGTACCCGCAGGTGCAGCGCCCGGAATCGAAGGAACTCCCAGGGCAATTGCAGAAACTGGCCGGCAACAACTGGCTGCACGCTTCGCTCAAGGTGATGGCGCCCGCGCGCGACGGTCTCGGGTTGCATGGCAGCGGCATGTTCATCTTCAATCCACCCTGGAAACTGGAAACCGCTTTGCAGCCGTCGATGCCGGTGCTGGTCAGATTGCTTGGCCTGGACAAAAAGGCTTCCTCCGGCCTCCAGGCCAGGCAAGCCTGATGGTTGTGGCACGATAGCCGGCCATGAGCGACGCGACATTCATGCGGCGGGCGCTGGAACTCGCACGGCGCGCACGGGCGGAGGGCGAAGTTCCTGTCGGGTCGGTGGTTGTATTGGATGGCAAGGTCATCGGCGAAGGCTGGAACCGTCCGATTTCCTCTTGCGACCCGACGGCGCATGCGGAGATCCAGGCCATGCGCGCGGCAGCGGGCGCATTGAAGAACTATCGGCTCCCCGGGGCGACACTTTATGTGACGCTCGAACCCTGCGAGATGTGCTTCGGCGCGATGTTCCATGCGCGCATCGCGCGCGCGGTTTTCGGCGCCACGGACCCGAAGAAGAAGGCCCTGAAGCCGCAGACCGCCGTCGAGGGCGGCCTGCTTGCCGCGGAGTGCGGCGCGATCCTGAGCGATTTTTTCGCCGCGCGCCGATGAAGATTGAAATCGACGTCGCGAGGCAGCGGCTTTCCTTCGGCAGCAAGGCCTACGCCGTTTCGACCTCGAAGAACGGCCTCGGCGAGAAAAACGGCAGCATGTGCACGCCGCGCGGCCGGCACATCGTGCGCGCGAAGATCGGTGCCGGACAGCCGCTGCACGCCGTATTCGTACGAAGGCGCCCCACCGGGGAGCTCTGGACGCCCGAACTGCACGCCAGGCATCCCGGGCGCGACTGGATGTTGACGCGCATCCTCTGGCTGTCGGGCTGCGAACCGGGCGTAAACCGGCTGGGCGACGTGGATACCATGCGCCGCTGGATCTATATTCACGGCACCCACGATCTGGCCGAGATGGGCGTGCCGGGCTCGCATGGTTGCGTCAGGATGCGCAATGCCGACATCGTCGAATTGTTCGATCTCGTACCTCCCTATACTCCTGTGGACATCAAACCATGAGCGATAACGCACCTATCCGCCGCAAGATCGATCGCGTCCCCGCTGCCCTCGTCAAGGCCGCGCGCAAGTTCCAGGCCTCGATTCTCGCGGATGTCGGCGGTCGGCGCGGTACGCTGGGCGGCCGAATCCAGCCGCTGGCCAAATCCATGAAAGTGGCGGGTCCGGCATTCACGGTCGAAGTGCGTCCGGGCGACAACCTGATGATTCACGCGGCGCTGGCACTCGCGAAGCCCGGTGACGTCATCGTCGTCGACGGCAAAGGTGACCTGAGTTGCGCGTTGACCGGCGCGCTGATGGCGGCGCACGCGCAGAAAGCCGGCATCGCCGGATTCGTCATCGACGCGGCGGTGCGCGATACCGAGGACTGCGCCAAAGGCAGCTTCCCGATTTTTGCGGCGGGTTGCAATCCGAACGGTCCGCTGAAAGGCGCGGCCGGGCGTATCAACTGGCCGGTATCGCTGGCGGGCACCACGGTCAATCCGGGAGATCTGATCGTTGGCGATGCGGATGGCGTCGTGGTGGTGCCGCGCGAAACCGCCGCCGAAATCCTAAAAGGCGCGCAGGCCAAGGTAGACAGCGAAAATCAGCGCATGGCGGCGATCGACCGCGGCGAGCTGGCGCAGGCGTGGGTCGGCGAAACGCTCAAGGCGCTGGGCGTCCTGGGTAAAGACGAAAAACTCTAGCGCAGGATTGCGGCGATCCGTTCCCGGTTCGGTTCCAGCACTACCCCTTTTTCGCAGATGATTCCGCTAATCAGTTCCGCCGGCGTCACGTCGAACGCCGGATTTCTCACGGCGACGCCTTCCGGCGCCCAGCGCACGCCGCGATAACCGGTGACTTCGTATGCCGGGCGTTCCTCGATCTGGATCGCGGAGCCATCGGCAGTTTTCGGGTCGAAGGTCGAGGTTGGCGCTGCCACGTAGAAGGGCAAGCGATGCCGGCGCGCGAGTACGCCGACCATGTAGGTGCCGATCTTGTTGGCGGTGTCGCCGTTGGCGGCAATGCGATCGGCGCCGACAATGGCAAGGTCAACGTCACCCTTGCTCATCAGGTGCCCGGCCATGTTGTCAGTGATCAGCGTGCAGGGGATGCCCTCCTGCACGCATTCCCATGCGGTGAGGCGTGCGCCTTGCAGATAAGGGCGGGTCTCGCAGGCGATGACGGAGATCGTTTTATCCCGCTCAAAAGCCGTTCTGACGACGCCGAGGGCCGTTCCATGGCCGCTGGTCGCCAATGCACCGGTGTTGCAATAGGTCAGAATGCGCGCGCCCTTCGGCATCAGCGCAGCGCCGTGGCGGCCCATGGCGCGGTTCGCCGCCAGGTCTTCGTCGAATATCGCGATTGCCTCGGCCTCGGGGTTGGCTGCCTTCTTCATCCGGTCTAACGCCCAGAAGAGATTCACCGCGGTAGGCCGGCTCGCGGCCAGCACATCAAAAGCTTTCTTGGAAGAAGAACCCAGAACAACCCCAAAGGCAGCCGCGCAGCCGATTGCCGGCGCGCCGCGTACCACCATGTTGCGAATCGCGGCGGCGACCTCCGTGGCGGTCCTGCAGGTAATGTAGGCGGTCTGATCGGGCAACAACCGCTGATCAAGCAACTCCAGCCGATCACGCTTCCATCGTATCGGCTCTATCTCCACCTAGACCACGCGCTCGTTCCCGCCATCCACCGGCACCTGCGCCGCAGTGGTCTTGGCGAACAGCGGGCCGCACATTTCCGCCGCCAGCTCCGCCACGTCGTTTGACGTGACTTCCGTCTTCAGGAGATTGTTCTTCTTGTACTGCTCCACCGTGAGGTTGTAGGCCTTGGCGCGCGAGGCGAGCACCTCATCGGTCCACAACGCGGTGTCGTAAACCGCATTCGGGTGGATGCTATTGATGCGGATGCCGTCCTTGCCCCATTCCAATGCGGTGACCCGCGCCAGCTGGTTCATGGCCGCTTTCGAGGCCGAGTAGGCTCCCGCGCCAGGTCCCGGTGCGGGCACGTTCTTCGAGCCGATGACCACGATGCGCCCGCCACGAGGCGCCAGCTTCAGCAGCGCGTGGCAAGCCTGCATCACCAGCAGGTTCGCCTCCACGTTGACCGTCATCGCTTTGCGCCACATGTCGCTGCCGATGTCTTGTACGGCTTGCGACGCGGGAAAGATGCCGGCATTCAAGACCAGCATGTCGACGCCGCCAAAATGCTTGACGGCCCTATCAATCATTTCTTTTATTTCTTTTTCCTGGGCCAAATCACAAACCAGCCCCAGAAAATCCGGGCGCTGCCATAGCGTCTCGATAGCAGGATTTCGATCCAGGCCGACTACCGCTGCGCCGCGCTTCAGCAGTGCCTCTGCGCAGGCTTTGCCGATACCCGAGGCGGCGCCGGTGACGATGGCGATCTCGCCGGCAAAGGCGGGCGGGCTGCCGGCCTTCTTCAACTTGGCTTGTTCCAGGTCCCAGTATTCGATGTCGAAAGTATGTTTGTCGTCCAGTGCCTTCCAGCCACCTAGCGCTTCGGCACGCAGGATCACATCTACCGTGTGTTGGTAGAGGTCCGCGACGATGCCGACGTCCTTCGCGCTGCGCCCGAACGCAGCCAGGCCAAGCTCCGGATCGAGCGCCATGCGCGGCGCCGGGTCGAGCATGGTTTTGGGTTCCTTGGCCGTCTTCGCGTTTGTTTCAAAGTAATTCTTATAGGAAGAAATAAAACTCGCCACATTCTTCCCCAGCATCGGCCGCGGCTTGGTGCGGATGACGTGATCCGGGGTGGCGGGTCCGCCCTGCGAGAGGCGAGCCACGTCAGGATGGCGCGCGAAGCCGAGAAAATGCGGCGCATCGTTGCAGCGGCAGAGCAGCGGGAAACCAGCGGCCATGGAAACGTCGCTGCGCAGTTTCGCCGCGTCCTCGCGCTTGAACGCGGACGCGGTCGTCGGCGGCAGGCCGACGCTCCAGGCGTTCTGCGCGCTCAGGTACTTCTCCGCCATGGAAACGAGCTCGATCATCAGCTCGTAGGATTCCTTCGCGTCCGCCGCGAAGGAGAACACGCCATGCGACAGCAGCACCATGCCGACCGTGTGCTTCGTCTTCTGCTTCGGGTATTCGCGCGCGCAGTAGGCCGCGAGGTCGAATCCGGCCATGATGTACGGGATCACCACCACCTTGTCGCCGTAGATGTCGCGGATGCGCTGGTCGCCGTCGGGCGAATTCGAGATCGACAGCACCGCGTCGGCGTGCGTGTGGTCGACATACTTGTACGGCAGGAGGGCGTGCAGGATAGTTTCGACAGAGGGCGCCGGCGCGCCGGCGCGCAGCACATGCGTAGCCAGTTCGTTCACCATTTGCGGATCGGACAGCGCGGGCAGCGAGGCCAGCCGGCGCACGTAATCCAGTTTCACCGGCGCGAAGCCGGCGGGCTCGATGCTCTCCAGGTCCCAGCCGCTGCCCTTGACGTAGAGGACCTCGTCCTGTTCGCCGAACAGGTCTTTTTCGGCTATTTTTACGGAGGTGTTGCCGCCGCCATGCAGCACCAGCGCCTTGTCGCGCCCAAGCAGCCGGGACGTATAGACGCGAGGTCCGAGCGGGCCGCTGAATTTCGCGGCTTCGGCATCATTCCAGAGACTTTTCATCGGCGCGGATTATACTTTCGGTTCATGGTCAGAGTAGAACTCATGACTTGGGAACAGGCGCAGCCGGTCGCCGGCCCCTTGCGTTTCGCCATCTTCGTCGGCGAACAGAACGTTCCCGCGGGCATCGAACTCGACGACCTGGACGCGAGCTGCGTCCATGCCGTCGCCTACGACGTCGACGGCAAGGCCATCGGCACGGGGCGGCTGCTGCCTGATGGCCAGATCGGCAGGATGGCGGTGGTGGTGGAATGGCGCCGCCGCGGCATCGGGGCGGAGATCCTCGAAGCGCTCATCGGTGAAGCGCGCAAGCGCGGCCACGCGGAAGCGATGCTCTCCGCCCAGTTGCAGGCGGCCGAGTTCTACCGCGAGGCGGGTTTCGTCGCCGAGGGCAAGGTCTACGAAGAAGCCGGCATTCTGCACCAGAAGATGCGCAAGCAGGTTTAGTTGGTCCCGGAAAACTCGTAGCGCAGCGTGCTGCCGTCCGCGCCGGACGGATCGAAAGCGCGCTCGGCAAATTGCATCCTTCCGTCGCGCTGCGCCAGCAGCAACGTGGAGCAGCGGGTCCCGTACTCAGGCGCCACGATCTTCGCCGTGGCGAGCAGCGAGAACATCGACTCGATCGCCAGGGCGGTGCCCTCGAACTGCGCCTTCACATCCATGATCTCCGGTGTGTCGAGCAGCAGGTTGCCAAGCGCATGGAACCCCGGTTCCAGCTTCCTCGTCCCGCCGTCGCGGTTGGACAGCCACCAGAGTTCCTCGCGGTCGGCGACAAGCAGATTAAAGCCGCTGAAACCGGCGGGTTTAAGACTTGTTACGTATTTCCCCGGGGGAAGATCTTTCATTAAAAAATTCGCAACCAGTGCTCCCCTGGATTCCTTCGCATTGGCATCCCTCCCTCCGCGATAGTTGGTGACGGCGGCAAAGCGGCCGGAGCGGGAGACTCCCATCCAGGTTCCCTTCGCTTCGAGGTCACGCCCGCCGAGGATGCCCGGGTGATCTTTCCAGAAACCGGCGCGCGCCGCGGGCCGGGCATGGAATTCATCGCGGTTCGCCGCGACGGCCAGAGGGAATTGCGGATGCTGCTGCCACGCGATCAGAATTAAACACATACGAAGCGTTCGGTTTTCCGCTGCAGCGCGAGCCTTGCCGACTCGCGCTCGAGAATAGCTTCGAACGCGCGTTCGTCTTTCACGCCTTCGTAGACTTCCATATGCGTTGTCGACCCGTCGCTGCGGCGCATCCAGCGCCCGCGAACGCCAGTTTCGCGCTCTATTATGTTAAAAAGATTTTCAACGGAAACGCGTAAAGTATCGAGGCGCCCCGCAGCGACGCGGTAATAGACGTAGTAGTTGGTCACCGGGAATAGGGCAGGGTCAGGACTTCGAGCGCGGCGCACTGCGGTCCGGCCCTGACCGGCGCGTTAGCCTCGATCGCCGATACCTGCAGCACGGCCAGTGCTTCGTCGCCGGACGCATTGACCACGGTGCCGCTCGCTTGGCCGGGCGTATCGTCGGTGAAGATCTCCTGCCCCGCTTGCAATGCCGCGCCGCGCAGCCGCACCATGCGCCGTTTCACCGCGCCGCGGTACTGGGCGCGCGCGACGATTTCCTGCCCCGGGTAGCAGCCCTTTTTGAAATCCACGCCGCCCGTCAGTTCGAGGTTCACCATCTGCGGTACGAATTGATCCTGGGTGGCTTGCGCGATCAGCGGCCGGCCGGCACGGATTTCGGCCAGTGCCCAGTCCTCGGCAGATGCATCGGGCGAATAATTGTTGGCCGGCGATTCGAGGGCAAGAATGAGGCACCGATCCGCATCGATGCGAACCGTGATCGCGCCGCCGCTTTCGCTCACTGAGAGCGGATTGCCGTCTCCCGCCACCCATCGTCCGTACTGTGCCCATAGTCCGGTCGCATCCGCGATTTTCACCTTGGACCGGAGGACGAACATCGACAGGCGTTTCGCCACCGCTGGCACCAGGTCGCGCGCGAGCTGCAGCAAAAAGCCGCCGGAGGAGGGCACGACGAGAAATGTCGCCAGCAAGCGGCCCTTGGCGGAGCACCAGCCCGCGTAGCGGGCCGTCCCGGGCGCGAGATGCTCGATGTCGTTGGTCAATTGCGCGTGCAGGAACGCGCGCGCGTTCTCGCCCGCAACCTGCAGCAACCCGTATTGGTCCAGCTTCGCGATGCCCATCGTGCTCACAGTAGAATGAGGTGAATTTTATTCGCTTCCGTTGCTCAAAACTCTCTTCGCCCTCGTGGTTGTCAGCGTGCTCGCCGCAGGCGGTTATTGTGGCTGGTATGTGGGGACGCCGGTCGCGGTAAGCAAGCTGCCGGCCGAATTCGAGATCGCGCCGGGCATGCGCCTGCGCGCCGCCGCCCTGCGCATCGAGGATTCCGGCGTCGCCATCGGCCGGCTGCAGTTCGAGCTGCTGGCACGGGCGCTGGGACGCGCCCAGGACGTCAAGGCCGGCAGCTACGAGCTTTCGTCTGCACCCACGCCGCTGGAACTGCTGGAGAAACTGACGCGCGGCGACGTCACGCAGGCCGATGCCCGCTTCATCGAAGGCTGGACCTTCCGTCAGATGCGCGCGACGCTGGACGCGCACCCTTTCGTGCGCCACGACGGCCAGGGCCTGAGCGAGGTTCGGATCCTGGAAAAAATCGGCGCGCGCGAAACGCTGGCCGAGGGCCTGTTCTTTCCCGACACCTACCTGTTCGCGAAAGGCGCGAGCGATCTTCATGTTCTGAAGCGCTCTTACCAGGCGATGCAGCGCCACCTGGCGCGCGAATGGGAAACGCGCGAGCCGTCGGCGCCCTACAAAACGCCGTACGAGGCGCTGATCATGGCCTCGATCATCGAGAAGGAGACTGGCCGCGCCGCCGAGCGCGACATGATCGCCGGCGCGCTCGTCAACCGCTTGCGCATCGGCATGCTGCTGCAGGTCGACCCCTCGGTGATCTACGGCCTGGGCGACGCGTTCAACGGCAACCTGAAAAAGGTCCACCTGCTCACCGATGGCCCGTACAACACTTATACGCGCGCGGGCTTGCCGCCGACGCCCATCGCAGCTCCGGGACTGGGTTCGCTGCGCGCGGCGCTGCGCCCGGCAAAGACCAATGCCCTGTACTACGTCGCGCGCGGCGACGGTTCGAGCGAGTTCTCGCGCACGCTCGAGGAGCACAATCGCGCTGTGCGAAAATATCAGCTGAATGGTGGACGCTAATTTGCGCGGAAAATTCATCACGCTCGAGGGCGTCGACGGCGCCGGCAAGTCCACGCACCTACCCTGGATCGCGGAGCAGTTGCGGCAGGGCGGCGGCAAAGGGGGACGTGACGTGGTGGTGACTCGCGAGCCCGGCGGCACGCCGCTGGCGGAAAAGCTGCGCGCTCTCGTCCTCGCCGAGCCGATGGATCCGCTGTCCGAAACCCTGCTCATGTTCGCCGCGCGTGCGGACCACGTGCAGTACGTCATCCTGCCGGCGCTGAAGCGCGGGGCCTGGGTGGTCTGCGATCGCTTCACCGACGCCACGACCGCCTACCAGGGCGGCGGCAAGGGCGTTTCCGCTGACCTGATCCGGCGCCTTTCCGAGGCTACCCATCCCGGCCTAAAGCCGGACCAGACGTTGGTCTTTGACTGCCCCTACGAAGTCAGCCGCAGCCGCCTGGGAGCATCCGGGCGGGCCCTGGACCGCTTCGAGGCCGAAGAGCGGGACTTCTTCGAACGGGTGCGTAAGGCCTACCAGAATTTGGCCAAGGCGGAGCCGGGCAGGGTACTGATCATCGATGGCTCTAAGACCGAATCTAAAGTTAAAGTAGAAATTAATAAAAGACTTATATCTAACTGATAAGTATGGTTTACGACCTTCAAAAAGAGACTTGGACACAGCTCATCGGAAAGCTTGATCGGCTGCCGCATGCCCTGCTCCTGCATGGCGCTCCAGGGGTAGGAAAACTTGCCCTCGCCGAGCGCTTCGCGCAGTTTCTGCTATGCGAAAAAAGAGGGCAGGGCAGCGTACCCTGCGGGAGCTGTGAAGCCTGCCGCTGGTTCCGGGCCGGGAGCCATCCGGACGCGCGCCTCGTCGAGCCCGAAGCCACAGCCCTCGCGCTGGGCCGTCCTGCATCGGTTGCGGAGGAGGGTGAAGAAGACAAGAAGGAAAAAAAGAAGCCCAGCGTCCAGATCAAGATCGAGCAAACCCGCGGCCTGGCGGACTTCCTCAATCTTGCTTCGCACCGGGGCGGACGCCGGATCGTGATCGTGCATCCTGCGGAAGACATGAATACCGCCACGGCGAACTCCCTGCTCAAGGGCCTCGAAGAGCCGCCGGGCGGCGCGATGTTCATCCTCGTCTCCCACCGTCCCGCGGGCCTGTTGCCGACGATACGCAGCCGCTGCGTGCCGGTGCCGGTGCCGCTGCCCGATGCGAAAGCATCCGTTGCGTGGCTCACCGCGCAGGGCGTGAAAAATCCACAGCGCTGGCTCGCCTTCGCCGGCGGCGCTCCGCTGCGCGCGCTCGACTATGCGACCGGCGAGCGGGGCGAGGCGATCGAGCGCGTGCTGCGGGCGATTGCCTCCGGCAATCGCGCCGCATTGGGAGAAATCAAGAATCGCGAAGAACTGGAGGCGCTTGCCGAGGTGTTGCAGAAGATGGCACTCGATCGCGCGTTCGGTTCCCTCGCGGGGCGCACCAAGTACGGCGGCGCCGCGGTGCCGGGCGATCCCCGGGCGTGGTTGGCCTACGCACGTGCCATGGGCCGCCATCGGGCGCTGACCAGTCATCCGCTCAACCCGAAGTTGTTTGCCGGCGAAATGCTGGCGGGCATGCCGACGACCTAGTGTGAATACAAGACAGATTTTCGCGCCCCTGGCGGCTGTCCTGCTCGCGTTGGCTCCGGCGTTATGCGCCGCACAGTCTTTCGAGAACCTGCTGCAGGCGACGAGCAAGGGTGATATCCAGACCGTGGGCACGTTCCTGAACCAGGGGCTTGATCCGAACACCGCCGATGCCGATGGCAACACGCTCCTGATGCTTGCCGCGCGCCAAGGGCACCATGAGCTGATTTCTTTTCTGATCAGCCACAAAGCCAGCGTCACGCGCCGCAGCCCGCACGGCGACACCGCATTGATGGCTGCCAGCCTCAAGGGTCACCTGGCCGCCGCGAAGATCCTGCTGGAGAATGGCGCCGGGATCACGCACAGCGGCTGGACCCCGTTGCATTACGCCGCTTTCGAAGGCCGGGCGGAGATGATCAAGTACCTCCTCGAGAAGGGAGCGGATAAGAACGGTCTCGCCCCAAATGGGTTCACGCCCCTCATGCTTGCCGCCCGTGGCGGCCACGTGACCGCCGTACGGGTCTTGCTTTACGAGGACGTGGATCTCTACGTCCGAGGACCAAAGGGCGAAACAGCCTTGTCGATTACGAAGGCAGGGAACTATAAGGAGCTCGAGGTTTTGCTTACCCGGGCGGGGGCGATCAACTAGCTAAGTTCCTGGTGGATTAGATTAATTGGCTCATTCGATTAGTTTACATAATACACATTGTGCAATTTTCAGTTGCTACATCTGCCCGTGCCGGGAATTTCTTGAGCCGTTCAGCGGCCGCAACCTGCGCGCCTTCGGCTACGACATGTTCAGCGAGCCGGTGCGCCGCAAGGCCATGGAACGCGCGCGCGGCGCTGCTGGGCTACGTGTACAGCCCGTTCCGCATGAACGATTTCATGGGCGGCGTCATCGGCGAGCGCAAGCTGGACATCGGCCTCGAGGTGTTCGACGGCGCCGGCGCCGAACCGGAAGCGATCATGTTTTCCGCGGGCGAGCCCGCTGCGCAAGCCCGTCATGTCTATGTCGAGACGGTGGACTTCTACGGCCACAAGTGGACGCTACGCTTCACGTCGCTGCCGGGTTTCGATGCCGAGAACGCCACGCGCGGGCCATGGGTCGTGCTGGCTTCTGATACCGCGGTCCGATCGCTGAGGCACGATCAAATCTTTGTTAAGGAACGCAGTGCGCAACTCGAAGCCGCCAACAAGGAACTGGAATCCTTTTCCTACTCGGTCTCCCACGACCTGCGTTCGCCGTTGCGCGCAGTGAACGGTTTCTCGCGCATCCTGGTGGAGGACCACAGACCGAGGCTGGACGATGAAGGCCGGCGCGTGATCCAGGTGATCCGCGACGGCACCCAGAAAATGGAGCGGCTGATCGACGACCTGCTCGCCTTTTCCCGCCTGGGCCGCGTATCGCTCGCGGCAAACCGGATCGACATGGAGGCGCTCGCCCGTGAAGTTTTCACCGAGCTCGCATCGAGCGGTGCAAAATGCGAATTCATGCTGAAAGCCATGCCGCCGGCCTTCGGCGACCGTGCGCTGGTTCGCCAGGTCTGGGTCAATCTGCTTTCCAACGCCATCAAGCTCACTTAGTTCAGACGGTCCGATCGGGGGACTGGAAAGCGAGCGACGGGAATGCCTTCGTCGACGAGGGCGTCGTGCTCTTCTTGCGTGGCTTGGCCGCGAATGGCGCGGCCGGGAGATTCGTTGTAGTAGATCTTGCGCGCCTCTTCGGGGAATTGGGCGCCGACGTCCTCGGACTTGGCGAGGATTTCGTCCAGCATGCGGGAATACAGGATCTGGGCGACGGCGAAGGGGTCCTTGCCTTCCATGTCGGGCGTTTTCCGGGCTGGAACCTGCTTCAGTTGCTTGGGTTCCTGGGCGCCCATGTTGAGGCGCGGCGCGGAGAGGCCCTTTTCGATGCTGCCGTTGCCGCAGGTCGGGCACGACAGCAGGCCGCGCTTTTTCTGCGAGACGAAGTCCTTGGCGGAACCGAACCAGCCCTCGAAGCGATGGCCGCCTTTGCAGTGAAGATCGAATACGATCATGGAAGCTTGATTCTACACGGTAATATCTGCTCTCCTGTTGGAGCCAGCACCGATGATCGCCGACCGCATCGAAGGTAAATGGATCGACCTGTTCGCGGACGTGTTCGCGCGCTGCAAGGTCGCCTCCGGGGACATCTGCGCGGTGCTTTCTGAATCCCAGTCGCGCGCCCTGAACGTGCAGCTTGCCGAGCTGGCGCTCGCACGCCTCGGCGCCC
Organism: Nitrosovibrio sp. Nv4; assembly: GCA_945906765.1. GTDB lineage: Bacteria > Pseudomonadota > Gammaproteobacteria > Burkholderiales > SG8-39 > RBG-16-66-20. Next base: position 8,731 of record CAMDRF010000058.1, on the reverse strand, counting down.
GGCCGTTTCATGTGGTGGTGCCCACGCCACGCCAGAGCGCACCGGTGCCGATCCGTTCCACCGGCGCTTCGGTGGCGCTGCAGAACCTGGGGCCGGCGATCGGCGCCCTCGCGAGCTCGGTGTTCGTCGCCGACTGCACGCTGGAAGGCCTGATGCATGCGGCCGAGCTGCCGCAGATCCTCAAGGGCGGGGCGCGGGTGCTGTACATCTCCAACGAGCACCCGGACGTGCTCGAGCGCCTGGCCCCCTCCCCTGACGATGAGCAGAAGGTGAGGGCGGGCATGCGCCTGATGCGCGAAGCCAAGGTGATGAAGGTCACCTCCCCTGCCGGTACGAAACTCGATATCCGGATCGAAGGCGCGCGGGTGGGCGGCGTCTGGGGATATACGGAGAAGCCCGGCACGCTGTCGCACTGGCCGGGAGGCTTGTGCCTTGGTTTTCCTAAATCCGGCAGCGTGAACGGCATGCTGGTGATGGCCCCCGGCGACCTGAACCTTACTTTCAAGCGTTACATGGAAAACGCGGTGCGCTTGACGGTCGAAAATGATTATGTGACCAGAATCGACGGCGATTCGTTCGACGCGGAACTGATGCGCGAGTATTTCGCCGCCTGGGGCGAGCGCGAGGCCTACGCGGTGTCGCATGTCGGCTGGGGCATAAACGCGCGCGCGCGCTGGGATGCGCTGGAGATGTACGATCGCCGCGACGTGAACGGCACCGAGCAGCGCGCCTTCGCCGGAAACTTCCTCTATTCGACGGGCGCCAATGAAGTCGCGGGCCGCCACACGCTCGGCCATTTCGACCTGCCGTTGCGCCACTGCACCGTCGAACTCGACGGCAAGGCGGTGGTGCGCGACGGGAAACTGGCGGCATGACGCCACTTGTATTTCTGCATGGCGTAGGCGGCGGGCATCACGCCTGGGAGCTGCAACTACCCTACTTCGGCGGCCTCGGTTATCCATCGCACGCCTGGGATCAGCCCGGCTACGGCCACAGCCCGATTGTCGAGCCCTACGATCTGGAACAGGTCAGTGCGGCGCTCGCGCGCTTGCTCGAGTCGCTCGGCGGCGAGCCGGTGGTGCTGATCGGCCACAGCATGGGCGGCCTGATCGCGCAGGAAACCTATGTGCGCCATCCAAAGCTGGTCAATGCGCTGGCCTTGTGTTTCACCAGCCCGGCCTTCGCCGGCGGCGGCAGCGAGTTCACGAAACAATTCATCGCCTCGCGCATCGACCCGCTCGACCAGGGCAGGAGCATGGCGGAGATCGCCGCGAAGCTGATTCCCACGATGGGAAGCAATTCGAGATTTGCGGAGCAGATCATGGCAGGCGTGCCGCCCGATACCTACCGCAAAGCGGTGCACCTGCTCACGACTTTCGACCGCAGGAAAGAATTGGCCGACATCAAGGTACCAACCCTGGTAGTAGCCGGTTCGGACGACAAGACTGCGCCGCCCGCGATGATGGAACGCATGGCGCAGAAGATTCCCGGCGCCGAGTACGTGCTGCTGCAGGGCTGCGGCCACCTGGGGCCCATGGACCAGCCCGACGCCTTCAACGACGCCCTGCTCTTCTTTCTCAAGAACCACGGCCTATGATCGATCCGCGCTATTCGGTAACAGGGTCCGGCCATGCCCTGAGCAGGAAACAGGAGGAACTCATCGCGCTGGCCGATGCCGTCGGTCCGGCCTTCGCGACGCGCGCGGAAAAATACGACCGCGAGGCGAGCTTCCCTTTCGAGAACTACGCCGATCTGAAGAAAGCGGGCCTGCTCGGCCTGTGCGTGCCGGAGAAGTTCGGCGGCATGGGCGCGGACCTGCGCACCTACGCGCTGGTATCGGCGACGCTCGGCAAGTACTGCGGCGCGACCGCCCTCACCTTCAACATGCACGCCTGCTCGACGCTGTGGCCGGGATTGCTCGCCGACGACCTCGACATGACGGCCGCGGAGCAGCAGGAACACGAACGCTACCGCGCCGTACACTTTAAGCGCGTGGTGCAGGAAGGCGCGATCTACGCCCAGCCGTTCTCTGAGGGTAGCGCGGCGGCCGCGGGCCGGGCGCCCTTCGGCACCCTCGCCGCCAAGGTGGACGGCGGCTGGCGCGTCAACGGCAAGAAAATTTTCGCCTCACTCTCCGGCGCCGCGCATTACTACGGCGTGCTGTGCACCGAGGACAAGCCGGGCAGTTCGATGCGCGACACGCTCTACATTGCGGTGCCGGCGGATGTGCCGGGATTCACCATCACCGGCGATTGGAATCCCCTCGGCATGCGCGGCACGGTGTCGCGCACGCTCGTCTTCAAGGACGTGTTCGTGCCGGACGACGCGCAGATGATGCCGCGCGGCCTGTACTTCCAGGCGGCGGGCCGCTGGCCGCACATGTTCACGACCTTGTCGCCGACCTACATGGGCATCGCGATCGCGGCCTGCGAGTTCACCGTCAGGTACCTGCGCGGCGAGCTCGAAGGCATGCCGCCGGTGAAGCGGCGCATGTACCCGACAAAGCAGATCGCGGTGGCCGAGATGTGGGTGAAGCTCGAGCAGACGCGCGCGCTGTTCCTGCGCATGCTGGAGGACGCGCGCGTGGACCCGCCGAAGGATGCGCGCCTGCGCGCCTACGCCACGCAATTCACAATCATGGAAAACGCCAATGCGTTGTGCGCCCTTGCGATCCGCACCTGCGGCGGGCAGTCCATGCTGAAGAGCCTGCCGCTCGAGCGCCTGTACCGCGACTCGCGCTGCGGCGCGCTGATGCTGCCCTGGACCGCAGAGCTGTGCCTGGACCGCATCGGCCGCGAGGCGCTCTACGAAACCGGTGAATCCGACGATTAACCTGTCCCGCATCATCGAAGGATGGGCGGCACACTTTCCGTCCAAGACCGCCTTGCATTTTCAGGGGTCTGATATTTCGTATTCCCGGTTCTGGAATTCCATAGAAGAAAAAACCCGAACCCTCGATGTCTCCAAAGGCGATCGTGTCGCCTGGCTCGGCTACAACAGCCCTGAGATGCTGGTACTGCTGTTCGCGCTCGCCAGGCTAGGCGCGATCCTAGTGCCGCTCAACTGGCGCCTGACCGCTGCCGAGCACCGGGCTATTCTTGCGAATTGCGCGCCGCGATGGATTTTTTGCGATTCCGAATTTGAAATCCATTGCAGAGATCTCGGGATTCCGATTGGTTCTCTTGAAAAAACAAAAACAGAGGCGGAACCCGCAGGCGCCGATAGCGACGATGTTCTGATCGTCTATACCTCGGGCACCACGGGCAAGCCAAAGGGCGTGGTACTTACCCAATCGGCGCTGCTGTGGAACGGCTTCAATTCGATTCACGCCCACGACCTGTCCCAGTCGGACCATGTCCTCACCGCTCTGCCGATGTTTCATGTCGGCGGCTTGAACAACCAGACGCTGCCGGCGCTGCTGGCCGGTGCGAGCGTGACGCTGCACCGCCGCTTCGATGCCGCGCTGTGGCTCTCGGATGTGGCGGCGCGGCGCCCGACGGTCTCGCTGCTCGTGCCGGCGACCATGCAGGCCGTCATTTCCGATCCGACATGGGCGGATGCCGACCTGTCGTCCCTCAGAATGCTGAACGCGGGCTCGATGGTCATCCCGGAATCCTTGATCCGCGCATTTCACGGGCGCGGCGTGCCGGTCGGGCAGATCTACGGCTGCACCGAGACTGCGCCGGTCGCGATCGTCCTGCAGAAGGAAGATGCGCTGCGCAAGCTTGGCAGCACCGGCAAGCCCGCGCTGCATTGCGAAGTGAAGCTGGTGGAAAACGAGGTCTGGGTGCGCGGACCGAACGTGATGCGCTGCTACTGGAATGACGCCGAGGCCACCGCCGAGGCGCTGACGGCCGACGGCTGGTTCAAGACCGGGGACCTCGCGCGCGTGGACGACGAAGGCTACTACTGGATCATGGGCCGCTCGAAGGACGTGATCATTTCCGGCGGCGAGAACATCTATCCGGCGGAACTGGAGAACGTGCTGGCCGACTGTCCGGCGATCGCCGAAGCCGCCGTCGTTGGCGTGGACGATCCGAAGTGGGGAGAAGCGGCCTGCGCCTGCGTGGTGACCAGGGAGAAGATGGATGAACCTTCCGTCCTGAGGCTGTTCGAGGACCGGCTCGCCAAATTCAAGCATCCCCGAAGGGTGGTGTTCCTCGACAGCCTGCCCAAGAATGCCATGGGCAAGGTGCAGAAATTCGAACTGAAGCGGCTGATCAGCTGACCTGCAGCTCCACGGCGCCAAGGGCCCCCGCTTCAAAGCGGACCATGTCGCCCGCCTTGGGGAATTTCGAAGTCACCAGGCTGCCGGTGATCGCGACGTCGCCGCGCCATAGCCCCAGGCCGCGCGCGGCGAGATGGTTGGCGAGCCACGCGAGCGCGTCGAGCGGGTGGCCCATCACGTCGCGGCCATGCCCCGTGCCGACGTTCGCGGCGTTGATCGAGGCAACGCCCTGCAGCGCGGCGAGGTCGATGCCCTGCCAGTCGCGCACCGGTTCGCCAAGCACTGCGCCTTCATTCCAGGCGTTGTCGGCGATCAACATCAGCGCGCTGCCCGGCAGGGTCGAGTAGTCGGCGCTGCGGTCGTCGGCGAGTTCCAGGGCCGGCATCGCGGCCGCAACCGCCCGCGAAACGCTCGCGCGATCGTAGGGCGCACCAATCGCGGGCAGGTCTTCAGCCATTTCGAAGGCAATTTCGAATTCCACGATGAGGCGACCATAATCGGCCGCGCGCACCCGCGAATTGCCCCGCAGGATCGTCTTCTCGAGCATGTCCCCCGCGATCGAATCGTTCAGGCCGACCATGGCGCGCATCGCCGGCGTGGTGAGCGCGATCTTGTAGCCGGTCACCTGGCCGAGCGATGCGGCGCGCATGCCCACGAACTCGCTCTGGATCGCATAGGCTTCACCGACGTCGCGCGGCGCGAGTTCGGCCGGCAGGGGCGCGAACGGCGCGCGTGCGCGGTGCGCCTCGTACAGCCACTCGCCGGCGCGCTCGATGCGCGGCATGGTAGTCTTGGTTCTTCGTCTCATAGGGGGGTCAGGGGGTGCAGGGAGGCCGTCGCATTTTAATGCCGATTGCGCAATCCCCGGACTTGGCACAGTATTCGACTAACTGATGGCTAATCTCAACCCGCTCAAGTACTGTTTCCACGGGCAACACTCGAGGCCGCGCGCGACCTTCCGCACCCTTCCCGGGGTGAAGAACAAGCGCGAAGTCTGTGCTGAGTGCTTCGAGAAGATCATGACCGACCGCAAGCAGAAGAAGAAACTGCGCTAGCCTGCCGTGGTACCCGGGGCCGGACTCGAACCGGCATGGCCTTGCGGCCTAGGGATTTTAAGTCCCTTGCGTCTACCAGTTTCGCCACCCGGGCTTGGATTCCCGCCAGTGCGGAAACGACAGCGTGTGGATTGGAGGCGCGGGCCGGAGTCGAACCGGCCTAGATGGATTTGCAATCCACTGCATGACCGCTTTGCTACCGCGCCAAAAACAATAGGGAAGGCCTGGCGGCCTTCCCTAGCCTAAATTGGAGCGGGAGAAGAGTCTCGAACTCTCGACCTCAACCTTGGCAAGGTTGCGCTCTACCAACTGAGCTACTCCCGCGAAAAAGGGCACGAATTATACCTCAACCTTTCAGCAGGGGCAGCGCCCGGCGCAGGTAATAAAGCATCGACACCACGGTCAGCAGCGCAGCTACGTAGATCAGTATCGTGCCCAGCGCATGGCTATCGACGATGCCGAAAAGTTCGTCCGAATACAGCAGCAGCGGGATCGCCACCATCTGCAGGACCGTCTTGAGCTTGCCGATGGATGCCACGGCGACGCTCTTGGCCTGGCCCACTGTCGCCATCCATTCCCGCAGCGCCGAGATGGCGATTTCGCGGCCGATGATGATCAGCGCGACCACCATGTCGACCCGGTTCAAATGCAGCAGCACAATCAAGGCGCCGACGACCACCAGCTTGTCGGCTACCGGATCGAAAAACGCCCCGAAGGCCGACATCTGGTTCAGCTTGCGCGCCAGGTAGCCGTCGAGCCAGTCCGTGATCGCCGCGAAGATGAATACGCCGGTGGCGGCGATATTGCGCGCCTCGAACGACAGCCACTCGTCGGGAAAGTAGAAGATGCCGACGATCAGCGGGATCAGCAGAATCCGCAGCAGCGTGACGAGATTGGGCAGGTTGATCGGCATCAGGCGTGAAGATGACGATAGATTTTCTCGGCGAGCGAGCGGCTCACGCCTTGTACGTTTGCAAGCTCATCCACTGCGGCAGCCTGAACGCCCTGCAGGCCGCCGAAGTGCGCGAGCAGCGCCTGGCGCCGCCGCGCGCCGATCCCCGGTATCTCGGTGAGCGACGAAGTGGTGCGCGTTTTGCCGCGCTTGGCGCGATGGCCGACGATCGCAAAACGATGCGCCTCGTCGCGTATGCTTTGGACGAGGTGCAGGCCGGAGTGCTGCGGCGGCAGCGACAGCGACTGGCCCGCATGGTGTCCTGCCGCATGGTCCCCTGCCGCATGGTCTCCCGTCTCGAGGATCAGCTCTTCCAGCCCCGCCTTGCGCTGCGGCCCCTTCGCCACGCCGACCAGGGTGACATCGTTCAGGCCGAGGTCGGCGAGCGCGGCGCGCGCGGCGTTCACCTGCCCGCGTCCGCCGTCGATCAGGATCAGGTCCGGAATCTTGCCTTCCTCCGCGCTCACGCGTTCGTAGCGGCGCGTCAGCGCCTGGCGCATGGCGGCGTAGTCGTCGCCGGGCGTCAGGTCGCGCATGTTGAAGCGCCGGTACTCGGATTTTTGCATCGCATGCCTGTCATATACCACGCAGGACGCCACCGCGGCCTCTCCCATGGTGTGGCTGATGTCGAAACATTCGATGCGCTGCGCGCTGTCGGGCAGGCCGAGCGCTTCGCGCAGCGCGACGATGCGGCTTTCCTGTGTCGTTTTTTCCTTGGCGCGCTGGGTGAGCGCAAGCCGCGCGTTTTTTTCGGCCATCTCGACCCAGACCCTGCGCTCGCCGCGCGCCGGCGTGCCGACGATGACGAGCGGCGGCCGGGGCTGCTCGACGTAGTGCTGCGCGAGGAAGGCCTCGACGATCTCCTCGGTCGTCGCTTGCGCGGCGTTCTGGGGGAAGAAATTCCGGTCCCCGACATGCCGGCCGGCACGGATCATTGCCAGGTTGACGCATGACATGCCGTTCTCGACCACGCAGGCGACCACGTCGGCATCCACGCCGCGGTTCGATTCGACGTATTGGCGCGCCTGGACGCGTGACAGCGCGCGGATCTGGTCCCGGTACAGTGCCGCCTCCTCGTAGCGGCGTTGCGTCGCGGCGCTCTCCATGCGCTCGGTCAGCAGGCGGGTCACGTCGTCTTCGCGCCCTTCGAGAAACAGCTCGGCGCTGTGCACGTCCTGCGCGTAGGCCGGCGCCGAGATCAGGCCGGTACAGGGCGCGGTGCAACGCCGGATCTGGTGCAGCAGGCAGGGGCGCGAGCGGTTCTGGTAAACCGAGTCCTCGCAGGTGCGCAGCCTGAATACGCGCTGCAGCAGCTGGATGCTCTCGCGCACCGCGTTGGAATGCGGGAACGGGCCGAAATGGCGGTTGCGCTTGTCCTTGGCGCCGCGGTGGAAGCCGAGCCGCGGAAATTCATGTCCGGAAATCATCAGGTAAGGATAGGACTTGTCGTCGCGGAAGAGGATGTTGTAGCGCGGCGCGAGGCTCTTGATGAGGTTGTTCTCGAGCAGCAGCGCCTCGCCTTCCGAGCGCGTCGTCGTCACCTCGATCGAGGCGACCTGGGAGATCATCATCTGGATGCGCGGGCTCAGGCCCTGCTTCTGGAAATACGAGCTGACGCGCTTCTTGAGGTCGCCGGCCTTGCCGACGTACAGCACTTCGCCTGCGGCGCCCAGCATCCGGTAAACGCCCGGCAGATTGGGCAATCCGGCGACAAAGGGCTTGGATTCAAACACGGTACTTCGATTATAATTCGGCCCCTTTTCAGGGGCTTGCATCATGTCAAAAGTAGCCGCGGTGGAACTCAGGGTCGGCAATCTGCTCGAATGGGACAAGCGGGTCTGGCGCGTGCTCAAGTGCTACCACGTCCATGTCGGCGGCCGTGGCGGCGCCTTCATGCAGGTGGAAATGAAGGACATCGAGGCCGGCACCAAAACCAACCAGCGCTTCCGCACCGAGGACAAGGTCGAGCGCGCCTTCGTCGATCCGCGTGAAATGACGTATTCCTACCAGGATGGCGAGACCTACGTTTTCATGGACAAGGAAAATTTCGAGGAGTTGCGCCTGTCGACCGAGTTTCTGGAGGGGCAAACGGGATACCTGTTGCCCAATTCGGACGTGCAGGTCAATCTCTACAACGGCCGCCCGATCGGCGTCGAACTAACCCCGTCGGTGGTCCTCACGGTGACCGATACCGAGCCCGGCATCAGGAACGCGACGGCGACCAACACGTTCAAGCCGGCAGGCACGGAAACCGGCTTGATCGTCCAGGTACCGCCGTTCATCAATAACGGCGAGAAGATCAAGGTCTCGACGGACGACGGTTCGTACATGGAACGTGCTTAGCGCCTAGGCCGAAGTTCCCGGTGTTTTAGGCCGATTTAGGAGGCGAAAGCGTAGAGAAATCCGCGGGTTGGTGGTTTTTGGATGCGTTAATATGTAGCCATGTAATATTCTTTACTTTCCATGAAGTGATGGGTATTATGTGGTCATGCACAT
>CAMDRF010000057.1 GCA_945906765.1 Nitrosovibrio sp. Nv4 | reverse complement strand
GCAACGCCGTCAAGCGCAAGATCAACGCCTATCACCTGTTCATTCAGACCGGCCTCCTCTCGCAGGGCTTGGTCCAGTATTTAGCCGTCGCCTTTCCAAAACTCGTTTGGGACTCCTTTGGCTCCTGGCTCAGAACCATCCGCCCCGGCGTTCCCCCTTCCGAACTGGTTGTGGCCACCGCCCTGCGTCAGCGCCTGCCGCAATTTCTCTTGGATACCGCGGAAAGCAATTGCCTCGCGAAATTCATCGTCGAGAGGCAAGACCCCGATAAAATGGAGCTATTCCGACTGGCTGCATCAGGCAAAATTCGGTAATCATGAGTTCTTGTCTGAACGTGTTTATATTCTTAGCAAATTCGGGCGACAAAAAAACTAGATCCTTGAGCGTCATGCAAGCTTCTTTCCAACGGAGTAAACGCTAAATGGGGTCCGCCGTGGGGATTATTCGGCTTTCGGGTCACGCATAGAGGTAAGCGCGGGCTATTTCGCAATTCAATGACTTGCCTCGACCTGCTTTTTGCGTTGTGGCATTAGAATCCTCACATGAAATTCAGCTACAAGGGGCGGCTCGAAGACGCCCGGATGTTGACGGGGAAGGGGCGCTACGTCTCCGACTGGAACCTCCCGGGCCAGGCCTGCGGCCACTTTCTGAGGTCTGACCGGCCGCACGCGAAGATTTTGTCGATCGACGCGGCGGCGGCGCTCGCGATGCCCGGAGTGATCGCCGTGATCACGGGCGCAGAGCTTGCGGCCGCGGGCCTGAAGCCGATCCCGGCCGCCGCGCCGTTCAAATGGAGCGACGGCTCCGAGCAGCGGCCGGCCTTGCGCCCGTTGCTTGCGCAGCAGGTGGTGCGTCATGTCGGCGAGCCGGTGGCGCTGATCGTGGCCGAGACCGCGGCGCAGGCGCAGGACGCCGCCGAAGCCGTGGCGGTCGAGTACGAAGAGCTGCCGTCGGTGACCACCGCGCAGGAGGCGCTCGCCAAGGATGCGCCCCAGCTCCATGCGGGCGCGCCCGGCAACCTGGTGCTCGACTTCGAAGGAGGAGATGCGGCGGCGACGGCGGCGGCCTTTGTGTGCGCGGCGCGTGTCGTGAAGCTGCGCGCCTACCACTCGCGCGTCATTGGCAATCCCATGGAGCCGCGCGCGGCCATGGGCTCGTACGATCCGGTGGCCGACATCTACTACCTGCACGCCCCCACGCAGGGCGTCGGTCCGATGCGCGGCCAGCTCTCGACGGCCCTCGGTGTCGCGCCCGAGAAGCTGCGCGTCGTCGCCGAGGAGGTGGGCGGCGGTTTCGGCGTGCGCTTCAACGCCTACCCGGAATACGGCGCGCTGCTGTACGCGGCGAAGAAGCTCGGCCGCCCCGTCAAGTGGATCGGCACGAGATCGGAAGTTTTCCTCGGCGACGAGCAGGCGCGCGACATCGTGCACGCGGGCGAACTGGCGTTGAGCGCGGAGGGCCGCATCCTCGGCATGCGCTTCGACTACCTCTCCAACCTCGGCGCCTACGTCGCCTTCACCGGCGCGGTGGTCAATACCATCGGCCTGGTGAACGTGATCTGCGGCGTCTACGACGTGCAAGCGGTGCACGTGCGGGGACGCCTGGTGCTCACCAACACCGTGCCGACGGCGGCCTATAGAGGTGCCGGTCGGCCGGTGGCTTCCTACGCGCTCGAATGCCTCATCGACAAGGCGGCGCACGAGCTTGGGCTCGATCCGGCGGAGTTTCGCCGCCGCAACATGATTCCGAAGGCGAAGATGCCCTACAAGCTGGTTGGCGGCTTCGAATACGACTGCGGCGATTTTGAAGGGGTACTGGACAAGGCTCTTTCCGAATCTCAGTGGAAAACCTTCGAAGAGCGAAAAAGAAAGTCTCATGCAAACGGCAAACTTCGCGGCCGCGGCATCGCCAGTTACATCGAGATGACAGCGCCCGGCGGCTTCGCAGCCTACGATCAGGCGCACGTCACCTGGGATGATGGCGGGGGCGTCACGCTGCGCACCGCATCGCACAACCACGGTCAGGGACACGAAACCACCTTTGCGCAGATCGTCTCCGGCGTGCTCGGCATCCCGATGGAGAAGATCCGCCTGCGCACCGCCGAGCCCGGCTTCGACCTGACGTCGAATCCGACCGGCGGCTCGCGCACGCTGCACGGCCTGGGCAGCGCGATGTTCTTCGCCGCGCAGGAGATCGTGAAGAACGGCATGGCGCTTGCTGCGGAAGAGCTGGAAAGCGCGCAAGCGGATATTGAATTTGATTCCGGCAGTTACAGAATCAAAGGCACGGATCGCGCGGTAAAAATAGAAAATCTTGCAAGTAAATTCAAAGGCAAGCTGGATCTCGACTACAAGGAACGTCCGAAAGTGCCCGGCACCTTCCCCAACGGCTGCCACATCGCCGAGGTGGAGATCGATCCCGAGACCGGCGAAACCGAAATCGTGTCCTACCTCGCCTGCGACGACGCTGGCAACATCATCAACCACCAGATCGTCGAAGGTCAGATGCAGGGCGGCATCACCCAGGGCGCTGGCCACATCTTCGGCGAGGAAGCCGTTTACGACCGCGAAACCGGCCAGCTTCTCACCGGCAGCTTCATGGACTACACGATGCCGCGCGCGGGCCTGGTGGGCGGGCTCAACGTGATCGACCATCCCGTTCCCACCGCCACCAATCCGCTGGGCGCCAAGGGTGTAGGCGAAGCCGGCGTCACCGGCTCGATGCCTTGCCTGATGAACGCGGTGATGGATGCATTGCGCCAGGCCGGCGTGACGCGCTTCGACATGCCGGCCTCTCCCCAGCGCGTCTGGGCGGCGCTGCAGGCGGCAAAGGAAGGCAAGCCGGAAGCGTTTGCCATCGCCGGATGAAACGCGCCTCTCTCTACAGCAGTGCACGCCGGAAGGCGGAGAATGAGGGCTTGGTTCCGAAAAAGATTGAATTGAAACCCCGGTTTGCATGGAAAGAATCGCTGCGCAAGCATCGGGTGCCGCTGCTGGCTGCCACGCCCGGCGCGCTCGCGCTGGCGTTCGTGCTGGTGCAATGGGGAGCCATAGTGTCCCCGCAACAGCTAACCCAGGAGGATATCGACGTGGCGGTTACCCGCGCGCTCGAGACCGTGCCGCTGCCGTCCGCCGCGGCCAAGGCCTACGAAGCGGTGCGCGGCTCCATCGTTCGCGTGCGCGCTTTCATGGACGGCCCGGACGGCGGCGAAGTGGAGGGCAACGTCGGCACCGGCGTGGTGATTCTCGATACCGGCGTGATCCTGACCAACATCCACGTGGTGGCCGGGGCGAAGCGAATCAGTCTCACGTTTTCCGACGGCCTGGAGTCCGGAGCGGTGGTCACAGGCACGCGGCCCGAGGACGATCTTGCGGTGCTACAGGCGCAAACCCTGCCGGACGATCTGCAGGCGGCGACGTTGCAGTCGACGAGCGGCCTTGCGCCGGGCGATCATGTCACCGCGGTCGGGTTTCCGTTCGGCATCGGCCCTTCAGTCTCGTCGGGCGTGGTCTCGGGGTTGGGCCGCGAGTTCCGCTCGCCCGAGGGCAAGCGCGTCCTCACCAACCTGATCCAGTTCGATGCCGCGGCGAATCCCGGCAATTCCGGCGGCCCGCTGGTGAACGCGTCGGGCGAAGTGGTCGGCATTGTCACCGGCATCCTGAATCCGACCCAGCAGCGCGTGTTCGTCGGCATCGGCTTCGCCGTCCCCATCGAGAACGCGGCCATGGCCGTGGGCGTGCCGCCGTTCTGAGCGAGGAGCAGGCTATGGAAAAAATCCTCTACGAGGTGAAGAAAATCGTCGTCGGCCAGGACCATTTCCTGGAGCGCGTGATGGTGGCGATCCTGGCGCAGGGCCACCTGCTGGTCGAGGGCGTGCCGGGCCTGGCCAAGACGCTCACCGTGAAGACCTTGGCGCGCACCATCCGCGGCACCTTCCGCCGCATCCAGTTCACGCCCGATCTGGTGCCCGCGGACCTGGTGGGAACGCGCATCTACAGCCAGAAGACCGGAGAGTTCTCGACCTCGCTCGGGCCCGTGTTCACCAACCTGCTGCTGGCGGATGAAATCAACCGCGCGCCGGCCAAGGTGCAGAGCGCGCTGCTCGAAGTGATGCAGGAACGCCAGGTGACGATCGCCGGCGAAACACACAAGGTTCCAGAGCCCTTCCTCGTGATGGCGACGCAGAACCCGATCGAGACCGAGGGCACCTACCCGCTGCCCGAGGCGCAGGTGGACCGCTTCATGATGAAAGTGCTGGTCGGCTATCCGACCGAGGACGAGGAATTCGTCATCGTCGAGCGCGTCACCGGCGTGGAGAACGCGGTTGGCGCGGTGAGCAGCACCGAGGAACTCGCCGCACTGCAGCGCGACTGCCGCAAGGTGTACGTCGACCCGTCGCTGATCAAGTACGCGGTGAAACTGGCCGCCGCGACGCGCGACCCGGCGCTGCACGGTTTGCCTGACCTCGCGAAGTTCCTGTCGTTTGGCGTCAGCCCCCGCGGTCCGATCAATCTCATCGAGGGCGGCCGCGCACTCGCCTACCTGCGCGGCCGCGGCTACGTCCTGCCGCAGGATGTGATCGACCTGGTGCCGGATGTGTTCCGTCACCGCCTGGTGCTGACCTACGAAGCGTTGGCCGAGGCGATCACGGCCGATGAACTGGTGCACCGCTTCCTGCGGAAAATTCCGGCGCCGGAGAAGCCGCTGGAAACCCATGTCAGCGTCGCCGCGCAGTCCTGATAGCATTCCTGAGCAGATCCTCCGCCGGCTGGAGTGGACGGTGATCCGCCGTCTGGACGGCATGCTGCACGGCGATTATCGGACGCTGTTCCGCGGCACCGGCCTGGATCTGGCCGACCTGCGCGAGTACCAGTATCACGACGATGTGCGCCACATCGACTGGAATGTCACGGCGCGCATGCAGACGCCCTACGTGCGGGAGTACCACGAGGACCGGGAAGTCACCGCCTGGTTCCTGCTTGATCTCAGTCCGTCGGTGGATTTCGGCTCGCAAACCAAGAAGCGCTCGATTTCCACCGAGTTCATCACCGTGCTGGCGCGGCTGCTGACGCGCCAGGGCAACCGCGTGGGCGCGCTGTTCTACGGTGACCACGTGGATACCGTCATTCCGGCGCGCAGCGGGCGGCGCCATGTACTGAGCGTGCTGCACAAGCTGCTGACGCGTCCCGAGATGCTTCGCTCGGACGGCACCGACCTGCGCGAATTCCTGCGCACCGCCTTCCAGGTGATGCGGCGGCGCTCGATCGTGTTCATCGTTTCCGATTTCTTCAGCGAACCCGGCTGGGCCGAACCGCTGGCGCACCTTTCCCGGCGCCATGAGGTGGTCGCGGTGCGGCTCTACGACCCGCTGGAGCGCGAATTACCGGACATGGGAATGCTGGTGATGCAGGATTCCGAGACCGGCGAGCAGCTGTTCGTCGATACGCACGACAAGGGTTTCCGCAAGCGCTTTGCCTCGGTCGCCGAGCGGCGCGAGCGGGAGCTGCGCCATGCGCTCGCGCGCGCCGGCGTGGATTGCCTCGAACTCGCCACCGACGGCGACCTGGTCGACGCGCTGATGCGTTTTGCCGACCTGCGCAAGCGCCGCAGCCGCCTGGCGGCCGGAGGGAGTCTTCCCAGGCACCTGGAGAAGGTGGCATGAAAGGCGGCATCACCTTTGCCTGGCCGGAACTGCTCTGGCTGCTCCTGCTGCTGCCGGTGCTGGTCGGTCTGTATGTCTGGCTGCTGCGGCGAAAGAAGAGGGCCGCGGTGCGCTACGCCAACCTGGGCATGATCAAGGAGGCGATGGGCGCCGGCTCGAACATCCGCCGCCATGTGCCGCCGGTCCTCTTCCTGCTCGCGATCGCGCTGTTGATCGTGGCCATGGCCCGGCCGTCGGCCACCGTTGTCCTGCCGTCGCAGAAGCAGACCATCGTTCTCGCGCTGGATGCCTCCGGCAGCATGCGCGCCAAGGACGTCCTGCCGAGCCGGCTCGAAGCGGCGCAAGCCGCCGCCAAGCAGTTCGTCGCCGATCTTCCCGCGAAAGCGCAGGTGGGTATCGTGACCTTCGCGGCTACCGCGACGCTGGTGCAGACGCCGACCAACGACCGCGAGGCCATCTACGCGGCCATCGACCGCATGCAGCTACAGCGCGCCACCGCCACCGGCAGCGGCCTGATCGTGTCGCTTGCCACGCTTTTTCCGGACGCGGGCTTCGATGTCAGCACCGCGGTATTCGGGCGCGATGCGCCGCGCAACGTGCCCATCGGCGAGGCGAAGAAAGACCCGAAGAAGGATTTCAAGCCGGTGCCCCCAGGTTCCTACAACTCCGCCGTCATCATCCTGCTCACCGACGGCCAGCGCACCACCGGCCCCGATCCGATCGAGATCGCGAAACTGGCCGCCGACCGCGGCGTGCGCGTCTACACCGTGGGCTTCGGCACGACCTCCGGCGAGATCATCGGTTTCGAAGGCTGGTCGTTCCGCGTGCGCCTGGACGAAGAAACCTTGAAGACCATCGCCACCATGACCCAGGGCGAATATTTTCACGCCGGCACCGCGGCCGACCTGAAGAAGGTCTACGAGACCCTCAATTCCCGGCTCAGCCTGGAAAAAAAGGAAACCGAAGTCACCGCGCTGTTCTCCGCCGTCGCCGCGCTTTTCACCCTGCTCGCCGGCCTGCTCTCGATACTCTGGTTCAACCGGATCCTTTAAGAGTCGACGTCGATCTCGGGCCGGCGCCCGCTGACGATGTCGGCAAGGATGCGGCCCGAGCCGCAGGCAAGCGTCCAGCCGAGGGTGCCGTGCCCGGTATCCAGGAACAGGTTCGGATACTTCGTGCCGCCTACGCAGGGCAGGTTGCTGGGGGTCGCCGGCCGCAGGCCCGCCCAGTAACTTGTTTTTGAAGGGTCGCCAGCCTCCGGAAACAGTTCCATGACGCGTTTCACGATCGCTTCGCAACGCACCTTGTTGATTTCCGTGTTGTAGCCGTTCAGTTCCGCAGTGCCGGCGATGCGCAGGCGATCGCCCAGCCGGGAGAGCACCAGCTTGTGCGCCTCATCGGAGAGAGACACGGTCCATGCGGCCGCGGGATTCCTGACCGGCATCGTCACCGAGTAGCCCTTGAGCGGGTAGATCGGCAGATCAATGCCGAGCGGGCGGGCGAGGAGAGGGCTGTAGCTGCCCAGCGCAAGAACGTAGGCATCGGCCTTGACCGGCCGGCCGGTTGCCGTATGCACGCCGGTGATTTTTCCGTTTTCGACGGTAAAGCCCTTGATGTGAACGTCAAAGTCGAACTTCACTCCCTTTGCGGCACAGAGCTTGGCCAGTTCCGAAGTGAACTTGTAGGCGTCGCCGGATTCGTCGTCGGGAAGGTAACTGCCGCCGGCAAGCTGTTGCTGCATCGCGGCGACCGCGGGTTCGATGGCGATGCACTCTTCGGGCGTCTTCATGCCGGGCTGGAGCGACCGCCTGTCGGTATAGAGAACCAGGATGCCGCGCGAGACCTGGTCGTACTGCATTCCGGTTTCCTTGCGCAGCGCCTGCAGCTGCGCCCTGCTGTATCGGCCGAGGCGCACCAGCTTTGCGGCATTCTCTCGGTACCGTGCCGGGGTGCAGTTGCGCAGGAACGCGAGCGCCCAGCGCCACTGCGCCGGGTCGGCGCGGAGCCGAAAGAGCAGCGGCGCGTCTTCCCGCAGCATCCACTTCAGCGCCTGCAACGGTGCGTCCGGTTTGGCCCAGGGGCCTGCGTGATCGGCCGAGATCTGGCCGCCGTTGGCGAAGCTGGTCTCCAGGCCCGGGCCCTCCCGGCGGTCCAGTACCTGTACGTCATGACCGGCCTGGCGCAGATACCAGGCGGCGGTGATGCCGATCACGCCGGCCCCAAGGACGGCGACCTTCACGTGCCGGCGCCGAGAACGACGATCTTCATTTAAAAGGACGTTCTTCCCACCACGGATAGAACGAGGGCATGTCTGTGCTCGTCTTCATGACCGTCGCGACACGGTCTTGCACTGCATAGCGAATCTCTTGGCTGTCCATCGACGGATTTTATGCCGGCCTCACGCCAACTCACGTCATCAAAGTTGCACACTTCAGCGCAAAGGTGTATTAATCACATCCGTGCTCATCATCAAATATCGCAGCGTTGCCTAAATCAAGGTCACGCGTAGCGTTTTGCAAGCCAGCTATTTCGCGCTTCCGGCTCAGGCATTCGAGCCGGTCCGCTCCATCCGCTCCACCAAATAAAACAAGCAGCGCATTCAAAGCGGCCGGGTTCGCCCGGTTGCTTGAATCGCTCGTTGCTTTCCGATTCTGTCGGGAAGTCCGGGCGTGATCGTTCCTCCAACCCTTTAAGGAGCCTCAAATGGCGAAGAAAAAAGCCAAGAAAAAAGGCAAAAAAAAGAAGTAGTTAGCATCCCCGAATGGGGATCGATCAAGCTGCGGGCAGCCCGGAAATCAGGGCTGTCCGCAGGCATTTGCCAGTCTCCCGCCGTCAGTTGACGCGCCGCGTTTTACCCGCCCAGTAGAGCTCCCGCAGCAATCGCTTCAGAATTTTTCCCGTTGGGTTGCGCGCAATCGCGACCGGCGGAGCCCACCACGCGCAGCTTGACGGCGTCGAGGACCGTCTCGGACATGCGCTCTCTCAGGCCACCCACTCGCTGACCGGCGCCCGCGCTTCATGCAGCGGCTGGGTGATGATGTCCACCAGCGCCGGGCCGCCGTGTTCCGCCGCGGCGGCGAGGGCGGGCATGAGTTCTTCGGGCCGCTCCACCCGCCAGGCTTTGACGCCGAAAGCCTCGGCAACGCGTGCATGGTCGGTGCGCGAGAAATCCACCGAGAAATAGCGCTCGCCGAAGCCGGTTTTCTGTCCTGCCTTGATCCAACCGTAGGTGCTGTTGGAGATCACCACCATCAGGATCGGCACGCGCAGGCGCACGATGGTTTCCAGTTCGCCGACGGTGAAGCCGAAGCTGCCGTCTCCCATGACCGACACCGTTTTCGTCTGCGGACGCCCGAAATGCGCGCCGACCGCCGCCGCCATCGAGTAGCCGAGTGCCCCGTGCGCCCGATTGGAGATGAAATGCCGGCCCGATTCACGGAATTCGTAGTACGCCGAGAAGTAGGGGCAGGGCGTGCCCGGATCGCAGACCACGGTCGCATCGCGCGGCAGGATCTGATGCAGCGCGGCGACGATGCGCTCCGGCAGGATGGGAACATCGTTCCTCACGGCGAGTGCGTGAAATTCAGAAAATTTCTTTTCTTTTGCGGCACTTACAAGCGCCGCGCCATTCTTCTGCTGAACCATCGTCAGTTCCTCGATCAAGCCTTGCAGGGCCAGCTTGGCGTCGGCGGCGATCGCGACTTCGGTCTGGTAGTTCGCGCCGATAACCATCGGATCGGCGTCGATGTGGATGACGCGCGTGCCGGGCGCCGGAGTGCGCCAGCGCTCGGTGGTCACCGAACCCGCGCGGCAGCCGACGAACACCACCAGGTCCGCCTGCGACAGGGCTTCTCGCGTCGGCAGGGTGCCGCCGTTGCTGCCGACGACGCCGAGGCATAGCGGGTGGTCTTCGGCCAGGCTGCCCTGTCCGCTGACCGTGGTCGCCACCGGCGCCCCCAGCAGCGTCGCCAGCGCGGCCAGTTCCTCTTCCGCGTTGGCGATCACCACGCCGCCGCCGCAGACGAACATCGGCATGCGCGCCGAGGTCAGCGCGACCGCGGCCTGCTGGATGGCGTCGGTATCGGGACGCGCGCGGCGCGAGGGATACCGCCCCAGTTCCGCTTCCGCCCAGACGTTGGCTTCGGCGACCAGGCCGTTCTGCACGTCGAAGGGTAAGCCAAGATGCGCCGCGCCCGGCCGGCCGGTGGTCATGGCGCGAAACGCGCGCCGCACCGCTTCGGGCAGCTTGTCGGCGCGATCGATGACCTCCGTGCGCTTGGTGAGCGGCCGGTAGAGCGCCTCCTGGTCGAGCTCGGTCAGCGCGTAACGGCCGCGCGAAGTGGTCGCGATGTCGGTGGTGATGCCGAGCACCGGGATCGAGCTTTCGTTCGCCTCGACGATGCCGGGCAGGAGATAGGTCGCGCCGCCGCCAGAAGGTCCTTCGCAGACACCGACGCGGCCGCTCACCCGCGCGTAGCCGTCGGCCATGTAGGCCGCGGAGCGCTCGTCGCGCGTCAGGATGTGCTGCATGCCGTGGTCCAGGCGATAGAGCGCGTCATAAAAGGGCAGGCTCGTGTCGCCGCACAGTCCGAAGATGTGCTTCACGCCATGCAGCTGCAGCATGCGCACCATCGCCTCGGCGCCCGAAATTTGACTCATTTCTGTTGTTCCTTTGGAGTATCTGCGTCAAAGGGGAGTATGCCAGTGCCCGCGCGCGCGGTATGTCGCAACTTGCGCGCGACACCGGGCTCGGGCTCGCTCAGTCCGGCGTGCCCGGGGTTGCTGCCGGGTGACATTGTGTGCAGAATATTGCGTCATTATTCTGTAAAGGACGCTGCATCGCCGTGATCAGCGCGAAAGACATCGTTCCCATCTCCAGGGCGCGCGCGCGCCTGACCGAGCTTGCCGACGCCGTCTCGAAGTCCGGCCAGGAGAAGGTATTCACCAAGAACGGCGAGAGCTATGTGGCGCTGATCACGGTCGAACAGCTCGATGATTACCGCCGCTTCAAGGAGTCCGAGCATTTGTCGATGCTCAAGGCGCTGGTTGAAGCGGCCGAAGACATCGAGGCCGGCCGCGTCTATACCTGGGATGAATTCAAACCCCGGCTCGCCAGACTGCGCGCGAAGGCGAAACGCATCGCAGACGCATGAGCGCGCCGCGCCGCTTGCCCGTGGTGGCGACGCGGCGTTTCGAGCGCGCGCTTGAGGCGCTACTCGACCACTACGGCAGCCTTCACCATCTGCACCCCGACTCGGGATCGCGCGCATTGCGGCTCATCGACCTGGTTGAGGGAGAACTTCCCCGGCTTCTGGGCGCGCAGCCCGACATCGGGCGGCCCGCGCAGTTGAGCCTGATGCAAAGCCAGACCGAGAGGAAATGGCTCAACCGTCTGGCGCCGCTGACGGCCCGGCGGCGGCTGCAGGCGCGCGAGTGGTTGCTCGGCGATTTCTGGATCCTCTACTACCGGAGCACCAGCGCGGTGTACCTCGCGTCCGCCCGGCACGAGCGCGAGGCGGAGTACCGATAGGTGGCCAACAGACTCATCCCGGCGCAAGGTAGAGTGCTTGGCGGACGAGCTACTCGTCGGCGCGTGGAACGATCCCCAGTTTTTCGTAGACCGGCCGGATCGCGGCGCGGATCTTCGGCAGGTTGATCCAGTAGAGGAAGGCGGCGGCGAGCGAAAACGCACCGCCCAGGGCCAGCGTCGCGGGCGGGCCGATGCGCTCGGCGAGTACGCCGGCGAGCAATGCCCCCAGCGGCGCGACGCCGAGGAAAGACATCATATAGATCGAGACCACGCGGGCGCGCATCCGGTCCTCCACGATGGTCTGCAGCACGGTGTTGGTCGAGGCCGCGGTGAGCATTGCGCCCATGCCGACGAAAAACAGCATCGGCAGGGCGATCCACAGGGAGCTGGAGAGCGAGAATACGATCAGCGCGATCCCCGCCGCGGCGGCGGTGAATGGAATCTGGCTGAGCAGCCCGCGTATCGACGGTCGTATCGCGAGGTGCACCATGCCCGAGACCGCGCCGAAACCACCGGCGCCGATCAGGTAGCCGAGCACCTCCGAGCCGCCATGAAACACGTCGCGCGCGAAGTAGGGCGCGAGCGACTGGTAGGGCTGAACGGAGAAGCTCACCGCCGAGAGCAACAGCAGCGCGCTGCGCGTCGGCAGGAAGCCGTAGGCGTAGCGGAATCCCGCCGCCAGCTGCTCGCGCCAGCCGGTGGTGGATTTCTCGGTCGGCCGCGGCGTGGCGCGGATCAGCCACAGCGCGACGATCACCGCACCGCGCATCATGCTGTTCAGCGCGAAGCCCCAGATCTCGCCGAACCCCGCGATCACCGCACCGCCGATCATCGGGCCGACGAAGCGCGCGCCGTTCATCAGGATCGAACTGAAGGCGATCGCGTTCGGCAGGTCCTCCTTGCCGCCGACCAGTTCGACGAGCTGCGCCTGGCGCGCGGGCGAGTCGAACGCGTTCAGGATGCCGAGCACAAGATTGGCCACAATCAGGTGCCAGGCCTGGACCTGGCCGGAAGCGACCAGCGCCAGCATCGCGAGCGCCTGCGCAAGCGCGAAGCCCTGGGTAATCATGAGTACCTTGCGCTTGCGCTGCCGGTCGACCCACACGCCCGCGAAGGGTCCCAGCACCAGCATCGGGATGAATTGAGCAAACGATGCCAGGCCGAGCAGGAACGCGGAGCCCGTCATGTGATAGATCAGCCAGCTGGTGGCGATCGTCTGCAGCCAGGTGCCGGTCTGCGAGATGCCCTGGCCGGCGAAGTAGAGCCGGAAATCCCGATGGCGAAAAGCCCGCAGGCTATGGGCAAGCGCCATCTACTTCAGGCTGACCCCGGCGGTTTTCGCGGCGAAGCGGGCCAGTTCGGTGTGATCGCGGCCCGTGCCCAGGTCTGCCTGGGCTGCGGCCCAGATATTTCTGCAAAGCGCCGAGAACGGTGCGTCCACGCCGAGATCCTTCGCCACGTCGAGCGCGATGCCGATGTCCTTCACCATCAGGTCCAGCGCAAAGCCCGAGCCGAAGGATTCGGACAGCACGAATTGCTTGAATTTCACCTGTGTACTGTTGTTCATGCCGGTGGAAGCATTGAGGATGTCAACCATGACCGCCGGGTCAAGGCCGAATTTTTTCCCGACCAGCAGTGCTTCAATGCCGATCAGGAATCCGCCCGCCGACACCAGGTTGTTCAGCGCCTTCATGGCCTGGCCGCTGCCGATGCCGCCGGCCCAGATGACGGACTTTCCCATCGCCTTAAGAATAGGGTCGGCCTCGGCAGCGACGTTCTTGTCGCCGCCAACCATGATCGCCAGCTCCCCGGTCACGGCTTTCCTGACGCCTCCGGACACCGGAGCGTCGATCATCGCCACTTTCTGCCCGGCGAGTTGCCCCGCGATCGCCGCCGTTTCGGCGGGCGCCCCGGAACTCATGTCGATGACGATGGCTCCGGGGCGCAGGCCCGCGGCAATGCCCTGGTCCATGCCATGCGATTCGAGCAGCACCGAGCGCACGATCCTGCTCGTTGGCAGCATGGTGATCACAATGTCCGAGGCCTCGCCCAGAGCGCGCAGCGAGGCCGCAACGCGGGCGCCTGTTTCCGCAGAAAACTTCGACGCTTGCGCGGGGCGCGCATCGGCTATCTGGACCGTGAACCCCGCCTTGATGAGATTGGATGCCATGGGCCAGCCCATGGCGCCGACGCCGACGAATCCGATTTTTTGTTTCATGGTCTGATTTTCTCCTACTACAATGGCCGCTGGTTGCAAAGATCGTGAAAGACATCGGCCTGGAGGTGGAATGAACATGAAGCTGACCCCGACTGGCGAGACGCTGGGCGCGACGATCGACGGCCTGGATCTTTCTCGAAATCTGGACGAGGAAGAGCTTGCGGCGGTGATGCAGGCGCTGGGGAAGTACGGCGTGCTGCGCTTTCCGCGCCAGCAGCTCGGCGCGGCCGAGCTGAAGCGCTTCAGCGCGCAGCTGGGCGACCTGGAAATCAACGTCGCGGGCGGGTACCAGGAACCCGGCATGCCGGAGGTGATGATCCTTTCCAACATCGTCGAGCACGGCAAGCCGATGGGTCTCTCGGATGCCGGACAGGACTGGCACACCGACATGTCCTATAGCCGCCAGATCGCCTTCGCCAACGTGCTCTACGGCATCAAGATCCCGGTGCGCGGCGGCAAGCCGCTCGGCAACACCGAGTTCTGCAACATGCACGCGGCCTACGACGACCTGCCCGCGGCCATGAAACGTGACCTGGACGGCAAGACCGTGCTGCACGACTTCAACAAGTTCTGGGAGGAAATGCGCCGCCGCGAAGGCAGCCGGCGCGCACCGCTCAGCGAGGCGCAGAGAAAGGCCAAACCCCCGGTGTCGCACCCGATCTTCCTCGAACACCCGCTCACCGGCCGCAAGGTGCTCTACGCCAATCCCGGCTATTCGATGCGCATCAACGAGTTGCCGCAGCGGGAGAGCGACGAGGTGCTGGCGTTCCTTTTCCGCCACCAGACGCAGCCGCAGTACCGCTACGCGCACCAGTGGCAGGAGCGCGACGTGCTGGTCTGGGAAGATTTCGGCACCATCCACAATGCCATCCCCGACTACCTGCCGCACGAGCACCGATTGATCAAGCGCTGCCAGGTGATGGCGACGCGATTCTTTCGCAACGGAGAACCATGGTGACGAGATTTTTTGCCTTTGCATGCGGGTTTTTATTCGCTGGAAATCTTTTCGCGCAGTCGTATCCCGCCAAACCAATCCGGCTGCTGGTCGGCTTCGGCGCCGGCGGGCCGACCGACGTCATTGCCCGCTTCATCGCGCAGGACCTGACCGCTTCGATGGGCCAGAGCGTGCTCGTCGAGAACCGTCCCGGTGCGAACGCAATCATCGCCACCGAAGCCGTGGCCCGGTCGGCGCCCGATGGCTACACGCTGCTGTTCTCGTCGCTGTCGCTGCTGGTGAATCCGCTGCTGCCCGGCACCAAGGCGAATTACGATCCGTTCAAGGACTTTGCGCCGGTCGGCAATGCGGCGAACTTGCCGATGGTGGTGGTCACCGCCGCCGGCAGCCCGATCAATTCCATGAAGGACCTG
The DNA here is from genome assembly GCA_945906765.1 of Nitrosovibrio sp. Nv4. GTDB lineage: Bacteria > Pseudomonadota > Gammaproteobacteria > Burkholderiales > SG8-39 > RBG-16-66-20. The sequence continues at coordinate 7,362 of CAMDRF010000057.1, read as the reverse complement.
GTGGCCCAGGCCAAGGCTAAACCCGGAGAACTCAGCTATGCGACCTCCGGCATCGGCGGCTCCACCCACCTTGCAGGGGCGATGCTGGAAGTCATGACCGGGATAAAGATGATCAACGTTCCGTTCAAGGGCAACGGCCCGGCCCTCGTCGAGGTGCTCGCGGGGCGCGTCAGCTTCATGTTCTACCCCGTGGTCGGCATCGCGGACCAGATCGCGGCGAAAAAGCTCAAGGCGCTGGCCGTCGGCACGGCGGCGCCCCATCCGGATTTTCCCGGCATTCCCACCATGAAAGACGTCGGCTACGCGGAACTGGTGCAGACGGCGCCCTGGGTCGGCATGCTGGCGCCGGCCGGCACGCCACCCGCGATCGTCAACCGGCTGGCCGAGGAAATGCGCAAGTCCCTCACCCGCCCGGAGACGCGCGAACGCATGAAAGGGCAGGGCGCGATCATCATCGGTGATACGCCGGTGGAGTTTGCCGCGTTCCTCAGGAAGGACAACGAGCGCTGGGCGCAGGTCATCAAGGCCTCGGGCGTCAAGGCGGAATGACGCGCCGAGACGCAGGCGAGCCTGTTCCGGTAGACCGCACGGTCCTCGCTTCGGTACGCAACTTCTACGCCGCGGGACTGAACTTCCGCGCCCACATCGATTGGGCGAACCGCGAGCACGGCGGCACCTATAAGGTCCCCACCCAGGCCGACATCGGCTACCGCTCGAACGGCGCGCTCATCTGCAGCGGCGACGACATCGTCATCCCGAAGGACGCGCTCGGGCCGGTGGAGTTCGAGGGCGAATTGGTTGCTGTTATTGGGGAAAAAATAAAAAATGTAAATGAAAAAGATGCCCTTGAATATGTCGCGGGCTACACGCTCGGCAACGACGTCAGCGAGCGCAGCTGGCAGAAGAGCGACCGCACGCTCTGGCGCGCGAAGAACAGCGATACCTTCAAGCCGATGGGGCCAAGCATCGTCGACGGCATCGATCCCATGGCGCAGCAGATCGAAGTGCGCGTCAACGGCAAGACGGTTTCCAGCTACAGCACCGCCGGCATGATTTTCAGCATCGCGCACTATATCGCGACAATGTCCCGCTACCTGACGCTGCATCCCGGTGACGTGATCTGGTTCGGCTGCGACGGCGCGACCGTGCCCGCGCTGCAGCCCGGCGACCTGGTCGAAGTCGTCAATGAGCACATAGGCGTGCTCGCCAACCGGGTGAAGCGTGAAATATGAACACCGATTCGGCATGAACGCTTACTCCATTGAAGCCCTGCGCCTGGCCGCGAAGCGCAGGTTGCCGCGGGCGGTGTTCGACTTCATCGACGGCGGCGCGGAAGACGAGCTGACGCTCCGGGAAAATCGTGCAGCTTTCGAAAAAGTCAGATTGTTGCGAAAAGTTCTCGTGGACGTTTCACAGATCAGTACAGAAACTTCCATTCTGGGAAAAACCGCAAAGCTTCCTATCGCCATCGCGCCGACCGGCGCGATCGGTTTCGGCTGGCGCGGCGGCGACATCGCCGTCGCCAGGGCGGCGGCGGCCTTCGGCATCCCGTTTTCACTTTCGACAACGGCAACCGCGAGCATCGAAACAATCGCCGAGGCGGCGCCCGGGCGGCTTTGGTTCCAGGCGTACTTTCTCAAAGACCGCGAGTTCACCTTCGGCCTGATCGAGCGTGCGCGCAGGGCGGGCTACGACACGCTCATGGTGACCGCGGACCTGCCGGTGGGCGGCAAGCGCGAGCGCGATTTCCGCAACGATTTCTCCATCCCGTTCCGCTTTACGCCGAAGAACATGCTCGACTTCGCCACACGCCCTGCCTGGGCGCTGGACATGCTCCTGCGCGGCGTACCGTCGCTGGAAAATCTCGTTGGGATGGCGGAAGGAGGCGCGGACACACGCAATCTTGTGTCCTCCGTCGGGCGCAACCAGGATGCGGCGCTCGACTGGGAAGTCATCAAGCGCGTGCGCGGCGCCTGGCCCGGCAAGCTGCTGATCAAGGGCGTGGTACTTCCCGAGGATGCCGAGCGTGCGGTTTCGCTGGGCTGCGACGGCGTGATCGTCTCCAACCATGGCGGCCGCCAGCTGGACAGCGAAGTCGCCTCGTTCGATGCGCTGCCCGGCGTGGCGCGCGCGATCGGCGGCCGGTCCGCGGTGCTGATGGACGGCGGCATCCGGCGCGGTTCGGATGTCTTCAAGGCGCTCGCCCGCGGTGCGCAGGCGGTGATGGTCGGCCGCGCGACCTTCTACGGCGTATGCGCCGGCGGCGAGGCGGGGGCGACGCGCGCGCTGGAGATTCTGAGCGACGAGCTGACCCGCACGATGCAGCTGTGCGGCGCGCGCAGCATCGCCGATATCGGACCCGATCTGATTTTCAAGGAATAGGCTCATGGCACTCGCCGACGAAACGCGCCGTCGACTGGCGGCCTGCTCCAGCGCCACCCTGTCGACGCAAACACAAGGATCGCGGCCTGCGTCAAATGCGCCTCGTCGCGACGGGGTTCCTGCTCCTGGCCGTCCTGATCTACGGGATCTCGACGTTTTTCGGCCAGCTTCATCCGTCGATGGGGTATGTCGCGGCATTCAGCGAAGCCGCCGTGGTCGGCGCCATCGCCGACTGGTTTGCCGTGGTGGCCCTCTTCCGCCATCCGCTGCACCTGAAGTTCATCCCGCACACCGCGATTCTCCCGGCCAACAAGGGGCGCATCGCCAAGGGGCTGTCGGAATTCATCCTGCAGAATTTTCTGTCCGCCGAGGCGATCGTGGCGAAAATCGCCGAAATCGGCTCCGCGGGCAGGTTGCGCGCGTGGCTTCTGCAGCGGGAAAACGCGCAGAAGATCGCGGCACTGACTACCCGCTTTCTGTCCTATGGCATGGGCGTCTTCGACGACCAGCGGGTGCGCAGGTTTGTGCACGCCGCGGTCGTGTCAAAGTTGCAGGAGATCGATGTCGCGGCGGCGGCCGGGCAGGTTCTGGATGTCCTGACCGAAGACAAGCGCCATCACGCGGTGCTGGACGAGGTGTTGAGGCTGGTAGACGAGGCCATGGCCAGCGGCGAGACGCGCGACTATATCGCGAAGGCTGTTGCCGCGGAAAGTCCGCTGATCGACGCCATCAGGAGAATGGGCTGGCAACTCGACGAGACGATTGCGCGAAAGATCATCAATGGCGTGGCCCGCAGCATCGAAGAGGTGCGCAACGACCCGGATCACGCCCTGCGCAGGCGCTTTGACGAATTCATCGCCGGCTACATCGATAAGCTGAAGCGTGACGACGGCACGCGGCTGAAAGTACAGAGGATCCGCGACGAATTGATCCGTAACCCGGCGCTTGAAAGCTATATCGGGGGTCTCTGGCAGGATTTCCGCGCCTGGCTCACCAGAGATCTCGCGGACCGTGAATCACGCGTCCACGGCGCGATCCTGGCTTCGCTTGGCAAAGAGTTCGCTGGACGGCAGGTTCTTGTGGAACAACAAGAGCCGGGCGTTTGGCTGGTCCGCACGGCACTTGTTGTGCCGGATAACGAACTCTGGCTGCACCAACCGAAAGCACGGCAAGATCTGGCGCACGCTCTGGACCGGGCGCAACGCCAGCCCGCAAAAGAGTCCGACCTGGACGCGACCCTCAAGAGGCTAGAGGATGGCGGACACAGAACCGGCAAGAAAGCTTCAACTCGATCTCAATAATGAGGTCTTTCAGAAGAACTGGCTAACGCTGGACAAATTGGAACGCAATCGCGTTACCGACACGCTCAGAAAGTTGCGCCAACTGACTTGGGACCGGCTCCACCGGGACCAGGGTTTGAAATTGGAGAAGATCGTGAGCGTGAAACCACCCAAGGGCATTGACGCGCTCTACACGCTTCGCATCACGCAGTCTCGGCGAGCGACCGCCTATCGCGATGCAAACTTCCTTCGATTTCTGACGATCGCGCCCGATCACGACGCTGCCTACGGGGAAAAATCGCTCCACCGCGCGTGCAGGAAAAGAAAACGGCCGCCGTGAGGGTGGCCGTTGCATTGGTGGTGCAAAACGGAACCGAACCAGCGTTCGCTTTCCGAATCGAATAGCAATAGAAGCCGTGTTTGTGGTTATTTTCTGGCGATTGTCCTGTTCCCCTCGCGGGTGTTTTCAGCAGAAGGTGCAATTCCTCCGGCCTGCTCGATCAGGTTTTCGATGCGTCGCGGTGCGCTACCGGCAAGCGATAGCCGCATCGAAATTGACTGGCTCCCTCAGTAAGTATAGACTAATGTTTATACATTTATGCAAGGAGGGTGTCATGGTCGAAGCCGTTCTGAATATTAAGCAGTGGGGCAATAATCTGGGTGTTCGCTTGCCGGCTGCGGTGGCGCGGGAAGCGCACCTGCGTGTCGATCAACGCGTGCGCGTTTCAGTTGAAGGCGATAACGTCGTTATCACGCCGGCTGACGCTACGCGGTTCACCCTGGAACAACGCTTGGCTCTCTATGATTCAAAGCGCCACGGCGGCGAGCAGATGGCCACGACGGAAACACTCGGGGCTGAGCGTTGGTAGCCGCCACGCCGGTCGCGGCCAGAAAACGTAAGCCTTGGGCGCCGGACCGCCAGGACATCATCTGGATCGATTGCAATCCGCAGATCGGGCGCGAAATGCGCGATGTGCACCCGTTTTTGGTTCTCTCGCCGCGCATCTTCAATGAGAGGACGTCGCTGGTTATTGGCTTGCCCATGACGACTGCGGAATACAATTCGGACAATCCCTTTGCGGTGCCTGTGGGCAAGGCGTCAGGACGCAAGACTGGGCAAACGAGCTACGTGCTTTGTCACCAACCCAAGTCTTTCGACTGGCGCTTGCGCAAAGCCAAGATACACCCTCTCGGTACTTTAGCTGGGACTTTGTTTGTGCAGGTCTGCGAACGTCTCAACCAGATCATTCAGGTTGGCTGAACACACGCCGATCTGTTTGAGTAAGCTTGGCGTCGTATGGTTCATGGTCTCTGCGCGTAATGCACACCTTCAACACATGCGCGATTTCCTCCTTGCTCGATGAAGGCAAGTTTCGGTCGATCACTGACATTGCCGCTGCCGAAGGCATCGATGTAACGCAGGCCCGGCGCTTGCTGCGCTTGACGCTGCTGGCCCCGGCGGTTGTGGACAATCTGCTCGCTAATCCCGATGTGGCGATCAATCTGGAGAGCGTGCTGCGCCGGGTGATGCCACTGGATTGGCAGGCGCAGGGGGCGGCGTTTGCGGGGGCGTGATCGCACGCCACTCGATCTATCCGACCCCGACGCTCCGCCGGCGTTGGTCAAAGAAACCATCGAACCTGTTTTCCCGGAAGCGCCCTTGTTGGAGAAGGCTGGGGCAGGGGCTTGCGAGTAGCCTCAATTACTATTATACTTTAATATAACAACATTAAATAGAGTTCATTATGCATACAACCACCCTGCGCAAGGTCGGCGGCTCGGTCATGCTGGCCGTTCCGCCAGCGTTCCTCGATCAACTGCACCTGCAAGTGGGGGCTACGGTGGGCGTAGTTGTCGCTGATGGGCGCCTTGTGGTTTATCCCAAACCTAGGCCACGTTACACGCTGGCGGAGTTGTTGGCCGCCTCGGACTATTCACAACCCCAATCGGCTGAAGAACGTGAATGGGTCGATGCGCCCGCTGTGGGTGGTGAACTGATATGAGGCGCGGCGACATTTACCTAGTCTCGCTTGATCCGCATGAAGGGCGCGAGCAACGCGGTAGTCGCCCCGTCTTGATCGTGTCGCCAGCCGAGTTCAACGAGGCAACCAAATTGCCAGTGATCTGCCCAATCACGAGCGGTGGTGACTTCGCCCGTCGGATCGGGTTTGCTGTCCCCATCACCGGGATCAAAACAACCGGTATCGTGCGTTGCGATCAGCCCCGCGTGCTAGATCTTGGCGCAGGCAACGCGCGCAAGGTAGACACCTTACCAGGCTCGATCATGGAAGAAGTGCTGGCGAAACTTGCCCCGATTTTTGAGTGAACAAAAACAAGCCGGGTAACGCGTTATACGGTGCAATTAATGCCGCTGCGTCACCAACGCAAATTAAATAGCTGTGTCTTGGATCTGCTTGTCCAAGGTCTTGAGTACGCCATTGATGCTGCGAACTGTTTGTTTGGTTGTTGCATGTTCAAGGTGATGGCCCTTGGCCACGCGCATCTCCACCAGTTGGCGTCGACGCGGCATCAGCTCGGCGGGAGTTTGTCCGTGTTTTAGGGTGTTTGTCCCGCTTGGCGATGCTGTGTTCAGCTGGTGCTACCACTTTCGCGGACTGTTTCAGATTCTGGTCTTGGCGTGATTTAGGAATTCGTCACCCACAGCTTTATGTGCTACAGTGCACTTATCAAGTAACACTCAAGGTCAGCACAATGAGCGAGGCAACCTTTACCTTCCGGGTAGATGAGGAATTGAAAGAAGAGTTCTCCACGGCCGCGAAATCACGCGATCGCACTGGTGCACAGCTTTTACGTGACTTCATGCGAGATTTCGTCAAGCAGCAGCAGGGCGCTGCCGAGCACGACGCGTGGTTCCGGCGCCAAGTGCAGGTTGGACTGGATTCTGCCAAGGCGGGGCATCTGGTGTCGGCCGAGGACGTGGAAGCGGAATTTTCCAACCGTCGAGCTGAGACACGCCGTAAACTCCAAGCGAGATCGTGAGGCTGTTCTGGACGCCCGAGGCTATAGATGACCGCCGTGCGATCTATGACTACATCGAAGCCGATAACCCAAGCGCAGCGCTGGCGCTCGATGAGCTTTTTTCCGAAAAAGCGAACCGACTGATTGACCATCCCGGCCTGGGTCGGCCTGGCCGCGTAAATGATACGCGCGAGTTCGTGGCGCATCAAAATTACGTCCTCATTTATGACACGGTCGCCGACACGGTGCGCATTCTGCGCGTGCTGCACGCCGCAAGGCAATGGCCGCCAGCGCGGAGTTGATCCGCGAGTTGAACGAAATTCGATTGCTGTTCTGCGCTACAAGATTGATGCTGATGGGCAGACACAAGCGCGTACGCTTGCAGAGCACCTGCGGTTTCCAAAGACGTAGGCGGCATGGGCAAACGGATCCAGACGCAGCTCGTGCTCAACCATCGCCGACAGGCCGTTGATCCTCTTGCGAAAGTCAATCGTCCCGCGGTGCAGGTACACCGCCAGGTTGGCGCTCAGATGAAACATGGCAGCGCCGCCAGGGTGCGCAGCACGCTGCACGGCGCATCCGCGTTGCGTTGGTCGTGGGCCCAACTCAAGACGACGCCGTTGCCAAGCCGCGCTTGCAGGGCAATGGCGGTTGGCGCCGCGCACTCACTCGTCTTGGCCGTGACCTGCACCGATGGGTCTGGCTTGATGCGAACAACTGC
>CAMDRF010000056.1 GCA_945906765.1 Nitrosovibrio sp. Nv4 | reverse complement strand
CGTTTCAGATGCAAATGGGCCTCGGCCCATTTTTTGTTTGCGCAGTCGCAACGGGGTTTTGGGCAGGCTGGCATGGCAGCGATGGCGGACGTGGTCGAGACGACCCTGGCGGGCATGGGGTTCGAACTGGTGGATGCGAGGGCATCCGGCGGGGGGCGGCAGCTGTCCATCTTCATTGACCGGGCCGGCGGTATTACGGCGGACCATTGCGCCGAAGTGAGCCGGCAGCTGGGGCGGGTATTTGCGGTCGAGGGCATCGACTACGACCGGCTGGAAGTGTCGTCGCCGGGGCTGGACCGGCCGTTGCGCAAGGCGGCCGATTTCGCGCGCTTCGCGGGCAGCAAAGTGGATGTGAGGATGCGGACGCCGGATGCCAGCGGCCGCAAGCGCTTCACCGGCCTGTTGCGCGGTGCGCAAGGAGCGGTAGCCACGGTCGAGGTCGAAGGTCAGGACGTGGCGCTGAATGTGGACGATATCGATCGGGCCCGGCTGGTGCCGGACCCACCCGGCGGGAGCCGGGCCTGGACAGAAGGAAAGAAAAGATGAGCCGGGAAATTCTGTTGCTGGTGGACGCGCTGGCGCGTGAAAAGAACGTCAACCGAGACGTGGTCTTCGGTGCGCTCGAGCTCGCGCTCGCCTCTGCCACCAAGAAGCGCTTCACCGAGGACGCGGACGTGCGGGTCGCGATTGACCGCGACACGGGCGATTATCAGGCGTTCCGCCGCTGGCGGGTGCTGCCGGACGACGCGCCCGACTGGATCAACGCGCAGATGTTGTCGGTCGAAGAGGCGCAGGACCGCAAGCCCGACGCGAAGCTGGACGACGTGATCGAAGAGCAGATCGAGAACGTGCCCTTCGGCCGCATCGGCGCGCAGACCGCTAAGCAGGTGATCCTGCAGCGCATTCGCGACGCAGAGCGCGAACAGATCCTCAACGATTTCCTCGCGCGTGGCGACGAGCTGGTTACCGGCACCGTCAAGCGCATGGAGCGGGGCAGCGCGATCGTCGAATCCGGGCGCCTGGAAGCACAGTTGCCTCGCGAAAACATGATTCCGAAGGAAAACCTGCGCGTGGGTGATCGCGTCCGCGCCTGGGTGGCGAAGATCGACCGTGGCGCCCGCGGCCCGCAGCTGATCCTGTCGCGCACCGCGCCGCAGTTCATCATGAGACTGTTCGAACTTGAGGTGCCGGAGATCGAGGAGAAGCTGCTCGAGATCAAGTCGGCGGCACGCGATCCGGGCGTGCGCGCCAAGATCGCCGTGCACACCAACGACCGGCGCATTGATCCGATCGGCACCTGCGTCGGCATGCGCGGATCGCGCGTGCAGGCCGTGACCCAGGAACTGGCGGGCGAGCGCGTGGACATCGTGCTGTGGTCGGCCGACCCGGCGACCTTCGTCATCGGTGCGCTGGCGCCAGCCGAGGTCAGCTCGATCCTGGTGGACGAGGAGAAGCACGCCATGGATGTGGTGGTGGACGAGGAAAACCTCGCCATCGCGATCGGCCGCAGCGGCCAGAACGTCAGGCTCGCCTCCGAACTTACCGGCTGGACCATCAACCTGATGAGCCAGGCAGAGTCCACCCAGAAGCAGGAAGAGGAGGGCGCCCGGGTCAAGACGCTGTTCATGGGGAAGATCGACGTCGATGAGGAAGTGGCCGAGATCCTGATCCAGGAAGGTTTCTCCACGCTGGAAGAGATTGCCTATGTGCCGATCACCGAAATGATGGAGATCGACGCGTTCGACGAGAATACGGTGAACGAGCTGCGCAGCCGTGCGCGCAACGCGCTGCTGGTGCAGGCAATCGCGAGCGAAGAAAGCATCGCCGGCGTGGAGCAGAGCCTGCTGCAGCTTGAGGGCATGGACAACCTGCTGGCCGCCAAGCTCGCGCCGCAGGGCGTCAAGACCCGCGACGATCTGGCCGATCTGTCGGTGGATGAGCTCTCCGAGATGACCGGCATGGATGCGGAGCGCGCCAAAGGCCTGATCATGGCGGCGCGCGCGCACTGGTTCGCCGACGAGGCTGCCGCAGCTGCCACGCCGGCGACTGCGAGCACGGCGCGCAAAGAGGCCCGATAACGTGGCCCAGACCAGCGTCGCGCAGTTTGCAAGCGAATTGAAGGTTCCGCCTTCGGTGCTGCTCGAGCAGTTGCGCGCCGCCGGAGTCGAGAAACGCATCGCCGATGATTCCCTCTCGGAGCAGGACAAGGCGAGACTGCTCGAGTACCTGCGCAATTCGCACGGCTCGGTCGAACCGAAGAACAAGATCACGCTGACGCGCAAGCACACCAGCGAAATCAAGAAATCCGACGCCATGGGCAAGGCGCGCACCATCCAGGTCGAGGTGCGCAAGAAGCGCGTCTTCGTCAAGCGCGATCCTTCCGAGCTTGCAGCTGCCGCCACTGCGGCGGAGATGCCACCGCCCGCACCCGCGCCGGTTGCCGCACCCGCGCCGGTTGCCGCGCCTGCGCCGGCGCCAGCAGCCGCGCCGGGAGGTCCCGATGCGAAAGAATTGCAGTTGCGCCAGGAGGAGTACAGGCGCCACCAGCAGCTATCCGACATCCAAGCCAACGAACTGCGCGAGAAGCAGGAGCGCGAAAAGCGCGAGACGGAACAGAAGCAGGCCGAGCGCGCGGCGCCGGCGCCCGATGCCGTGGCCAAGGAAGGCACGCTGCATGCGCCCAAGACGGGCGAACCCAAGAGCGATAAGAAGGCGAAGAAGGTCAAGCAGACGACCATCCTGCGGGATGACTCAGCGCGCCGGCGAACCATCAAGACCCGTGGCGACATGGGGGGCGGCGTCGGCGGCTGGCACGGCAGGGGCGGGTCGCGGCACAAGCGGGGAGCCGCGGCTGCCGGAGAACCGGCCTTCGCGCAACCTGCCGAACCGGTGGTGCGGGATATCGCAGTGCCGGAAACGATCACGGTGGGCGAATTGGCGCACCGCATGTCGGTCAAGGCGGTCGAGGTCATCAAGGTCCTGATGAAACTCGGCTCCATGGCGACGATCAACCAGGTCCTCGATCAGGAGACGGCGATGATTGTCGTCCAGGACATGGGTCACACGGCCAGGGCGGCCAAGCTGGAGGATCCCGAGGCATATCTCGTCGACGATGCGGCGGTTGTCGCGGCCGACGCGGTTGCGCGACCGCCGGTAGTCACCGTCATGGGCCACGTCGATCATGGCAAGACCTCGTTGCTCGACTTCATCCGGCGCACCAAGGTCGCGGCGGGCGAAGCCGGCGGCATCACGCAGCATATCGGCGCCTATCACGTAGCGACGCCACGGGGCGTCATCACGTTCCTCGATACGCCGGGCCATGAAGCATTCACCGCCATGCGCGCGCGCGGCGCGAAAGTGACCGATATCGTCGTGCTGGTAGTAGCGGCGGACGACGGCGCGATGCCGCAGACCATAGAGGCGATCGCCCACGCCAAGGCGGCCAAGGTGCCGCTGGTGGTCGCCATCAACAAAATTGACAAGCATGAAGCCAATCCGGAGAGGGTCAAGCAGGACCTTCTCCAGCACGGCGTGGTGCCCGAGGACCTGGGCGGCGATTCGCCGGTGGTGCCCGTGTCGGCCAAGACCGGCGAGGGCATCGATACGCTGCTGGAACAGATCCTGCTGCAGGCCGAGGTGCTGGAACTCAAGGCGTCGATCGGCGCGGCAGCGAAGGGCGTGGTCATTGAGGCCCGTCTGGACAAGGGCCGCGGGCCGGTGGCGACGCTGCTGGTGCAGTCCGGGACCCTGAAACGCGGCGATGTGGTGGTCGTTGGCGCCGTGTACGGTCGCGTGCGCGCGATGCTCGACGAGAACGGCAAACCGGTGCAAAGTGCCGGCCCATCGATTCCGGTCGAAATCCAGGGCCTGTCCGACGTGCCGCGCGCCGGCGAGGAAATGGTGGTGCTTGCCGACGAGAAGAAAGCGCGTGAAGTCGCGCAGTTCCGTCAGGGTAAGTACCGCGAGGTTAAGCTCTCCAAGCAGCGCGCCGTCAACCTGGAGAACATGTTCAGCAGTATGGGCGAGGGCGGCGGCGGGAAGAAAACCCTGGCCCTGCTGATCAAGGCCGACGTGCAGGGCTCGCAGGAGGCGCTGGCCCATGCCCTGACGCGCCTTGCGACCGAGGAAGTCAAAGTCAGCGTGGTGCACGCGGGCGTCGGTGGAATTACCGAATCCGACGTCAATCTCGCACTGGCCTCTGGCGCGGTGATCATCGGCTTCAATTCGCGGGCCGACGCGACCGCACGCAAGCTGATCGAGTCTTCCGGCGTGGATGTGCGCTATTACAATGTTATTTACGACGCGGTCGAGGAAGTGAAGGCAGCGCTATCCGGGATGCTCGCACCCGAACGAAAGGAAAGCATCATCGGCCTGGTCGAGGTGCGGCAGGTATTCCGCATCTCCAAGGTCGGTACGGTCGCCGGTTGCCAAGTGCAGGAAGGGCTGGTGAAGCGTTCCGCGCAGGTGCGCGTGCTGCGCGACAGCGTGGTCATTCATACCGGCGAAATCGATTCGCTCAAGCGCTTCAAGGATGATGTGCGCGAGGTGAAGGCCGGTTTCGAATGCGGCATGTCGCTCAAGTCCTTCCAGGAACTCAAGGAAGGCGACCAGTTCGAGGTGTTCGAAATCCTCGAGATCGCGCGCAGCCTGTGAGCCGAAGGCGGTCCACGCCGTGAGCCGCGGCCGGCCGCAGAAAGTGGCCGACCTGATGCAACGCGAGCTTGCCGATCTGTTGCGCCGCGAAGTGCGCGATCCGCACGTCGGCATGGTGACGCTGACCTCGGTCGACGTCGCGCCCGACCTGTCGCACGCAAAGGTTTTTTTCACGCTTCTCGACAAGGCCAAGCAGGGCGCAACGACCAAGGCCTTGCAGCGTGCGGCGGGCTTTCTGCGCTCGCAGCTCTCACATCGCATGAACATGTACACCACCCCGGCATTGCGCTTCGTCTACGACGAATCCGTCGAGCGGGGTGACCGCCTGTCACGGCTGATCGACAGCGTCGTCCCTCCAAAGCGATAGCGGTCGCGAAATGCGGCGCCTGAAGCTGGACGGTGTGCTGCTGCTGGACAAGCCGGTCGGTCCGAGTTCGAGCGCGGTGCTGCAGGCGGTGAAGCGCCTGCTGGAAGCGGAAAAGGCCGGCCACGCAGGCACGCTCGATCCGCTCGCCTCCGGACTGCTGCCGCTGCTCTTCGGCGAGGCCACCAAGTTCGCCCAGTTCGGCCTGGATTCGATCAAGGAGTACCGCGCGCAGGTCCGGCTCGGCGTGTCCACGGATACCGGCGACGCCGAGGGGCAGGTACTTGAGCGGCTGCCGGTCAACGTGGACGAGGCCGGGCTCGCACAGGCGCTGGCGCGTTTTCGCGGCGCCATCGAGCAGGTGCCGCCGATGTACTCGGCGTTGAAGCACGCCGGGCAGCCTTTGTATGCGCTCGCGCGCGCCGGTCAAACGGTGGAGCGCGCCGCCAGGCAGGTGACAGTGCACGAGCTTGAACTGCTCGAGCGCACTGGAGAGGTGCTGCACCTCCGGATCAAATGCAGCAAGGGAACCTACGTGCGCCAGTTGGCCGCCGATCTTGGCCTGGCGCTGGGCACGGTGGCGCACCTTGCGGCCCTGCGTCGCACCGCGGTCGCCGGCTTCCGGCTGGACCGGGCCGTGACGCTGGACGACCTCCAGGCCCTGGGAGAGGAGTCACGGCTGGCATGGCTGCTGCCCCCGGACAGCCTGTTGGAGGAACTACCCCGCATCGACCTCCCGGCGGCATTGGCCGAGCGCTTTCTTAAGGGCCAGGCGGTGACGCTCCAGTCCGCGTCGGCGGTACGTGGCGGCCCCTGCCGCGTATACAGAGAGGCAGGAGCGTTGCTGGGCGTGGGCGAGGCCGGCCCGGGCGATGAATTGCATCCGGTAAGACTTCTTGCAAGCGGCTGAAATAGCGAGAAAAAGTTGTGATTCGGCACCATTTTCGCTAGAATAACGGCCTCACATACCGAGCCTAAAAAGAGAGAAAAGCATGAGTTTGCAGGTTGCGCAAAAAGCGCAGGTCGTCAAGCAGCACCAGCGGGCCGGGAACGATACCGGTTCCCCGGAAGTGCAGATTGCGCTGCTCACCGAGCGCATCAACGGCCTGGCTGAGCATTTCAAGTCCCACGTCAAGGATTTTCATTCGCGTCGCGGTTTGCTGAAGATGGTCAGCCAGCGCCGCAAGCTTCTGGATTACCTGAAGCGCAATGACGCGGATAAATACCGCTCGCTGATCGAGCGGCTCGGGCTGCGCAAGTAATTTGCCGTAGCAAAAAACGCTCATCGCACCGATGAGCGTTTTTTTTGTCTGCATCCCCACACAAAGGAATCCCTTTGAACCCGATCAAAAAGACGTTCACCCTTGGCACGCAGCAGGTCACGCTGGAGACCGGGGAAATCGCCCGCCAGGCGCATGGCGCCGTGCTTTGCACTGTTGATGACACCGTGGTGCTCGCCGCAGTGACGGCATCGAAGTCGGCCAAACCCGGGCAGAGCTTTTTCCCGCTCACGGTTGATTACGCCGAGAAGACCTATGCCGCCGGCAAGATTCCCGGCGGCTTTTTCAAGCGCGAGGGACGCCCGACCGAGAAGGAGATCCTGACCTCCCGCCTGATCGACCGTCCGATCCGGCCGCTGTTCCCGGACGGCTTCTACAACGAAGTGCAGGTCGTGGCGCAGGTCCTTTCGCTCAATCCGGAGGTGGACGCCGACATCCCGGCGATGATCGCGGTGTCCGCGGCGATGACGCTGTCCGGCATCCCGTTCAGCGGTCCGATCGGCGCGGTTCGCGTTGGTTACCTCGACGGCCAGTACGTGATCAATCCGACGCTTTCGCAGCTCAAGGAATCGAAGCTCAATCTGGTGGTGGCCGGAACCAGCCAGGGCGTGCTGATGGTCGAGTCCGAAGCGCTCGAACTGCCGGAAGACGTGATGCTCGGCGCCGTGGTCCATGGCCACGAGCAGATGCAGGCGGCAATTACCGCCATCGAGGAGCTGGCTGAAGTGGCGGGCAAGCCCGCTTGGGACTGGAAAGCCCCCGCCAGGGACGAGGCGCTGGCGGCGAAGATTGTCGAACTGTCGGAGGCCGACCTGCGCAAGGCATTCGCCATGCGCCAGAAGGGCGCCCGCTCGGAGGCCATCGACGCCATCTGGAAACGCGTATTTGAAGCCGTCGGCGTGGGCGCCGCAGGCGGCCCTGACGCCAACACGGTGAAGGACCTGTGCTTCGCCGTCGAAGCGAAGATCGTGCGCAACCAGATCCTCGATGGCGAGCCGCGCATCGACGGTCGCGATACGCGTACCGTGCGCCCGATTGCCATCCGTACCGGCGTGCTACCCCGCACCCACGGCTCGGCGCTGTTCACGCGCGGTGAAACGCAGGCGCTGGTCACCGTGACCCTGGGCACCGGGCGCGACGAGCAGATCATCGACGCGCTGGCGGGCGAATACCGCGAGCGCTTCATGTTCCATTACAACTTTCCTCCGTACTCCACCGGCGAGACCGGGCGATTTGGATTTACGAAGCGCCGCGAGATCGGCCACGGCCGCCTGGCGAAACGAGCGCTGGTCGGCATGCTGCCGCCGGCCGCGGATTTCGGCTATTCGCTGCGCATCGTCTCGGAGATCACGGAATCGAACGGGTCATCTTCGATGGCCTCGGTGTGCGGCGGCAGCCTCGCGCTGATGGACGCCGGCGTGCCGATCAAGGACCACGTCGCGGGCATCGCGATGGGTCTGATCAAGGAAGGCAACCGCTTTGCGGTGCTGACAGACATCCTCGGCGACGAAGATCATCTCGGCGACATGGACTTCAAGGTCGCCGGCACCAGCAACGGCATCACCGCGCTGCAGATGGACCTGAAGATCGAATCCATCAACAAGGGCATCATGAAAGTGGCGCTCGACCAGGCGCGCGAGGCGCGCATCCACATTCTCGATCAGATGAAACAGGCGATGGGCGGCTCGCGCACGGAACTCTCCACCTTCGCGCCGCGCATCCTCAAGATCAAGATCAACCCGGACAAGATCCGCGACGTCATCGGCAAGGGTGGCGTCGTCATCCGCGGCATCCAGGAAGAGACCGGAACCACCATCGAGATCGAGGATGACGGCATGATTTCCATCGCCTGCGTCTCGCCCGAAGGTGGCGAAGCGGCGCTCAAGCGCATCAAGGATCTCACCGCCGACGTCGAAGTCGGCAAGATCTACGAGGGACCGGTGCTGCGCCTGCTGGATTTTGGCGCCATCGTGCAACTCATGCCGGGCCGCGATGGACTGTTGCACATCTCGCAGATCAGCAACGAGCGCGTTAACGCCGTTTCCGATCACCTGAAGGAAGGCCAGATCGTGAAAGTGAAGGTGCTGGAAGCCGACGATAAGGGCCGAGTACGTCTGTCAATGAAGGCCGTCGGCGCCCCCGAGGCCGCGAAGCAGAACTAGAAGTTTTTTATCTAGGACTTACTTCGCCACCTGCCGCTCGCGCATCTCATCGAGGGTCTTGCAATCGATGCAGAGCGTGGCGGTGGGGCGCGCTTCCAGCCGCTTGAGCCCGATCTCGACCCCGCAGCTCTCGCAATAGCCGTATTCGTTGGCGTCGATGCGCGCGATGGTCTCGTCGATTTTCTTGATCAACTTCCGCTCGCGGTCGCGGTTGCGCAGCTCCAGGGCCATGTCGGACTCCTGGCTGGCGCGGTCGTTCGGGTCCGCGAACACCGTGGCCTCGTCCTGCATCGTGTGCACGGTGCGGTTGATCTCCTGCGAGAGCTCGCCCTTGAGGTTCTCGAGGATCTTGCGGAAATGGGAACGCTGCTTGGCGTTCATGTATTCCTCGCCCTTTTTCAGGGCGTAGGGCGCGAAGCTGTTTTTCTTTAATTCCAATGGCATTTCGTCAGTCAGCTGAAAAATGAAGGTAGGCTTTTTAGCAGATATGGCCCCCTGCTGCAAGCTCAAAAAAGAGTATCATTAGCGCCCGAATTTCGGGGTGTAGCGCAGCCTGGTAGCGCGCCTGCTTTGGGAGCAGGATGTCGGGAGTTCAAATCTCTCCACCCCGACCAGTCCTGCAACGGATATCTGCCCGTAGCTCAACCGGATAGAGCACCAGCCTTCTAAGCTGGGGGTTGTGGGTTCGAGTCCCGCCGGGCAGGCCAGTAGAATTGGCGTTGGCGTCGCAATGGTGGCCGTAGCTCAATGGTAGAGTCCCGGATTGTGATTCCGGTTGTTGCGAGTTCGAGTCTCGTCGGTCACCCCACCTTTCGCGCCGTTCATGCAAGCCCCGAGCAAGTGAGTCCGGCCGGCTCTCGCCTCCAAAGCGAGCGTCGGCGAAGCCTTTGCAGCCAGCAGCAACTTGCCTGCGCGCTGGTGAAGTCTCCGCGTTTCCATGCAGCACTGCGCAATACCTCCGTGTGGACCCGGAGCCGCCCGTGGCGGCGGCATGCCGATCCGTCAGAGCCGCTTCGGCAGTTCGCTCGTCCTGCTCTGCATCGCCTGCATCAAGGCCTGTGCGACGCGGCGGAGGGGATCGACTGGCAGGATGCTGCCCGCAGGCACAGGCTGCGGATCCGCGTGAAACGGATGCGCTGCGCTTGTGATTTCCTGGCTGCGGTTTTTCCGCACCGCCGGGCGCGGGCCTTCCTCGAGGCACTGCACGGGCTTCAGGACATTCTCGGCGCGATGAGCGACATCGACGTGCAGCGCCGCCGCGCCGCGCGTGGGCGGCGTTCGAGGCGGTCAGGCCCTACTGGAAGCGCCGGGAAGCTGCTCGCGGTTGAGGATGAATACACTGCCTGGATCGCTCGATTCCGGCCACGCGAATTCGATCTTCGGATAAGCGCGCTCCAACGCCCTGCGGTTGCCGCCGATCTCACACACCAGCAGACCGCCCGGCGTGAGGTGGTTCTTTGCTTCAGCGAGAATCCGTCGCACCAGATCGAGACCGTCGTTGCCAGCCGCCAGTGCCAGCGAGGGCTCGTGGCGATATTCCTTCGGCAGTTTCGCCATCGAGCGCGCGGTCACGTAGGGCGGGTTGCTGACGATCAGGTTGTACTTGCCGTCGATCGAGTTGAACAGGTCCGATCGAATGGTCCGGACACGTTTACCCAGCTTGTGACGATTGATATTGATCGTCGCCACCTGGAGCGCGGAGGCGGACAGGTCCGCCGCGTCCACCCGGGTCGTCGGAAATTCAAGCGCGAGTAGAACGGCGAGACAGCCGGAGCCGGTGCACAGGTCCAGCGCGCGCTTCGGCTCGCGTGTCAGCCATGGACGGAGGTGATCGCGCAGAAGTTCGGCGATGAAGGAGCGGGGCACGATGGCGCGCTTGTCGATGTAGAAGGAATGTTCGCCGAGCCAGGCTTCCTTGAGCAGGTAGGCAAGCGGAATCCGCTCGCGGATGCGGCGCCGGACCAGGGATTCGATCTTTTTATGCGCCGAAGCGCTGACTTCCTCTTCGAGCAGGTAGCCGAGCACCGAGGAAATCAGCCACGCGGCTTCTTCACGGGCATTGTGCGTGCCGTGCCCGTAGTGGAGGCCGGCGCGCGCGAAGCGGCGCGCGGTCTCGCGCAGGAGCTCGGAAACCCTCACTAGGAAGATGCGGGAAGCAGCGCGCGCAGCGTGTCGAGATAGATGCCCGACAGTTGTTCGATCGCGGCGACTTCGATGTGCTCGTTCAGCTGGTGGATGCTGGCGTTGACCGGTCCGAGCTCCAGGACTTCGGCAGAGATCTCGATGATGAATCGCGCGTCCGACGTCCCGCCGGTGGTGGACAACTCGGCCGAGTGCCCGGTATGCCGCTTGCAGATGTCGGTGAGCGTTTGCGCCAGCTTGCCCCTGGCGCTGAGGAAGGGGCGGGCGCCGAGCACCCAGGACAGCGAATAGTCCAGGCCATGCTTCTTCAGGATGGCCTCGACCCGCTGCGTCAGGCTGGCGTCCGTGCTCTCGGTGGAGAAGCGGAAATTGAAATCCACTTCCACGTTGCCCGGGATGACGTTGCCGACGCCGGTGCCGGCGTGGATGTTCGACACCTGCCACGTCGTCGAAGGAAAACTGTCGTTGCCCTTGTCCCATTGCGTCTTCGCCAGCTCGGCCAGCGCAGGCGCAAGCTGATGCACGGGGTTGCGCGCGAGATGGGGGTAGGCGACGTGGCCCTGGATGCCGCGCACGGTCAGCCGCCCCGAGAGCGAGCCGCGCCGGCCGTTTTTGAGCGTATCTCCCAGCGCATCGACCGACGTCGGCTCGCCAACGACGCAGTAGTCCATCGTCTCGCCGCGCCGTTGCAGGGTTTCTACGACTTTCACCGTGCCATCCAGCGCCGGACCTTCCTCGTCGGACGTCAGGAGGAAGGCGATCGAGCCTTCGTGGGCCGGGCGCTCCTTGACGAAGGCTTCGGCGGCGACGACGAAGGCGGCGATGGACGACTTCATGTCCGCCGCACCCCGCCCGTAGAGCTTGCCGTCACGCAGCGTCGGCGTGAACGGATCCGAATGCCATTCCGAGAGCGGTCCCGTGGGCACCACGTCGGTGTGGCCGGCGAAGCAGAGCAGCGGCCTGCCGGTACCCCGCCGGGCCCAGAGGTTGCTCACGTCGCCAAAGCGCATCGGCTCGCATTTAAAGCCGGCGACGGCGAGGCGGGCAGCGATCAGATCCTGGCAGCCCGCATCCTCGGGCGTGACGGAACGCCGGCGAATCAGTTCCTGCGCGAGTTCAAGCGCTCCTTGCAAGGCGCGCCCTTCAGGTGGTGACGTCTATCTTGAAGTCGCTGAAGGACGCGCCGGGGCCGGCGGTGCTCGAGAGCGCGGCTGCCTTTTTCTCGTCCTTCTTGTCGTTCGTGGCAGGGGCTTCGCCCGATGAAGAGGATATCGACCCGGCGGTCGCCTGGTTGATCAGCCACAGCATGTTGGTGGCCGAATCTGCGTTCGCCATGCACTCTTCCTGCGTGATCAGCCCTTCCATGAACATGCCGAACAGCGACTGCTCGAAGGTCTGCGAGTCGGGCGACATGCTTTTTTCAATCGCGTCCTTGATTTCGTTGATGTCGCCTTTCTCGATCAGTTCCACGATGTGGCCGGTGTTCAGCAGCACTTCGACCGCGGCGCGGCGCGCCCCGGTCTTGGTGCGCACCAGGCGTTGCGAGACGATCGCCTGCAGCGCCGCCGAGAGGTCGAGCAACAGCGTTGGCCGGTTCTCCCGCGGGTAGAAGCTGATGATCCGGTTCATCGCGTGGTAGCTGTTGTTGGCATGCAGCGTGGCGAGCGCGAGGTGGCCGGATTGGGCGTAGGCGAGCGCCAAGTCCATGGTCTGCTTGTCGCGGATTTCGCCGATCAGGATGCAGTCCGGCGCCTGGCGCAGGGCGTTCTTCAGCGCGGTCTCGAAGCTCTTGGTGTCGGTGCCGACTTCGCGCTGATTGACGATCGATTTCTTGTTGGTGAAGATGAATTCGACCGGGTCTTCCAGCGTGAGGATATGGCCGGATTTCTGCGTGTTGCGCAGGTCGAGCATCGCCGACAGCGAGGTGGTTTTGCCCGATCCCGTCGCGCCGACCATCAGGATCAGGCCGCGCTTCTGCATGATGATTTCCTTGAGGATGTCCGGCAGCCCCAGGGTGTCGAATACCGGCACGCTGCCGGGGATGTAGCGCACCACCACCGCGGGCGTGCCCTTCTGGCGGAACGCGCTGATGCGGAACGCGCCGACGCCTTCCAGGGCGACCGCAGTGTTCAGCTCCATCTCCTCTTCGTACTCGCGGATCTGCTTTTCGTTCAGCACCTCGTAGAGCAGCGTCTTGACCGCTTCCGCGTTGAGCACGGTCTGGTTGACCGGCATCGCGACGCCGTTGATCTTGATGTTGATGGGCGAGCCGACGGACAGGAAGATGTCCGAGGCTTTCTTGTCGGACATCAGCTGGAACAAGCGCTTCATCGCGGACATATGTTTTCTCCCCTTACGACTGCTAGTTTAGACCCTAATCTCCGCGCAGGAGCTCGTTCAGGCTGGTCTTGGCGCGGGTCTTGGCATCCACCCGCTTGACGATCACCGCGCAATACAGCGCGCAGCCGCGATCGCCCGAAGGCAGCGTTCCCGCCACCACCACCGAGCCCGACGGCACGCGGCCGTAGAGCACTTCGCCGGTCTCGCGATTGAAGATCTTGGTGCTCTGGCCGATAAACACGCCCATCGAGAGCACGCTGTTTTCCTCGACGATCACGCCCTCGACGACCTCGGAACGAGCGCCGATGAAGCAGTTGTCCTCGATGATAGTCGGGTTGGCCTGGAGCGGTTCCAGCACGCCGCCGATTCCCACGCCGCCCGAGAGGTGCACGTTCTTGCCGATCTGGGCGCAGGAACCGACCGTGGCCCAGGTGTCCACCATGGTGCCTTCGTCCACATAGGCGCCGATGTTGACGTAGGAGGGCATCAGGACGACGTTCTTCGCGATATAGGCACCACGCCGCGCCATCGCGGGCGGCACGACTCGCACGCCTCCCTTGTCAAAATCAAATGAAGTAAATTTCGAGGAAACCTTGTCGTAATAACGGGTGGCACCGCCCTCCATCACCCGGTTGTCCTCGAGGCGGAACGAGAGCAGCACCGCTTTCTTGATCCACTGATGCGTGATCCATTCTCCGCCCGCCTTCTCGGCCACGCGCAGCTTGCCGCAATCCAGTCCTGCGATTACTTCTTCGACTGCCTCGCGCAGGTTCTTCGGTGCATTGGCCGGACCGAGGGAGGTCCGGTTTTCCCAGGCTTGTTCGATGATGTTCTTCATAAGGCTCTCGTAAACTGCATCAGGCGCCCAACAGCCTCGACGCATTCGTCCAAAGGCGCCACCAAAGCGAGTCGAACGTGGTTCTTGCCGGGGTTTTCGCCATGCGCTTCGCGGGCAAGAAAGCTGCCCGGCAGCACCAGCACATTATAGTCACGCTGCAAGCCGCGGGCGAATTCGGCGTCGTCGATCGGCGTCCGGATCCACAGATAGAAACCGCCTTCAGGCTTTTCGGTTTTCAAATGATTTTGAATTAAAGGCAAAACCGCGGAGAACTTCTCGGCGTACAGGCGCCGGTTCTCGCGCACGTGCGCTTCGTCGCTCCAGGCCGCAATCGACGCACGCTGCACGGCGATGCTCATGGCGGAGCCGTGGTAGGTGCGGTAGAGCAGGAACTGCCTGAGCAGGGCAGCGTCGCCGGCGACGAAACCCGAGCGCATGCCGGGTGCGTTGGATCGCTTGGAAAGGCTCGAAAAAACGACCAGCCTCGCGAAATCCTTCCTGCCGAGGCACTGGGCAGCCTCCAGTGCGCCCAGCGGCGCCTTGCCTTCCTCGCAATAGATTTCCGCGTAGCACTCATCCGACGCAATCGTGAAGCCGTGGCGATCGGAGAGCGCGAACAACTCCCGCCAGCCCTGCAACGGCATGACCGTGCCGGTCGGATTGCCCGGCGAACAGGTATAGACGAGCTGCACACCGGTCCAGTCCATCTGCTCGAAACGCATACCCTGGTTCAGGAATATCGGCATTGCCCCGGCGAGGAGAGCGGCCCCTTCGTAGATTTGATAGAAAGGGTTGGGACAAACGACTCGCGCATTGCCCCCGGATGGATCGATCACCGTCTGCGCAAACGCAAACAGTGCTTCCCTGGTACCGTTGACGGGCAATACCTGGGTCGCGGGATCCAGCGCCGGCAGCGAATAGCGCCGCATGGCCCAGCTGGCGATGGCTTCGCGCAGTTCGGGCAGGCCGGCGGCCCGCGGATAGACGGAGAGGCCGTCCAGCGCGCCCGCCAGCGCGTTTTTTACCAGCGCGGGTGTCGGATGCCTGGGTTCGCCGATGGAGAGGTCGATCGGCCTGAGTGCCGGATTAGGCGTTACGCCCTCCAGCAGTACGCGCAGTTTGTCGAAGGGATAAGTCTGGAGCCGGGCCAGGTGGGGATTCACATGCAGGGGATTCAATCTCTTGCTTTCCAGCCCCGTTTGCGATGCTCGACGACGATCGAGGTGTAAATACCGCCCCGAACGTTGAATTTTGCAGTCAATCGCATGAAGCGGGGGCTTGCCGCTTTCACCAAGTCCTCCAGGATGCGGTTGGTGACGGCTTCATGGAACGCGCCCTGATCGCGGAACGACCACACGTACAGCTTGAGCGACTTCAGTTCCACGCACAGGCGGTCGGGAATGTATTCGAGCGACAGGGTGGCGAAGTCCGGTTGCCCGGTCATCGGGCACAGGCAGGTGAACTCCGCAATCTCCATGCGAATCCGGTAGTCGCGCCGGGGCGACGGATTGACGAAGGTCTGCAGGCGTTTGCTCGGGCGCGTGGACATGGACAGAGTGAATGGATGGAGCAAAAAAAACCGGAAATAAGGCCGCATTTGCAGCGGAAATGGAGCTTCCGAATGGTATCATTTTCGACATCCGAAAACGCCACCAGAAGCGATCGTAAGTGCGCCTTACCCAGGTCAAACTCTCCGGCTTCAAATCGTTCGTCGATCCCACCTCCATCCACGTTCCCGGCCAGCTGGTCGGCATCGTTGGCCCGAACGGATGCGGCAAATCCAATGTCATCGACGCGGTGCGCTGGGTGCTGGGCGAGTCACGCGCCTCGGCGCTGCGCGGTGATTCGATGGCGGACGTCATCTTCAACGGCTCGGGCAACCGCAAGCCGCTGGCGCGCGCCAGCGTCGAGCTGATTTTCGACAACACGCTGGGCCGTGCCGCCGGGCAGTGGTCGCAGTACGCGGAATTGTCGGTGCGGCGGGTACTGCAGCGCGACGGCGAGTCGTCGTATTTCATCAATGGCACGCACGTCCGGCGGCGCGACATCACCGACGTGTTCCTTGGCACGGGCCTGGGGCCGCGCGCCTATGCGATCATCGAACAGGGAATGATCTCGCGCGTTATCGAGGCGAAACCCGAGGAACTGCGGGTCTTTATCGAGGAAGCCGCGGGCATCTCGCGCTATCGCGAGCGGCGCAAGGAAACCGAGCATCGCCTTGCCGACACGCGCGAGAACCTGGCCCGCGTCACCGACATCCGGACCGAGCTGGGCGCGCAGATCGACAAGCTCGACAGCCAGGCAAAAGTTGCCTCTCGCTACAAGGAGCTGCAGCAGGAATTGCAGCTCAAACAGCATTTGATGTGGTTTCTGAGGCGCAAGGACGCCGCGGCGGAGCGTGAGAAGCATGCGAAGGAGATCGCCAGCGTCACCAACGAGGTCGAGGCCGGTACCGCGAAGCTGCGGCAAGTCGAAAGCCGGATGGAAACCGCGCGGGTGGCGCATTTCGCGGCAGGAGACGGTCTTAACGCCGCGCAGGCTGCCGTGTACGCGGCGAATGCCGAGGTGGCGAAGCATGAATCCGAACTGCGGCACGTTGAAGAAAGCCGCAGCCGGCTCGAGGGCCAGCATACCGAGCGCCGGGTGCAACTCACTTCCTGGCGGGAGCAGCGTTCGCAGCTGACTCAGGCACTCCACATGTGGGCCGCGCGCTCCGGCGGCGCGAAACAGCGGGTCGCAGATGCACAGGCCGGTCTGGCGCGGGAAAACATCCGGCTTCCCGAGTCCGAGCAGGCCTACCGCGCGAGGCAGGAGCAGCTCAACGAGTCTCGCAGCAAGCTGCTGCAAGCCGAGAGCCGGCTGCTGCTCGAGCAGCAGAAGGTCGCGCATCTCGAGGGCACGCTGCAGTCGCTGGCGCAGCGGCGCGAGCGGCTGGAAGCGGAGCTGCAATCGCTCGTCGAGCCGGATGCGGACGCAATGAACGCCGCCAACGAGCGTGTCCGGCTGCTCGACCGCTCGATGATGGAGGCGCAAGCCGGGGTGGATACCCTGCAGGTAAAGGCGGAAGCGCTGGCGGCAACGAGCGCGGCGTCGGCTGAAGTTGATTCGGCGGCAAGCCGGGCGCACACCGCGACCGACGCGCAACTCGCCACCTTGAAGCAGGTGCAGGCCGCAGCGGAGCAAGAAGCTCCCTTGTATGAATGGCTGGAGCGCCATCGGCTCGCCGCCCAGCCGCGCTTGTGGCAGAAAATCCGCATTGACCATGGCTGGGAAACCGCGGTGGAATCGGTGCTGCGCGAGCGTCTGCATGCGCATGAACTGGGCGATAGCAGCGCACTTGGCGCAGACCGGCCGCCGGTGAAGGCGAGCCTGTTCGGGCCCGGTACGGCCATTGCGCCCGCCGCGCTGCCCGGCCATACACCGCTGCGGGACAAGGTGCATGCGCTCGATGACAGGCTGGCCGGGGCGCTTGCCGACTGGTTTGCCGGTGTCCATGCCATCGAGGGCAGGCCGACGGCGCAACAGCGCGCCGCGATTCCCGCCGGGGCCTCGCTGGTCAATCGCGAAGGCGACCAGTTCACGCGCCACACGCTCAGTTTTCACGCACCTGACTCTGCCGACGCGGGGATCCTCGCGCGCCAATCCGAAATCGAGAGTCTTGAAGAGCGCTGCCGCGGGCTGGCGCAAAGAGCAGAAGCTGCCGCCGCCGAGGCGAAACGCGTCGAAAGCAAGCTCGCGGAACATACGCTTGCGCTTGAACAGGCGCGGGACGCCGTCGGTACGAGGCAGCAGGAAAAGCACGCTGCGCAGATCGAAGCGCTCAAGCTGGGCCAAGCGCTGGAACGGTATCGCGAGCGCACGGCACAGATTCGTGACGAAATTGGCGTTGTCGGTGAAGAGGGCGCAGGCGACGGCGCGCGTTTGGCCGAAGCAACGGCTGCGGCGGCCCGCATTGTCGATGAGATTCACGCCGCCAAGCAACTGCTGGAAACGGTTCGCACCGATTATGTCGCGGCCGAGACCACGCTCGCGGAGCAGCGCATACGCACCCGGCAGGCCGAGCGCGAGGCGCACGATGCGGCGTTCGGGGAGCGTGAAATATCCGCGAAAATCGCCGAGATCGACGCTTCGGTACGTATGATCGATCAGCAGATTGGCCACGCAGAAGTGGAAATCGCGCGCCTCACGGAGCAGCTTGCGGTGGATCCGGTGCCGGCGGTGCGCAGTGCGCTGGATGCGGCCGTCGAGTCGAGGATGGACTGCGACAGGACCCTGGCCGCTGCGCGTGAAACCGTCGAGGCCGCGGCCAGCGCGCTGCGCAGCCTGGAGGAGGAGCGCCTCGGGATGGAGCGTGCGCTCGCGCCGCTGCGCGAGCGCATCAACGAGTTGCGGCTGAAGGAGCAGGCGGCGCAGATCAACCACGACCAGTACGAAATGCAGCTGCACGACGCCAGCGCCGACGAGGCCCGCCTTGCCGCCGAGTCTGAGGGCGCGCCGCGTCCATCCGCCCTGCAAGGCGAGATTACGCGCCTTGCGCAGGCAGTGAACGAGCTGGGCGCGGTGAACCTGGCAGCGCTGGAGGAATTGGCGGCCGGGCGCGAACGCAAGGGATACCTCGACGCGCAATCGGCGGACCTGGAAGAGGCCGTGGCGACGCTGGAGGACGCGATCCGGCGCATCGATCGCGAGACGCGCGAACTGCTGCGGCAGACTTTCGACAGTGTCAACCGTCATTTCGGGTCGCTGTTTCCGGTGCTGTTCGGCGGCGGCGAGGCCAAGCTGGTCATGACCGGCGAGGAAATTCTCGATGCCGGGGTGCAGGTGATGGCGCATCCGCCGGGCAAGCGCAACAGCAGCATTCACCTGCTGTCCGGAGGGGAGAAGGCGTTGACCGCGATTTCCCTGGTGTTCTCGCTGTTCCAGCTCAATCCGGCTCCCTTCTGCCTGCTCGACGAGGTGGACGCGCCGCTGGATGACAGCAACACCACGCGTTTTTGCGATCTGGTGCGCAAGATGTCGGTGCAGACGCAGTTTCTTTTCATCAGCCACAACAAGATAACCATGGAGATGGCGACCCAGCTTATCGGGGTGACGATGCCCGAAGCCGGTGTTTCCCGGGTGGTCGCGGTGGACATCGAGGAAGCCCTGCGCATCAGGGAGGAACTCGCTGCCTGAGCTTCGCCCGGGCGGCCTGTCGCGACAGATGATCCGGCCATGAGCGAGCTTCAGATCGGGCTGCTTGCGATCGGTGCGGCGGTAGTGGCCGCCGTGCTGATCTACAACCGCGTCCAGGAAAGGCGCGCGAAGCGCGACGCAGAGCGCAATTTCCGCTCCGGCCACGACGATGTCCTGCTCGGCCAGCCGGTGATGGCGCAGGGCGCGGACAGGTCCTCGGGAATTTCAAGCGAGTCCCCGTACCAAGCGCCCAGGGCTACAGCGCACGCGGCAGCGCCGGACGAGGCGACGCAGCCTGATCCGGCCATCGACTACATCATCGAATTTGCCAGCGAACACCCTGTGGCGCAGGGCGCCCTGCGCGAGCATTGGGCCGCGATCGAGCGCCGGCATGCACGGCGCGCGCTGTTGGCCGGCTCCGCCGATGACAGGTCGTGGCGCGCGGGACTGCAACTGGTCTCGCGGGACGGCGCCATCGGCGAGGCCGATCTGATCGAATTTCGATCGGCGGTCGAGACGCTTGCCGCTTCCGTCGGTGCCTCGGTGTCGGCGCCCGAAATGCGGGTCGCGGTCGAGGCCGCGCGCGCGCTGGACGAGTTTTGCGCTGAATCGGACATCCAGGTGGTCGTGCACTTGACCGGCGGCCCGTTCGCGGGAACCAAGATTCGTGCTGCCGCCGAATCGAGCGGCCTCGCCCTGGAAGCGGACGGCAGGTTCGCGCTGCGCGATGACACCCAGCGGCTGCTCTATACACTGGGTACCCGGGATGGTGCCGCGCTCTCTGCCGCAACGATGCGCGATGCCATGCCGCACGCGCTTTCCCTTTCGCTCGATGTAACGCGCGCCCCGGACACGCAGCGCTCGTTCGAGAGCATGGCGCGGCTGGCGCATCAACTCGCCTCGGTACTGGGCGGGAGCATCGTGGATGACAACGGCCACGCGCTGGATGAGCGCGCGCTGGCCGCCATCGCCATTCAGCTCGAGTCGGTGCGCGCAAGGCTGGAAGCCCGTGGCGTGACGCCGGGCAGCCCGACGGCGCTGCGCCTGTTTTCCTGAGATGGGCGCGCCGAAGCAGGCTCAAGTCCGCGCCGAGCGGCTGCGGCAGGAACTCGAGCACCACAACCGGCGCTACTACGTGCTCGACGATCCTGAAATCGACGATGCGGACTACGATCGCCTGTTCCGCGAGTTGGTCCAGCTGGAGCAGGAACATGAGGAACTGAGGCGCGCCGATTCACCAACCCAGCGCGTCGGCGCGCCACCGTTGCCCGAGTTCGCCGAAGTAAGGCATCGGGCGCCGATGCTGTCTCTGGCAAACGCATTTGAAGAAGACGAAGTTCGCGCATTCGACAAGCGCGTGCGCGACGCTCTTGGCGTCAAGAACGTGGAATACGCTGCCGATCCCAAGTTCGACGGCCTGGCAATCACCCTTTCCTATCGGAAGGGCGTATTCGTGCAGGGGGCGACGCGAGGCGATGGCGCCACGGGCGAAGACGTGACGCCGAATCTGCGCACGGTGCGCGCGATCCCGCTGCGGCTGCCGCAGGCTCCGGATACCGATGACCTCGAGGTGCGGGGGGAGGTCATTTTCTACAAGGCCGATTTCGACAAGCTCAATGCGCGGCAGCGCGCGGCGGAAGACAAAGTGTTTGCCAATCCGCGCAACGCGGCTGCCGGCAGTCTGCGGTTGCTCGACTCCGCGATTACGGCGCGGCGGCCGCTGCGTTTTTTCGCCCACGGAGTGGGCATCGCCCCCAGGGTAAGCTGGAAAACCCACTCCGAATTGCTCGATCGGCTGAATGCACTGGGGTTTCCGGTATCCAGGGAACGCAGCGTCGCGCAGGGGGTGGATGGTTTAATGGATTTCTATAGAAACATACAGACAAAGCGCGAAAAACTTCCCTACGCCATCGATGGCGTGGTCTACAAGGTGAACCGGTTGGACTGGCAGGAGAAGCTCGGTTTCGTGTCGCGCGCGCCGCGCTTCGCCATCGCGCACAAGTACCCCGCCGAGGAGCAGACGACGCAAGTGCTGAGAATCGAGGTTCAGGTTGGCCGCACCGGCGTACTGACCCCGGTGGCGCGTCTCAAGCCGGTCGAAGTCGGCGGCGTAACCGTTACCAACGCGACCCTGCACAACGAAGACGAGCTTCGCCGCAAGGATGTCTGGGCTGGCGACACGGTGATTGTGCGCCGCGCTGGAGACGTGATTCCGGAGGTGGTGGGCGTCCAACAGAAAGGGCCGCGCGGGGATGAAGAGCGCTTCTCCATGCCGGACAAATGCCCGGTGTGCCAGTCCCCCGTGGTGCGGTTGCCGGGCGAGGCGGCGACCCGCTGCACCGGCGGCCTGTATTGCCGGGCGCAGCGCAAGCAGGCGATTCTGCATTTCGTCGGGCGGCGGGCGATGGACATCGAAGGTGTCGGCGAAAAACTTGTCGAGCAATTGGTGGATCGGGACATGGTGGAAAGTCCGGCCGACCTGTACCGCCTGGACAAGGAATCGCTCGCTGGACTGGAGCGCATGGCCGAAAAGTCGGCGCAAAACGTGATCGACAGCATCCAGCGCTCGCGCAGCATGGATCTGGCGAGGTTCGTGTTCGCGCTGGGCATTCCAGGCGTTGGCGAGGAGGTGGCGAGGATCCTGGCGCGGCACTTTGGCTCGCTGCGGGCGTTGCTGGGCGCCGACTGGCCGGCGCTGGCGGCGCAGAAGGAGGCCTTGCGCAAGGAAAATGTCAAACGCAAGAGAAAGAGCGAGGCGCCCGTCGAGGTGCTGCTCGAGGGCATCGGCCCAGAAATCATGGAAAGCCTCGACAAATTCGTGCATGAGACGCATAACAGCAAGGTCATCGCGAGTCTTGTCGATCCAGTGCGCGGCGTGGCGGTCAGGGATGCGGCCATGGCAACCGCCACCGCGGCAGGGAAGATTTTCGTGCTCACTGGTACTCTTCCGGGCTTGAGCAGGGACGAAGCTCGCGCGCTGATCGAAGAGCAGGGCCACAAGGTCACCGGATCGGTGTCGGAGAGCACCGACTATGTAGTGGCCGGAGCCGAGGCGGGCAGCAAGCTAGCGCAGGCCCGCGAGCTCGGAATCACCGTTGTCGACGAGAACGGACTCATGCAGCTACTCGGAAAGCGGTAACCGAATGAAAAAGAGGATTACCAGGGCGGTTTTCCCCGTGGCGGGCCTGGGCAGGCGGTTCCTGCCGCTCACTAAGGCGAGCCCGAAGGAGATGCTGCCGGTCGTGGACAAGCCGCTGATTCAATTCGCGGTCGAGGAAGCTGCGGCCGCCGGCATCACCGAGATGATCTTCATCACTGGACGCACCAAACGTTCGATCGAGGACCATTTCGACCGGGACCTGGAACTCGAGCGCGAGCTGGCGGAGCACGGCAAGCAAGCGCTGCTCGAAGCG
>CAMDRF010000055.1 GCA_945906765.1 Nitrosovibrio sp. Nv4 | reverse complement strand
CACGGTCTCGACTTCATCGATGCACCGAGGGTGTTTGAACGGCCAACGTTTACCTTTGAGGATGACCGCTTCACATATCGGGAACAACGATTCGTGACGCTCGGCTTCCTCGTTGGCGTATCGGTTTCAATCGTGCATACGGAGACCAGCAGGCGCATACGCATCATTTCCTTTCGAAAGGCTACCCAAAATGAAGAAATCATCCTCTTTGAGAATCTCCAAAACTGATTGGCCCCGGGTTCGTGCCCAATCCGACAAGAACGTTAAGGTGACCTCGGAGCACCCCGAAGCCAATGTCAAACACATTGTTCGAGGCATCGTGCGTCGAGGACTGAAGCCCGTCCCGCCCAAAGCATCGATAGCGCTTCGGGTTGACGCGGACGTTTTGGAATGGTTTAGAACACAGGGGCCGGGCTACCAAACTCGAATCAATGCGGTGCTTCGTGCATTCAAGGAAGCCTCGCTCTAGCCCTTGCCCTCGCGGACTTGCCCTTGCCGTCGGCTAGTGGTTATATTTCCATTTCAGATACTCCCACAGGGGACTCTCACCCCATCAGATCATGCCCATGTCGGGCGTACACTTTAGGTGGAACGGACGGGCCGCCAGCGCATCGCCATTTCGCGAGCCGTGGCCGTCGGCCCGCCGTTCACCAAAACGTTAGCCGCTTTGCTTCTACAGAGAGATATTGGAGAGGCTACGATCATGGAATGCATCTCGTACAAAGGTGGATACAAGTACCAACTTAAAGAAAACTACGCAGTAGACGTTGGCATCAAACCTGATCCGCCGATCAATACCGAATACTTGGACCTGTCAGTCGTCGGTAAGCTGACGATAACAACCGGATACGCCTGGGACGGTCCATCAGGACCAACCATAGACACACTGAATTTTATGCGTGGTTCTCTTGTGCATGATGCTCTTTACCAGTTAATGCGAGAGGGGCACATTGATTCGAGCAGATATAGAGACGTTGCGGACCGCTTGCTTCAAACGATGTGCAAAGAGGATGGAATGTCTACGTTAAGGGCGTGGTGGGTATATCAAGGCGTTCGGCTAGGCGGAGGTCCTGCGGTTGATCCCGCCAACGATAAGCCCCTCGTCAAGGCACCAGAAGCATGTCAATGAACGCGTCTAACTTTAGGTGGAACGGACGTGCGAAAGCAGGCCTGAGCTTCTTCGCAACCACCACGCGCGCACGCCGTTCACCATCACGTTGGGCGGCCAGCCGCCATTGCTTCAGAGACTGGAATTAGGAATGCTAAAAGAACTATCGAGTTACTATCAGCGAAAAGGTATATCGCCACCCCCGAAACAAGCGTTTGCGCGGCATGGCGCGGCCGCAATACCGGCTCCGCGTCGAAGAAGTCCGTGTGTTCTACGATATTTCGGGATCGGTCGTTGTGATTCTGGCAATCGTGCCCAAACCGGAGGCTGAATCATGGCTGGCCCAGTTCGGAAGAGCAAAGTGAAGGAAGTGCCGTTGTCCGAGGTCAAGGACGACTTGTCCCGCTTTCTTCGGCAAGCCGAGACACAGGATGTCGTCATCACACGCCACGGCAAACCGGCCGGCGTGTTGATCGGGTTTAAATCGGAGGACGACTGGTTCGACTACCGCATTGAAAACGATCCACGGTTTTTGCAGCGCGTCGAACAGGCTCGCGCCAGTTTGCGCGCCGGCCGAGGCGTCAAGCTTGAGGACATCAAGTAACTGTTGACGCCATCATCGTGCGCACGGACTACCGGAACCGATAAGGACCTTCGCGGGATGCTTGCGCTGGAACTGATCGTAGAACGTAAGATCGCGGAAGCCGCCGCGCGGGGTGGAGGCGTCGGCGAAGGGCGGGAAGAATCTGTCGCTGCTGAATAAGCAGATCGAGGCGCGCTGCTTCAAGAAGGTCGTGCGCAAGCTCGGCGGCTAGCTGGACGGCTTGACCATGTCGGCCTTGGCGGCCGGCACCGAATAGACGGCAGCCCGAGGCGAGCAGACCGAGGAGTTGGCGTAGCCCTGCGTGAAGCGCAACCCTTGTTTCGCCAGGCGGTCGAGCGACGGCGAACACTTGGTTCTTCCCCCGTAGCAGCCGAGATCGGCGTAGCCGAGATCGTCGGCCATGATGAAAACAAAATTGGGACGCGCCGCCATGCTCAGCCGAGCTTGCGCGCCGCGGCGTCGATGCGCTTGCAGGCTTCTTCGAGGTTTTCCATGGAACTCGCGAACGAGATGCGGAAATACGGCGACAGGCCGTAGCCCGCGCCGTTGGGCAGCGCCACGCCGGAATCAAGGAGATACGCGACGACGTCGGCGTCGTTGGCGAGGACTTTGCCCTGCGGCGTCTTCTTGCCGAGCCAGCCGGCGCAGGAAACGTAGAGGTAGAACGCGCCGTGCGGCGATTCGCAGGCGAGTCCTGGAACCGCCTTGATCCACTTCACGATGGCATTGCGGCGCGTCTCGAAAATGGCGCAGCGCTCGCGCACGATGTCCTGCGGGCCGTTCAGCGCCGCGATCGCCGCGGCCTGGCTGATCGAGGACGGATTGAGCGAGCTCTGCGCCTGCAGGCGCCACATGGCGCGGATCAGCTCCACCGGCCCCGCCGCGTAGCCCAGGCGCCAGCCGGTCATGGCATAGGTCTTGGAGGCGCCGTTCAGCGTGAGGATGCGGTTGCCGAGCTGCGGCGCCACCGCCGCCAGCGTGGCGAAGCTGCGGCCATCGTAGAGGATGTGCTCGTACATGTCATCCGAGATCGTCCAGACATGCGGCTGGCGCTCGAGCACCGCCGCGAGCTCGCGCAGCTCAGCGGCCGAATACACCGCGCCGCTCGGGTTGGAGGGCGAATTGAGCATCAGCCATTTGGTGCGCGGCGTGATCGCCGCCTCGAGCTCGGCGGCGCGCAGCTTGAAGCCGTTTTCGGGCTTCGTCGCCAGCCACACCGGCGTGCCTTCGGAGAAGTGCGTGATGTCGGCGTAGGCGACCCAGGAAGGCGCGGGGATCAGCACCTCGTCGCCCGGGTCGAGGGTGGCCATGAGCGCGTTGTACAGCACCTGCTTGCCGCCGGCCCCGGCGGAAATGTTCTCGAGCTTGTATTCGAGGCCGTTCTCGCGGCGGAACTTGGCGACGATCGCGGCTTTGAGCTCCGGAGTGCCGTCGGCGGGCGTGTAGTGCGTCTGGCCGGCGCGCATCGCCCGGTACGCGGCCTCGATTACATGGTCGGGGGTGTTGAAGTCCGGCTCGCCCTGCGCCAGCTCGATGATGTCGATGCCGGCAGCGCGCAGTTCGCGCGCGCGCTGCGCCGCGGTGGCCGAGGCCGACATGCGGGCACGGCCGGCCCGGATCGAAAGCAGTCCCACGCCCCGGCTGGCCGGTTGCGCTATTTCTTCGCGTGCTGCTGCTCGTAGACCGCGACTTCCTTCTTCAGCTTGGTGTACTCGGCGCAGCCGAAGGTGCACAGCTTGTCGATCGCGGCATGGGCCTGCTCCATGGCCGGGTCCTTGGGCTCCGGATTGGGGGTATCCATGGCCCAACCCGTTGTAGCGGTAACAAAGGCCAAGATAAATGCATGAATTCGCGCGCCGTACATGGGAAGCTCCTGTGGGTTCTGCTGACCCTAACGTTAACATGCGCGGCGCCGCCCGCATTCCCCGAGCCGCGAAATCACGCTGAAGCGCTGGCCGCCCTGGAAGCGGTCGCGCCCGAGCGGCGCGACGACAACGAGTTCGTGCGCGGCTTCGCCGAGCAGGCCTTGTGGCGCCTCTGGAGCCGCGCGATCTAGCCGCCCAGTTCCTCAAGCAGCTCGTCCACCGCGCGCGCCGTCTCTTGCGGATGCTCGAACGGGAACAGGTGGCCGCCCGGCACCCGCCGCTTGAGAAATTTCCTGCCTTGCATCAGCCCCATGCCGACCCGCTGAATGACGCCCGACTCGGTGCCGCCGATGAATCCCGCCGGCGCCCGCAGGAGGCGCAACTGCCGGTGCATGTCATGCGGAATGGTGCGGTAGATCTGGTATTCGATGGCCGGATCGATTTTCAGCCTGAAGTGATTTTCTTTTCTTGCGAGAGCATGCCGGACATAATCGTCCAGGCACTCCGGGGCAAAGTTCCTGAACAGTTTTCTGCCGCGAAAGTGTGCTTTCGCCTGCTCCCGGCTGTCCCATTCGGCGCGCCGGTCGCGCGTCGCGCCGGCCGGCGTGACGCGGTCCACGATGCCGATGCGCTTGGTCGCGCCCAGCAGCCCGCCCTTCAGCGCGCCGATGACGGGAGCGTCAATCATGATGATGGCGCGGAACAGCTCCGGGCGCTGCGCCGCGGCGAGGAAAGTCAGGTAGGCGCCCAGCGAGTGACCGACGCCGAACACCGGTTCGCCGAGATACTCGCGCTCCAGCGTATCGACAAGCTGCTGCACCAGCAGCGGCCAGCCTTCGCTCACCGGGTAGCGCGGATCGGTGCCGATGGCCTCGATCGCGCCGATGCGGTACTTGTGCGCGAGCGCCCCGCGCATCGCCCCGTAGCAAAGCGCCGGAAAGCCGTTGGCGTGGGAGAACTGGAGAATCGGCTTGGGCACAGGTCCTGCAACGCCACGCCGGGCAGCGCTAGACGTATTCCTTCGACGCGGTGTCGGCGTCCGCCGGCAGGCCGGTGAGGAAGCCCTGCAGGTAATCGCAGCCGCAAGCAACCAGCGCCGCCTTCTGCGCTTCGCTCTCGACGCCCACGGCGGTCACTTTCAGATCGAGCGCGTGCGCCAGGCCGACGATGCCGGCGACGATCGCCTTGCCGCCTTTGTGCACTTCGGCCACAAGCGAGCGGTCGATTTTCAGCTTGTTGGCCGGCAGTTGCCGCAGGCCGACGAGGCTCGAATACGCGGCGCCGAAAGCGTCGATGGCTACGGTGACGCCGATCCCCCGCAGTTTTCTCAGCACCGCAAGCGCGAGGTCCATGTCGTGCATCACGGTCGGCTCGGACACCTCCAGCTCGAGCAGCGCCGGCGGCAGTCCGGTTTCCTTGAGCGCGTGCGCCACCATCTCGGCGAGCTTCGGGTCGTTGAACTGGCGCGTCGACAGGTTGACGCACACCGGCAGACCGCGCCCGGTGCCGATGAAGGTCCCCCAGCGGCAGGCTTCGCCCAGCATCCATTCGCCCAGCCGGAGAATCAGGCCGGTGTCCTCCGCAAGATGGATGAAGTCCGCGGGCTCGATCATCCCGCGCGACGGGTGCTGCCAGCGCAGCAGCGCCTCGTGCGCCGCGACGCGGCCGCTGGAGGCATTCACCACCGGCTGGTAGCACACGCGCATCTCGCCTTTGAGCACCGCCTGCCGCAGGTCGTTCTCCAGCGCGAGGCGCGTGGAGGCGGACTGGTTCATCTGTTCGGTGAAGAACTGGTAGTTGGCGCGGCCGATCTCCTTGGCGTGGTACATCGCCGCGTCGGCGTTGCGGATCAGCGTCTCGGCGTCTCGCCCGTCGTCCGGATAGACGCTGATGCCGACCGAGGGCGTGATGCGCAGCTCGCGGCCCTCGACGGTGAAGGGCTGCGCCACCGTTTCGAGGATCTTGGCGGCGACGTTGGCGGCATCCGACGCGCGCTTGATCTCGGGCAACACCACCACGAACTCGTCGCCGCCCATGCGGCAGATGGTGTCCACGACCCGCAACTGCTTCACCAGGCGCCCGGACACCTCTTTCAGCACCACGTCGCCCGCCGAGTGCCCGAGCAAATCGTTGATGCTCTTGAAGCGGTCCAGGTCGATGAACATCACCGCGGTTTGCTCACGGTTGCGCTGGCTGAGCGCGAGCGCCTGCGTCAGCCGGTCCTCGAGCAGGCGGCGGTTGGGCAGGCCGGTCAGCGCATCGTGGTCGGCGAGGTGCCGCGCGCGCGTCTCGGCCTGCCGGCGGTCGCCGATCTCGGCCTGCAGGCGCTCGTTCGCGTCCTGCAGCTCCGCGGTGCGCTCGGCGACCGCGCGCTCGAGCGCGTCGCGCGAGGCTTCGAGCGAGGCGCGCGAGGCGTGCTCGGCGGTGATGTCCTCGACGATCCAGACCGTGCCCTTCTGCGCGTCGGTCGGACTCACTGCCTTGGCGATCATGCGCGCGAGAAAGGTGGTGCCATCCTTGCGGCGCACTTCCCACTCGACGTCCAGCTGGCGGCCGGCGCCCAGCACCGGCATCGCGATCGCGCCCAGCGCCTCGTAGCTTTCGCGCGACGGGTACACCACGTCGCCCGGCTGGCCGATCAGTTCCTCGGGCTTCCAGCGGAACATCTCGGCAAATTTCGGGTTGCACAGCGTGAACTTGCGTTCGCGCGTGAAGGCGATGCCGATCGAGGCGTTGGCGAGAATCGCCTTGTACTCGAGCTGCGCGTCGCGCGGCCGTCCGGCGTAGCCCTCCACCGGCACCTCTTGCCCGACGGTGCTGCGCTCGTTCATTGCCTGCTAAGCGACTCGAACAGGCCGGCGTAGCGCTGCAGGCGCCGCGCGGCATGCTCACGCTGCTCGGCGCTCAGTGTGCGATCGAGGTCGAGCAGCAGGCCGACGTACTCGGCATGCGTCGCGCGCGATGCCGCGACGTAGGCCGGCTCGCGGCCGGCTTCCCAGTCCTGCGCCCAGCGTGCCAGGCGGCGCGTCGCTTCCCGCGCACGCAGCATGGCGACGAATTCCGCCTGGCGGCGCTTGCGGTCGCGCTCGCGCAATTCGGCGGACAACGGCGCGCGCGCGCTGTAGCGACGCACGCGCTCAAGCTGGGCGTCGCTGAGCGACCCGAACCATTCCTCAAGGCGCTCGACATTTCTTTTCACACGGCGCTCCTGGCGTTGTTCCACGCTGCCTTGCACCTGCTCTTTCGCGAATTTCCGGTTTTCCTCGACCAGCCGCCGTTCGAGATGACCGATCTGCTCGGCACTGAGCCGGTCGAGCAGTGCGGCCACTTCACCGGCAGCCGCGCCCAATGCCTCCCGGATCTGGTCCCGCGCTGCATCGTAACTCCATTCGAGGTCTTCGCGCTTGACACCGCGCAGCATGCGCGCCGCCGCCTCCTCGCCGATCGGCACGTACTTCGGCAGGGCCCTGGCCCGGTGCCAGGCAAGGAACGCGGCGAGGCCGCGGTCCAGCGCTTCGGACTGCTCGCCCTGGAAATCGAAGTAGCTGTTCGCCTGCCAGCGCAGAAACACGTCGGCGTTGTTGTAAGCGACGCGTGTGACGCTGCAGCCCGACAGGAGGACGAGTGCGAGCCCGATGACGAGGCATTTCACCTTCACCAGAAACTCTCGACCGTGATCTGGCCCGGCGTGCGGCGCCGGTTCTTGCGCAGGCCCCGGGCGGCGAGCTCGGCGGGCGGCACTTCCGACAGCACGAGGAAGCCGGAAGGATTGTCGGCGACATGCAGCGCATCACCCGCCTTGAGGCGCGCAAGGTGCGGCGACAGGGGTCCCTGCGCAACGATCACGCCGTAGAACTCCATGATCGGATCGTCGGGCGCGTTGACGAAGGAGAACGGCCGCGCGACGCGCGAGGCCGCATTTCCCTTTTCCATATCGAGGGCAATGCGCACGAACTGGCCCGCTTCGAACCGCAGGTGCGGACACTCGACCCGCAATGAGAAAAGCGTCTGCGTCCACGCCCTGTTTTCCAGCACCCTGCCTGCCAGCCATTGGCTCATTGCAAACGGTACGGTTCGAACTGCATGTCCTGCAGGTCGCCGCCCAGCATGACGATGGCGCCGTGGCGCCGGTTGTCGCCGGTGTCGGAGAATTCGAAGCTATAGGTGCGCCGCAGGCGCAGGCGGCCCGCGTCATCACGCGCCAGGCGCAGCCTGGCGAACTGCACGGTCTCGTCCAGCAGCTGCAGGCCGTTGCGTTCGCAGGCGCCGCGCCCGGCGGCCAGCGCGCGCTCGCGCGCCCGCAGGCTGTCGATCCAGAACGCAAGCCCGGCGACGATCAGAATAATGGCGGCTGTTTCCAGCATCTACTGCGCGCAGGGACTCCGGTACATCCCGGCAGTGTCGATGAAATTGATGCCGTGCTCGAGCGCCCAGGCGATCTGCGCGTGGGCCTCGCCTTCCGTGTTCTGCTCGCCCCGGGTCATGGCGCCGAGGCAGATGTCGCTCACTTCCAGCGTACTGGTTCCGAGCCGATTCAGTTTCATGCAGTCCTCGAACGAGCGTGTGGCGCGTCACGCCAAAGCAGCCTGACGCCGTACTTCGCGAGTTCGCGGTCGCGCGAAACCAGCGTCATGGATTCGCACATTGCCTGTGCGACCAGCATGCGGTCAAAGGGGTCGCGATGATGCAGCGGCAGAGCAGACACACGCGCCGTGTGCTGCAAGCTGATGCCGAGCGTCTGTATTCCGGTTGCCGCGAGCGTTTCCTCCAGCGCTTCCGCATCAAAGTCAAGCTTGCGGATCGAGACTTTGATCGAGATTTCCCAGGCACTGGCCATGCTTGCGTAGATTTCGTTTTCCGGCGCCCGAATCGCGCGCAGCGCGGCGGGAGGAAGCCTGTCTGGTGCGGCGAGCGCCCAGAGCAGCGCGTGAGAATCGAGCAGCAACCTCACTCGCGGCCCTCGAAGGCCGCGAGAATGTCGTCGGGAAGCGGATCGTCCCAACCCTTGCGAAACTTGATCTTGCCTCGCAGAAGGCCGAGCCGGCGCACGCCGCGCTTGGGGACGTAGCCGACCAGCTTGGCTACCGCCCGGCCATGGCGCGAGATCACCACTTCCTCGCCCGACTGGGCTCGATCCACCAGCTCGGACAAGCGGGCCTTCGCTTCGTGCAGCTGGACTGTTTCCATCGTTGGTCAGTTTAGACCAACTTGATAAACCTGTCATCCCTCAGCCTTGTCCATGGCCCGGAATCCCTGGCGGTCGAGCAACTCGCGCAGCCGGGCGGGGTAGTCCTGCGCGTGGGTATCGGGCACCTGGGTCGGCTCGCGCGTCTCCACGCAGCGCCGCGCATGCACCGGCGGATAACCGCCCCAGAACCAGCGTGCGCCGAAGCCCGGGGTGCCGGCGAGCTCGGATGGGCGAAACGGCGTCAGTTCGAGCAGGCCGATCCTCCCGGCGAGGGACTCGGCCGCGGAGGCGAGCGGCGCGGGGCTTGCCGATCCGGTCAGCACGAAACGGCCGTTGCCGGGCGCGCGGTCGATGGCGTGGCGCAGCGCCGCAAACGAGGCGAGCAGACGGCGCAGGCGCCCGGCGGCCTCGCGGGGAACGGGATTCATGCCTTGTATTATTGCTTCATTGATTCATTGATTCATAAATACAACTCTAATAACATTCGCCCCGGCGCCCACGTCCGCCTTCCTGTAGAGTCCCGGCATGCGCGCATTGATCCCGTTTGCCGAGGGCGGATTCGCCTTCCTGGAGGGCGTGTTCCCTTACTCGCAGGGCGTGGCGGCGCTGCCCGGCTTCGCCATCGAGCGGGCGCGCTTCGCCCAGCCTGTGCCGGTCGCGCGAGGTTTCGACCTTATTTCAGAATTTCTAAAGGATATTCAAAGACCACTGACGGCGCTTTGCGCGGCCGAACTACGCTCTCCCAAGCCGTTTTCCTTCGCCGGCTTCGGCGATTTCAACACGGACTATGTCGCGGTGCTTGAGCGGTGGGGCCTGTATCGCGACGGCAGGAATGCGGTGGGCCGCTCCAACGTGGCGCCGGAAATAGATCCGCCCGCCGAGCCTTGCTTCTACGCGTTCAGCTACACGGTGCCGTCAACAACAACCGGCTCGTTCGTCGTCGCGGGCAGCGGCGAGTGGCCCGAGGGCGGGCGCTTTCCCGAGGAGATCGTGGCGCGCGGCGACGTCTCGCCGGCGGGCATGGCGAAGAAGGCCGACTGGGTGCTCGGCATCATGGATGCGAGGCTGAAGGGGCTGGGTGCGTCCTGGGCGCAAGCGACCGTCACGCAGCTTTATACCGTCGAGAAAATAGATAGCCTCGTAAAAAGAATTCAAGGACACATTCGCCCCGGCAGCCTGACCTGGCACTACTGCCGGCCGCCGATCGCGGAACTCGATTTTGAAATGGATGTGCGCGGCGTCAGCCTGGAGCGCGTCCTGCCGGAATCGGGGTAGCGCAGCGCCTTACGCGTCGCCGAACCAGTCGCTTGCCGGCCGGGTAAAGAACTCCGGCAGCGGAATTCCCGTTGCGCCCACCAGCCATGCTTTCGCCTTCGGATAGCGCTTGCGAAACGCCGCCATGCCGGCCGGTTTTCCGCCGCGCCCGCTCTTGACTTCCACGGCCCAGGCCCGCGCGCCGTGGGCGACGACGAAATCCACTTCGTCGCCATTGGCGCGCCAGTAGTTGATGCTCCATTGCGGCCCGTGCAGGCCATTCAGCAGATGCGCGCCAACGGCGTTTTCGACTAGGCGCCCCCACCATGCGCCGTCGGCGTTGGCCTGAGCGAAGGTTCTCGTGGATGGCGCATTGATGAGCGCGTTGTTCCAGAGGATGAGCTTCGGGCTGCTGCCGCGTTTGCGGACCTGTCCTTTGGTGTATAGCTCGAGCCCGCTCGCGAGAAACGCAGTTTCAAGAAGTCGCAGGTACCCGGCGAGGGTCACGGTGTTGCCCGCGTCCTGCAGTTGCCCCAGCATCTTGGTGTAGGAAAGGATCTGCGACGGGTACCCCGCGGCGAGCGCGAACAGGTGCCGCAGCAGCGCGGGCTTGGTGACGGTCTGCATCTGCAGCACGTCGCGGGCGATTACCGTCTCGATGAGAGAGTCGGTGACGTAGCGCTTCCACGCCGGCTCGTCATCGGCGAACGGCGCCGCGCCCGGGTAACCGCCGAAGTAGAGCCAGCGCTCCAGCGGCCAGCCGAAGGCTTCGCGGCATTCGGGCCAGGACCAGTGCGTGCAACGATGCAGAAAAAACCTCCCGGCAAGACTTTCAGTGAGGCCTTTTTGCACCAATAGCGCGGAGGAACCCAGCAGCAGCGGCCGCACCTTGCCACCCAGGCGCAATTCTTCGTCCCAAAGCCGCTTTACCACCTCGCTCCAGCCGCGCACCTTCTGAATCTCGTCCAGCACCAGCAGCACGCGGCGCTTGGTGGCGGCAGCGGTGGCGCGCGCCAGGCGCCACTGGGTCTCGATCCATTCGGGCGGGTGAGGCAGCGGTGCGTCCGCCGATGCGCTATGACTGGGCCAGCCGAGGCGTTTCTCCATCTGGGCCGCGGCGGTGGTCTTGCCGACCTGGCGCGGACCGACGAGAACCTGCAGCAGCGACGGCCGCCGCTCAAGAGCTTTCGCCAGATCAGCGACGACGGGGCGCTCGAATGCCATGGCGCCCATCATATCATTTACTCAGTCACTGAGCAAAATTACTCAGTGGATGAGTAATAAGGTCAATGCGGGCGGGACGCTCTGCCCCAGGCTTCCTGCGCCGTGCCGAGGATGCCCTTGGGCATGTGGATGATGAAGAGCACCAGCATCAGTCCGTAGATCGCCAGGTCGAGCGCGGGGAACTGCTTGAAGGCGTCGCCGAGCGCGAGGCGCAGGCCTTCGGCGAGCAGCAACGTGAAGACCGCCCCCACCGTCGGCCCGAGCATCACGTACATGCCGCCGGCAATGACGCCGAACACCATTTGCAGGCTGATGCTGATGCCGGACACCGTCTCGGGGTTGATGTAGAGCTGGTACTGCGCGTAGAGGGCGCCGCCGATGCTGGTCATCACCGCGGAGATCAGCGTGACGAACAGTTTCGAGCGCGTGACGTTGATGCCGATCGAGGCGGCGGCCTCCTCCTCGTGGCTGATCGCCTCGAGCGCGAGGCGGGTCATGCCGCGGTCCACTTTGGCCCAGACCCACAGGCCGGCGAGCCAGACGGCGAGGATGGCGTAGAACCAGACGATCTTGTCGGAGAACTGCAGCGCGCCGAAAGACCAGGCGTTGCCCTGCGCGAGCGCGGTGTTGGGCGTGGCGCCGAGGGAGCCGCCGGTCTGGTCGCGCAGCGCGACGATGATGAGGCGCGTCACTTCCGAGAGCGCGAGCGTCACCAGCGCGAAGTAGTGGCCGACGATCTTGAAGCGAAAGCACGGAAAACCGATGATCACCGCCACCACCGCCGACAGGACGACCCCAACCACCGCCCCGATCCACGGCGACACGCCGAAATGGTTCCACAGCATCACCACCGAGTAGGCGCCGATGCCGAGGAACGAACCGTGGCCGAAGCTCACCAGCCCGAGGCGCCCCATGATCGACCAGCTGGTGTAGACGTAGCCCCAGAGGAGGCACATGATCACCAAGTGCAGCGGATAGTTGCCGATGCCGTAGAAAGGCGTTCCCGCAAGAAGGGCAAGCAGAAGATATTTCATTTCACTTTCCTCCCTTCATTTGCCACCCAATATCCCCTGCGGGCGCCAGAACATCACCGCGATGAAGAACACGAACGCGATCACGTAGCCCCATTCGATGGCGAAGACAAAGCCGCCCACCGAGATGAACTGGGCAAAGATGAACGCGGCGATCAACCCGCCCAGCATATTGCCCAACCCTCCCAGCACGCAGATCAGGAAAGTGATCGGGCCGAACGACAGGCCGATCGCCGGGTGAATGTCGTATTGCAGCACCAGCAGGCAGCCGCTCAGGCCCGCCAGCGCGCCGCCCAGCGCCGAGGTGGCGACGAAGATGCGGCCGGGGCTCACGCCCATCAGCGGCATGATCTCCCGGTCCTGGCTGATGGCGCGGATCGCGGTGCCGAGGTAACTGCGCGTGAGGAAAAGGTAGGTCGCCGCGACGCCCGCCACCGCCACCGCGAAGGCGATGATGCGCGGAAACGAGAACGACATTTCTCCGATCGCCACCGGCGGCAGCTTGACGCCCAGGTTCTTGAACTCGATGCCAAAGGCGAGCGTCGCCGCCGCCTGAAGGAAAAACAGCACCCCGCCCGTGACCAGCAGCTGGTTGATCGGCTCGGCCGAGAGCACCGGCCGGATGACGAACTGGTGCATCAATGCGCCCAGGAGGGCAACGCTGGCGATGCCCGCCGCCATCGCGGCGAGCAGCGGCCAGTGGTACTGCACGTGCAGCGTGTAGACCGCGTACATGCCGATCATGATCATTTCGGCGTAGCAGATCCACACCACGTCGATGACGCCGAAGATCAGGTTCAGCCCGAGCGAGAGCAGCGCGAGCAGGCCGCCCAGCAAGATGCCGTTCAGTACCGCTTCAAGCAGAAAGATGTCGAAGATTTCCATCAGATTCCCCGCGTTACATTCCTAGATAGGCTTTGCGGATCTCATCCGAAGCGAGCAGCTCGGCCGAGGCGCCGCTCGACTTGATGCGCCCGGTCTCCAGCAGGTAGGCGCGGTCCACGACTTTCAGCACCTGGCGGATGTTCTGCTCGACGATGAGCACGGTGTAGCCTTCGGCGCAGATGCGTTTCACCATCTGCATGATCGACTGCACGATGACCGGCGCGAGCCCCGCGGACGGTTCGTCCAGCAGCAGGAGCTTCGGCCCGGACATCAGCGCGCGGCCGATGGCGCACATCTGCTGCTCGCCGCCCGAGAGCGTGCCGGCAAGCTGCGCGCGGCGCTCCTGCATGCGCGGAAAGAGGGAATAGACGAATTCTCGACGCTCGGCGAACTTTTTTCTTGCGGCAGGAAGAAACGCGCCCATTTTCAGGTTCTCTTCCACCGTGAGGCGCGCAAACAGCCGCCGGTTCTCAGGCACCTGCGAGATGCCGCAGGCGATCACCTCGTGCGCGGGCACGTGCTTGAGCGAGCGCCCTTGCATCGTCACCTCGCCCGCGGTGAGGGCGATCAGTTTCGAGATCGCGCGCAGCAGCGTGGTCTTGCCCGCGCCATTGGGTCCGATCACCGCCACCGATTCGCCCGCTTTCACCTCGAGGCTGACGCCGAACAGCGCCTGGAACGAGCCGTAGCCGGCGCAAACATCGGTCAGCGCGAGCATCAGGCTGCCCGGTCCGCCACGGTCTGCTGCACCTCGGCGGCATCGGTGCCGAGGTAGACCTCGATGACCTTCGGGTCGTGCGCCACCTCTGCGGGCTTGCCCTGCGCGATCACCTCGCCATGATCGAGCACGATGCAGCGGTCCACCACGCGCATCAGCACGCCCATGATGTGCTCGACCCAGATGATGGTGATGCCTTTCTCCCGGCGGATCATCGCCAGCATGTCGGCCGCCTGCTCCATCTCGGCATGGTCGAGGCCGCCGAGCGATTCATCGGCGAGCAGCACCTTTGGCTGGGTGGCGAGCGCGCGCGCGAGTTCGAGCTTCTTCAGGCCC
This sequence comes from Nitrosovibrio sp. Nv4, assembly GCA_945906765.1. Taxonomy (GTDB): domain Bacteria; phylum Pseudomonadota; class Gammaproteobacteria; order Burkholderiales; family SG8-39; genus RBG-16-66-20. Next base: position 8,160 of record CAMDRF010000055.1, on the reverse strand, counting down.
GCGGCGCCCAAGCCATCCACGCGCGCATCGGGTCCGCCCGGCAGCTGCACCAGGCCGAGCGCGTCGGCGGCGTCGGCATAGGCTTTTTCCCGCGAAACTTTCTGGTCCTGCCCGTAGAAGGCGGCGATGGCCACGTTCTCGAGCAAGGAGAGCTTGCGGAACGGACGTGGAATCTGGAAGGTGCGCGCAATGCCGCGATGGCAGATCGCCGCCGGCGCGAGCCCGCCGATCTCCTCGCCATGGAGGCGCACCGAACCTCCCGAGGGCGCGTGCAGCCCGGCGATCAGGTTGAACGTGGTGCTCTTGCCCGAGCCGTTGGGGCCGATCAGCCCGAGAATTTCGCCCTCTTGCAGCTTGAACGAGACCTCGGAGACCGCCGTGAACCCGCCGAACCTTTTGCTCAGGCCGTTGACTTCAAGCACTTCCCTCACTGCCCGTACGGATGTCCTTTGGGGAAAGGCACTATCGGGTCGGTAGTGCGGATTGCCTTCGGCCACGCGATGTAGGTGCGGCCGTTGACGTATTGCATCACCACCGGCGAGGAACGCTCGTTCTGTCCCGCCATCGGGGTGCCGGGCGGGAAGAATTTCACGCCGTAGCCCTGGATCGTGCCGCCCACCGGAATATCGGTCTCGAGGGACGCCTTGCGCAGCGCCTCCGGGTCGATGCCGCCGTGCTTCTTGATGGCGCGCGGTAGCACGTCGGTGAAGAAGATCCAGCTCTGGTTGAAACCCATTGAGGTATGCGGCGGCAGATCGTTCGGGCCCTTCTGCGCCTGGTAACGCTTCACCATCTCCTTGGTGAGGTCGCCCAGGCCCGGCTTGAGGGTCTTGGGATCGAGCAGCTGCGCCGCCACCGGATCGACGTTGAAGAAATAGTTGACGTCGGCGCCGAAGGTGTCGGTCAGCTTGCCGATCTGGCCGTAACCCGCGCCGTGGCCGATGATGGCGCCGAACTTCAGCCCCTGCTCGCGCGCCTGGCGCAGGAACAGGGTGATGTCCGGGTTGTAGCCGGTGTGCAGCAGCACATCGGCGCGCGCGCGCTTCAGCTTGGTGACCAGGCTGGAGAGGTCCGGCGAGGTGGCCGCATAACCCTCCTTCAGCGACACCTGGATGCCGAGCGCCTTGCACTTGGCTTCGTTGCCCTGCGCCACGCCGGCGCCGTAGGGGCCGTCCTCGTAGATGATGGCGACCTTCATGTCCTTCACCGCCTTGCCGAACTTCTCCTTGGCGTTCTCGGCGAGGTAGATGCACGAGGCTTCGCCAAACTGGTCGGAGTGCACCTGCGGGCGGAACACGTAGGACAGCTTCTTGTCCTTGAACACGCTGGAGGCAACGCAGACATTGGCCCACATGAATTTCTTCGCCGCATCGACGCGCTGCGCCATCGGCACGCAATGCGCCGAGGAGAACACGCCCATGATCAGGTCGACTTTTTCCTGGTCGAGCAGGCGCGAGGTTTCGTTGATCGCGACCTCGGTCTTCGACTGCGCGTCGACGTAGATCGCGTTGATCCTGTAGCCCTCGATGCCGCCCTTCTCGTTGAGCATGTCGATGGCGATCTTGGTGCCGATGCCGGCAGCCTCGGAACCGCCCGCCGCGAACGCGCCGGTGTAGTCGTAGATCACCCCGACCTTGATGACCTTCTGCTGGGCCTGGACGGCCGATACGTAAACCACGGAAAACGCGGCGATAACTGCCGCGGCGAAAATATTCAGTTTCTTCATGATGTATTTCCTCCTTGATTCGAGTGTATCAGGTCGGCCGCCTTCTCCGCGATCGCGATCACCGCAGCATTGGTGTTGCCCGAAACCACCGCCGGCATCACCGAGGCATCCACCACGCGCAGGCCTTCAAGGCCCTTCACGCGCAGGCGCGAATCGACGACCGCGTCAGGCCCGGTTCCCATCATGGCGGTGCAGGTGGGGTGATAGATGGTGGACCCCGTATCGCGAAAGTACGCCAGCCACTCGTCGTCCGACTGCACCTGCGGCCCCGGCACATGTTCGGCAGCGATGTAGGGGCGGATCGCCGGCTGCTCGAGAATGCCGCGCAACAGGCGCATGCCCTCCAGCATGGTGCGCCGGTCGTGCTCGGTGGCGAGATAGTTGTAGCGGATCGCGGGCGGCGTGCGCGGATCCGCAGATTTGATGTGCACCGAGCCGCGCGAGCTCGGGCGCAGCTGGCAGATCGAGGCGGTGAAACCCGAAAACGGGTGCAGCTGCTCGCCCATGCGGTCCAGGCTGAAGGTAAGGAAGTGCGTCTGCACGTCGGGACGCTTGAGTTCCGGGCGCGTACGCCAGAAACCGCCGGCGTAGCCCGCGCTCACCGCGAGCGGGCCCTTGCGCAGCAGGGCGTAGCGCAGGCCCATGCGCGCCATGCGCCACCAGCTCTGCATGTCGTCGTTGACGGTGATGGGCCGCGTGCACTTCAACACGATGCGCGCCTGGAAATGGTCCTGCATATGCTCGCCCACGTTCGGCTGTTCCAGAACCACGGGGATGCCGTGCTCGCGCAGCAGCGCCGCCGGCCCGACGCCCGAGAGCTGCAGCAGTTGCGGGGAATTGATGGCACCGCCCGAAAGAATGACTTCCCGGTTTGCTTTGACTTCAATTTTTTCCGAGCCCTTCAGATACTGGACTCCAACGGCCTTCCTGCCATCGAACAACACCTTCGAAGCAAGTGCGCCGGTAACAATCTTCAAATTTTCCCGGTGCAAAACCGGTTTCAGGTATCCCGTCGCCGTGGAACAGCGGCGGCCGTTGCGCGCGGTGAGCTGCTGGTAGCCGGCGCCCTCCTGCTGTGCGCCATTGAAGTCGGGATTGCGCGGATGCCCGGCCTGCACCGCGGCCTCGATGAAGGCGTCGCACAGTTCGTGCGGTTCGTTCTGGTCCGAGACCGCGAGCGGCCCGCCCTTGCCGTGCAGCGCGTCGGCGCCCAATCCTTTGCCCGCCTGGTCCTCGGACTTCTTGAAGTACGGCAGCAGCTCGCCGAAGGACCAGCCGGGCGTTTCCCAGTCGTCGAAATCCTCGGGCTGGCCGCGCGTGTAGACCAGGCCATTGATGGAGGAGGAGCCGCCCAGCACCTTGCCGCGCGGCGTGAAGATCTTTCTGCCGTTCAACTGCGGTTCGGGCTCGGACCAGTAGCTCCAGTTGACCGAGGGCTTCTTGAACAGCTTGCCGTAGCCCAGCGGAATGTGGATCCAGGGGTCGGTGTCGCGCGGCCCTGCTTCCAGCAGCAGCACGCGGTGGCGCGGGTCGGCACTCAGCCGGTTGGCGAGCACGCAGCCCGCGGAACCCGCCCCGACGATGATGAAGTCGAACCCTCCGCTCATCGCGGAGTCGAGATGTGCATGCCACCGTCGACGAAAATCGTCTCGCCCGTGACCTGGCGCGCGCCTTCGATCAACCAGACGATGGTCTCGGCGATGTCCTCGGGGCGCGCGTAGTCCTTGAGCGGTACCAGGGTCGAGTAGTGCGCCGCCGCCTGGTTGGCGCGCTCCTGGCCGAGCGCGCCGGTCTGCCAGGGCGTGTCCACGTAGCCGGGGCACACCGCGTTCACGCGCACCTCGGGACCGAGCACGCGCGCCAGCGACATGGTCAGCGAATTCAATGCCGCCTTGGACGCAGCGTAGGCGATCGACGAGCCGGTGCCGAGCAGCGAGGCGACCGAAGACACGTTCACGATCGCGCCCTTGCCTGCCTTCAGCGCAGGCGCGCAGGCGCGCGCCATCTGGAACGGGCCGACCACGTTCAAGCGGTAGATGCGCAGGAAATCCTCGGCGCAGAGCCCGTCCAGGTCCGCGTGCTTGACGAACTTGGTGGTGCCGGCGTTGTTCACCAGCGCATCGACGCGGCCCCACTTGTCCATCGCCGCCTGCATCAGCTTGCGGCACTGCGCGTCGTCGCCCACATCTGCCTGCACCACGATCGCGTCCTTGCACTTGGCGGCGACCTTTTCCGCCTGCTCTTTGCTCTTGGAATAATTTATTAAAACTGAAAAACCTTTACGAGAAAGTTCCAATACAGTTGCCGCACCGATGCCTGTTGCAGAACCGGTAACGATTGCGACTTTGCTCATACGGTGGCCACCGGGGTTGCGGGTGAACCTACGGCGCCCGGCAGCCGGAGCGGCGGGGCGGTGAGCAGGAAGCGGTTGCGCTTGTGTTGGCGCAGCCAGTTGGCGAGCGGCGTGAAATACCACAGCTCGCCCAGGTGGATGCCGTTCTTGAACAGGCAGTGCTGGTGCAGCGGCAGCATCGCGTGGCTGCCCGTCTTCCAGGGCGTGGTGGAAAAGAGCTCCACCGCGTAGTTGTCGGCGGCGAGCACCGAGAGGCCCGAGTCCGAGATCCACCGCAGCAGCTTGTCGTCGCGGCCGTCGAGGCCGGTGCAGGTGTGGTGCAGCGCCTCGGGCGTCGGGTTCTTCTTGAACTCCATCAGCATCTCGGCGAAGCCGGTATGCAGGCAGACGATGTCGCCGCGTTCAATTTTTACGTTATCTATTTCAAGAATCTTTTGCAACTCCTGAAAATTAACTGCATGCCGCTTGCGTCCGAAATGCGCATGCAGGTCGATCATCACGCCGCGCCCCTGCGCGCCGTGTTCGGCAAGGTTCTGGATGCCGAGCGCCTCGGCGCGGCTGCCTTCAAACTTCGCCCAGGACTCGGCCGACGTATTTTCCGTTGCAGGAATAATGTCTTTCCCTGCGCGAAAGCCGTTGTAGAACACGGGCTCGGGCTTGCCGTCGCCGTCGGCGTCGAACAGCGCGCCGACATGCGCGAATGAATCCCATTGCGTCGAGTATTGCAGCGTGAGCAGCACCAGGTCGTCGCAGACGACGTCCGTCTGGTCGGGATTGTCCTGCCGCACTTCGTAGGCGAAATTCTGCTTGCCGTTGCGCTGCGTTGCGGCGATGCGAGGCGGGTGCCGGCGCGGGTTCAACCCGCTCCCGCCGGGATAGTCGAGCGGCAGCGACAGCACGAAGGTCAGGCCCTCCCTCACTTCGGCCACGCCCTGCAGCACCTTCTCGCGCGTCACCCAGTTCATGCGGCCACGCTGGTCGTCCGGACCGAAATCGCCCCAGTTGGAATCGGGCGGACGCTGTTGCCATCGCTTGTTCATCAGAAGTAGTGCCTGGCGATCGATTCCGCAACGCAAACCGGCTTGTCGCCGCCTTCGCGCTCGATCGTCACGCTCCAGGTGGTTTGCACGCCGTTGCCTTCGATCTTTTCGTATTTGGCGAGGACGAAGCGGCCGCGGATCTTCGCTCCCACGGGCACCGGCGCGGTGAAGCGCACCTTGTTCAGGCCGTAGTTGACGCCCATCTTGCGGTCGGAGAACTCGAAGGTGGATTCGGAGAGCTTCGGCAGCATCGACAGCGTGAGGAAACCGTGCGCGATGGTGCTGCCGAAAGGCGAGCCCTTGGCGCGCTCGGGATCAACGTGTATCCACTGGAAATCCTCGGTCGCCCTGGCGAACAGATCGATCCGTTCCTGGGAAATTTCCACCCAGGGCGAGACGCCGACCTCCTGACCGATGCTCGATTCAAGTTGCCGAAGCTTGATTGCGGTTTTAGCCATGCGCCTCCCGTACGAATTTTTCGATTTCGCTGCACACCAGGTCCGGTTTTTCGTGCACGATCCAGTGCGAGGCGTCCGGCGAGCGCACCACTTTCAGGTCGCGCACGCATTGCGCGAGGCCATCGAGGCAGCCCGTGAGCAGCGCCGTGTCGCGCTCGCCCCAGAGCACCAGCGTCGGCACCCGCACCATGAAATCCTCCGGCTTGAACTGCAGCTTCTTCGCGCCGGGATCGTCCACCGTGGGCGGATAGAGCGGCGAGGCGCGATAGTAGTTCAGGCCGCCGGTCAGCGCGCCGGGCTGCGACCAGGCCGCGACCAGCTCGGCGCGCCAGGCTTGGTCCAGGTGCGTGAATGCCGCGAGCAGCCGCGCGTAGCTGTTTTCCGAGAGCACGCGCTCGGCCTTGGGCAAACGGAACACGTTCATGTATTCGCTCGCCTTCTGCTGCGCCGGGTTGTTCGAGAGCTCGCGCCAGAACAGGTAGGGATGCGGCGCATTGATCATCACGAGGCGTGAAATGCGGCTCTGCGGCCGTTGCGACTCGCCGATCGCCACTGCCCAGGCCATCGCGCCGCCCCAGTCGTGCGCGACGAGCACGAACTTGCTTTTCGAGTAGTGCGCCGCCACCGCCAGCACGTCGCTGACCAGGTGCTTGGCCTTGTAGGCGTCCACGCCCTCGGGCTTGTCCGATAGGTTGTAGCCGCGCAGGTCCGGCGCGACGCACAACCAGCCGCGCGCCGCGAAGTACGCCATGGGCGTTCTCCAGGCCGCCCAGAATTCCGGGAAGCCGTGCAGGAACAGCATCAGCGGGCGGCCCGCGTCGCCAGCCACCGCGCAATGAAGGCGGAGGCCGTCGGCGTCGACCATTTCGTGACGGAACTCAGCGGTCACGATTTTTTCTCAACAAACCGGGATCGACGTATGGCTCCCACTGAGCGACAAGCTTGTCGATCAGTGCATTCATCTCAAAGTGCCGGGAATTCGCCTTTCTGGGATTGATGCCAACAATCGCACTATCCATCCATCCGAGCGCGGCCAGCAACCGTTGCGTACTGGCCCACGCATTGTCGATCTTGTCAGGCGGAGAACCCAAAGGAGGCGGACTCAGCGATGAAATTTGCTGCAACAGCATCGTACGGTGCCTCTCCAGGGGCACGGCGATTTGCGATTTGTCTTCGAGGCGTCCTGCCTCGTCCTTCGGATCCACAGACTTGAATTGCCGATCTAGTTTTTCCAACTGCTGAAGAGGTTCAACCAAGTCGATGTATGCCTTGCCCATTGCTTCCGGCGGCGACGAAATCAATGCTGCAGCCCGTTGCGCCAACAGCTTCAAGAGTCCGTGCCGGTCGCCGCGCGGCACATCGGCGGCCGGCGGCGCCACGGGTGCACCGTCCGCCTCAGGCCTGGGCTCGAACGCCGGCGCCGTTCTGGCCGGCGCGATGACTTCGACTTTCGGCGCGCGCCGCTGCTTCGCCGGGTCGTTGAACCAGGGCGGCGGATAGCTGGAGAACTTCACCGAGCCGGTTTCCGGATCGACCCAGCGGTACAGGTCGGCGGCGCAGGGAGCGATCCAGAGAACCATCAGCACGGCAACGGCGAGTCGCACTACGGCTCCCTCGCAAGGCACTCGCGAACGCCACCGGCCACGGCGGCGGCGATCCGCCGGCGAACTTGCGGATCGCGCATCCTCTGCTCCTCTTCCCGATTGACGATCACGCCCGCCTCCACCAGCACCGAAGCCATCGCGGCGGTGCGCGCCACCGCAAGATTGTCATAGTAGTGCACCCCGTTCGTCTCGTCGGCGAAGGGCCGCGATTCGCCCAGCACCGGATCGGCATGGTAGCGCGAGGGCGTGAAGCCGGCGCCCCTCAGTTTCGCACCGATGGCGCTGGCGCAAGCCAGGCTTCTTTCCTGCTTTGGATTCTGCCTTGATATGAATAGCGAAAAGCCGGCGAAGCGGTCCGCCTGCGGCAGCAGGCGTTCCTGCACCGAGTCGTGGTGGATGGAGACGAACAGGTCCGCGCCGCGCGCGTCACGCGTGCGGTGGTGCAGCACAGCGTAGTCGCCCCGCTCGCCGATCAGGCGGACGTCAATCTGATGTTTTTCCAGTTCTGCTTTTACTTCGGAAGCAAGGGCAAGATTGAATTCAAACTCAGGCACGCCGCTCGCGGAAATCACGCCCGGCTCCGCCGCATAGTGGCCCACGTCCACCGCGACCTCCTGCGCCGCGGCGGAGAGTGCGAGCGTCATTCCCGCGAAAGCGGGAATCCAGGTACGCATCATTGTTGCATCGTGCCAAGCGCCCTGACTTTCGTCTCGAGCGCCTCCAGCCTGCGATCGCGGATGCCGAGCTGGCGCAGGTGCGCCACCGTGTCGAACAGGTAGTCGCAGCAGCGGCCCATCGGTCCGGCGCCGGTTGCAAGGTAGCGGGCCACCGCCCTGTCCTCGAGCCCCGGCACGTAGCGCTCATGCTCGCGATTGGCGCTGAATGCGATCGCCGGCTCCGGTCCCTTGGAGGTACGTGCGACGGTCCACACCGGCCGATAGGCCATGGTGGCCATCTCGCGCCGCCACAACACGTCGAG
>CAMDRF010000054.1 GCA_945906765.1 Nitrosovibrio sp. Nv4 | reverse complement strand
CCAATTGCCCTGGTTCCACCTCGTCACCCTCCTCACCAAGATTTCCGCGGACACCGAGCGCGAATGGTACGCGGCCCAAGTCATCCAGCATGGCTGGTCGCGGCCCACGCTGGACGTTCACATCAAAAACCAGCTCCACCTGCGCCAGGGCGTCGCCATCACCAATTTCGACCGCCACCTCCCCACGCCGCACGCCCAACTCGCCATCGAAGCCTTGAAGGACCCCTACCTGTTCGACTTTCTCGGCCTCGGCGACGAGGCCCATGAGCGCGACATCGAAAACGCCCTCATTCGGCACATCACCCGGTTTCTCCTCGAACTCGGGGCGGGTTTCGCGTTTGTCGGGCGGCAATTCCGGCTGGAAGTGGATGGCGACGAGTTTTTCATCGACCTGCTTTTCTATCACACCCGCCTGAAATGCTATGTGGTGGTGGAACTCAAGGGAATGGCCTTCAAGCCCGACCACGCCGGCCAACTGAACTTCTATCTCGCCGCGGTGGACGCCCAAATCAAGGCCCCGGACGACCAGCCCACCATCGGCCTCTTGCTCTGCAAAACCAAGAACCGCCTCGTCGCCGAATATGCCCTCTCCGGGATCAGCAAGCCCATCGGCGTGGCGGAATACCAACTCGTGCGCGCACTGCCCGAACCGCTGGATACCAATCTGCCCAGCATTGAGGAGATCGAGGCGGAGCTCGGGCGCGGGGAGGATGAACGATGAAGCGGCTCACCGCGACGCTGCGCGAGCAGCAGGCGGAAGCCGCGAAGCTGGACGCTGCGATCGCCACCAACCTGAAGGAGCTTGGGTATGGCGGGTGAGTGGCAAGCCATCCCTTTCGAGCGACTGCTCGCCGAGCCCGTTCGCAACGGGATCTACAAGCCAAAGGGATTTCACGGTCGCGGCGCGAAGATCGTGAACATGGGCGAGTTGTTCGCGCACCCTCGACTTCGCGCAGTTCCAATGAAAAGGGTTGAACTGTCTAAATCTGAAACCGAGCGGTTCATGCTTGCGGAAGGCGACCTAATATTTGCGCGCCGCTCGTTGACGGCAGAAGGGGCAGGCAAATGTAGCGTTGTGCTCGACATCGATGAGCCTACGACCTTTGAGTCTTCGATAATTCGCGCACGCCCGGATCGACTGAAAGCGGACCCGCTTTATCTCTACTACTTCTTCAACTCAGCTGCCGGCTTTCACTCTCTAGATACCATTCGCCGTCAGGTCGCGGTCGCGGGCATAACTGGCAGCGATCTGTCGCGACTTGAGATTCCTATACCGAGCCTCCCCGAACAACGCACCATCGCCCACATCCTCGGCACGCTTGACGACAAGTTCGAGCTGAACCGGCGGATGAACGAGACGCTGGAGGCGATGGCGCGAGCGCTCTTCAAGTCGTGGTTCGTGGACTTCGACCCCGTCCGCGCCAAGGTCGAAGGCCGTGCCCCCGGGTTGCCCAAGCGCCTCGCCGACCTGTTTCCGGATTCCTTCGAGGACTCGGAGTTGGGGGAGATTCCGAAGGGGTGGGAAGTGGGGACTCTCGCAGATTTTGCGTCATTGAACCCGGAAAGCTGGTCGAAGCAAACACGCCCAGAGATCATCAAATATGTCGATCTGTCGAACACAAAGTGGGGTCATATCGAAGCGGTGACAGGCTATGCGCAGCAAGACGCGCCGAGCCGAGCGCAACGTGTGCTACGCCAAGACGATACGATCGTCGGGACGGTGAGACCCGGCAACGGTTCCTATGCCTTCATTTCCGTAGATGGGCTTACCGGGAGCACGGGATTTGCCGTTCTGCGACCGCGCAGAACGGAATACGCGCAGTTTATTTATCTGGCGGCGACGATTGCGGAGAACATCGAAGCGCTCGCGCATTTGGCAGACGGCGGAGCCTATCCGGCAGTTCGCCCCGAGGTTGTCATCGCAACGCAAGTGGTCCGGCCGAGCGACCAAGTGCTCGAACGATTCTCGATGCTCAATGGTTCATTTTTCGCAAGGATGGCAGAGAACGAACTCGAATCTCGCAACCTCGTCGCCCTGCGCGACTCGCTGCTGCCCAAGCTCATCTCCGGTGAGCTGCGGGTGAAGGATGCGGAAAAGATCGTCGAGCCTGCGTGAGACCGTAGCTATTGATCCCGTGCTATTTTTCCGCTGACGAGTGCAGAATAGCGCCATGTTCAAGGCACTGATTGGAGACCTCTTCGAGAGCGGCGCCCAGACGCTGGTGAACACCGTCAACTGCGTTGGCGTGATGGGCAAGGGTGTGGCGCTGGAGTTCAAGAAGCGCTTTCCCGCCAACTTCGAGGACTATGCGGCGCGCTGCCTGCGCAAGCAGGTGCGGCTCGGTGAGCCGTATCTCTTCCATGATCCGTTGGGACGATGGATCGTGAATTTTCCGACGAAGAATCATTGGCGCGGACCGTCGCGGTTGAGCGACATTGAACGGGGGCTCGACCACTTCGTTCTTCACTTTGCCGAATGGGGAATACACAGCGTCGCGATGCCGCCTCTCGGCTGCGGCAATGGTGGGCTGGAGTGGTCGGAGGTGGGGCCGCTGATGTACCGCAAGTTGCACCAACTGCCGATTGAGATCGAGATCTACGCGCCGTTCGGCACGCCGAAGCAGGAATTGACGCTCGACTATCTCGCGATGCCTTCGCAGATGAGCCTGGAAGGCAAGGGCCGGAAGCACGAAAAGATGAATCCGGAGTAGATCGTGCTGATGGAAGTGCTGCGCGAACTGGAGCAGCAGCCGTACGCCAATCCGGTGGGCCGGACCATCTTTCAGAAGATTTGCTACGTCGTGACGGAAATGGGCGTGGCCACCGGTTTTCACTTCGGCAAAGGAAGCTACGGACCGTTTGCGGGAGAGGTGAAGCTGGCGCTTCACGAGTTCGCCAATCGCAACTGGCTGCAGGAGCAGCACTTGGGCCGCATGATGGCGTTGCGCGTGGGGCCGCAGTACGAGCACGACCGGCTGAAGTTTCGCGCGGAAATCGAACGGCATGAACGCAAGATCGCAAAGACAGTGGATCTGTTCAGCCGGGTAAAGAATACGGAGCAGGCGGAGGAAGTGCTGACGGTGCTTTTCGCCAGCCGCCAGTTGAAGCAGGCGCATCCGAACGAGGAAGTGACGGAACAGCAGCTTCTCGACTACCTCCTCGAATGGAAGAAGAGCTGGCGCACGGAGGAGAAACAGCAGGCCATCGCCAGTGCGATCAGAAATCTTGTGCTGCTGGGGTGGGTGCGTTTGCGCCTGAGCGATTCGCTGGCGGAGGCTGCGTAACTACGGCAACAGGTAAAGAGCCTCCCGGATCATCCGTGACTGCACGGATGCCAAGTTGATCAAGCTGGATAAGCCGGAATCCGGGTCCAAGCGTTACCGCTCGCCTGGCTCGAAAGCCTCGGCTGGGCCATCAGGCACGGTCTCGATATCATGCCCGATCCAGTTCCATTAGCTCGGTACTTGTCCATAACTACCGAAGCTATGGAACAATGCCGGCATGGCTTCCGGCATCCATAAGGTTCAGTCGCTTGTTCGCCGCTCCGGCACCGTTCGCTCTCGCGATCTGGTCGCAGCAGGCGCGACGCGCGCCCAGCTTTCGCGCATGGTCGCTGCCGGCGAGCTCGTCCGCGTTGCACGGGGGCTTTACGCGGCACCTGGCTATCAGAGTTCCGAGCACGGAGCGCTGGCGGCGGTCGCCAAGCGCGCCCCCGGGGTGCTGTTTTGCCTGCTCACCGCGCTGCGCTTTCACGATCTGACGACTCAGGCGCCCTTCGAGGTCTGGATCGCAATCGGCAACAAGGCGCATCCGCCGCGGCTCGACTATCCGTCTCTGCGAACGATGCGGTTCTCCGCTGCATCACTCTCGGCGGGCGTCGAGACACACCGCGTCGACGGCACAGCCGTGCGCGTGACGAGCGTGGCGAAGACGGTCGTGGACTGTTTCAAGTTCCGCAACAAGATCGGACTCGACGTGGCGCTGGAGGCGCTGCGCGAGGCGCGCCGCGAAAAGAAGGTGAACGCCGATGAACTGTGGCGCTACGCCAAGCTGAACCGCGTGTCGAACGTGATGCGGCCTTACCTTGAGGCGGTCGCGTGAACGCGGGCCTCATCGCCTCCGTGCATGCGCGGCTGTTCGCGCGAACCAAGGAGCGGGGCGAGGATTTCAACCTGACGCTGGTGCGCTACGCGGTGGAGCGTTTTCTCTACCGATTGTCGATCTCCGATCTGCGCGAACAATTCTGGCTCAAGGGCGCGTTGCTTTTCGACCTCTGGTTCCAGGAACCGCACCGCCCAACCCGTGACGCGGACTTTCTCGGCTTCGGCCCGCCCGATGCCGCGCTGCTTGGCGATGCGGTGCGCACCATCTGCAACATTCCGGTGGACGACGGCATGGTGTTCGATGCGGGTTCGATCGCTATCAAAGAAATCCGCGAGGACACCCGCTACGGTGGCCTGCGCGTGAGGCTGGTTGGCTTGCTCGGCAAAGCCCGCTCCACCGTACAACTCGATGTCGGCTACGGTGACGCGGTTACGCCCGGACCGGAAGAGATTGACTACCCGGTTATGCTGGGGGATCAGCCCGCGCCCCGGCTGCGCGCCTATCCGCGCGCGACTGTCGCCGCCGAGAAGTTCGAAGCGATCGTCAGCATTGGCATGACCAATAGCCGCATGAAGGATTACTTCGATCTGCGTGCCTTGGCGCGGGAAGGTGTCCTGGATGCGGCAACACTTGCCGATGCGGTTGCCGCAACTTTCGCCCGTCGCGGAACCGCCCTACCGAATGAAATACCCATCGGACTCAGCAACGAATTTGCGGAGGATGCGACCAAGCGCGCGCAATGGAAGGCGTTTCTCGCCAAGAACCGGTTGGACGCTCCGGCATTGGCGCAAGTGGTCGCGGAGGTCCGGCACTTCATGGCCGATCCGTTGCGTCTGGCGCGCGAACGAGCGCAACCCAAATGAACCCTTTCACCGAATCCGTCGTCGAAGAGGCCGCGCTCGCTTGGTTGCAAGGCCTGGGCTACGCCGTTCTCCACGGCCCCGACATTGCGGCCGGCATGCCCGCCGCCGAGCGCAGTGATCCGACCTACCGCGACGTGGTGCTGGAAGGCCGCTTGCGTCAGGCGCTGGCGCGCCTTAACAAGGAGCTGCCCGCCGACGCGCACGAAGACGCGTTCCGCAAGCTGACGCGCACCGATGCGCCGTCGCTGCTGGAGCGCAACCGCGCCGTGCATCGGATGCTGGTGGAGGGAGTAACGGTGGAGTATCGCCGCGCGGACGGTTCCATCGCGGGCGCGCAGGCGCGGGTGATCGATTTCGAGAAGCCCGGCAACAACGACTGGCTCGCGGTCAACCAGTTCAGCGTCGCCGAGGAGCAGCACACGCGCCGGCCGGACGTGGTGCTGTTCGTGAACGGCTTGCCGCTGGCGGTGATCGAACTCAAGAATCCGGCCGACGAGAACGCCACGGTCTGGAGCGCGCACCAGCAACTCCAGACTTACCAGGCGCAGATCCCTGCGCTCTTCGCCACCAATGCGGCGCTGCTGGTGTCCGACGGCGTGCAGGCGCGCATCGGCGCGCTCGGCGCGGGCAAGGAGTGGTTCAAGCCCTGGCGGACGATCAGCGGGCGGGAAGATGCGGCGACGCACCTGGCCGAGTTGCAGGTGGTGCTGGAAGGCGTGTTCGAGCAGCGACGCTTCTTGGACCTGGTACGGTACTTCCTCGTGTTCGAGGACGAGGGCGGCGGCAAGCTCGTCAAGAAGATGGCGGGCTATCACCAGTTCCACGCGGTAAACGTGGCAGTGGAAGAGACGTTGCGCGCGGCAAAGGCGGCAGCGAATCAGGCGGGTGGACACCCTGGTCGTTACGAAACGCGCAAACCGGGTGGCGACCCCGGTGACCGGCGTGTGGGCGTGGTGTGGCACACGCAGGGGTCGGGGAAAAGCTTGTCCATGGCCTTCTACGCCGGCCGCATCATTCTGCATCCGGCGATGGAGAATCCGACCCTCGTGGTGCTGACGGACCGCAACGACCTGGACGACCAGCTTTTCGCCACTTTCGCCCGCTGCCGCGAACTGCTGCGTCAGCCGCCGGTGCAGGCGGCCGACCGTGCCGACCTGCGCGAAAAACTCAAGGTGGCCTCAGGCGGCGTGGTGTTCACGACGATCCAGAAGTTCTTCCCGCCCAAGGAAGGGGATGGGACGAAGGGCGATCGTTACCCCGTGCTCTCGGAGCGGCGCAACATCGTCGTTATCGCCGACGAAGCGCACCGTAGCCAGTACGATTTCATCGACGGCTTCGCCCGTCACATGCGCGACGCGCTGCCCAATGCCTCGTTCATCGGCTTCACCGGCACGCCCATCGAGCAGACCGACGCCAACACGCGCGCGGTATTCGGCGACTACATCAGCGTCTACGACATTCAGCGCGCGGTCATCGATGGCGCCACGGTGCCCATCTACTACGAGAGCCGCCTGGCCAAGCTGGAGTTGAAGGCGAGCGAGCGGCCGAAGATCGACCCGGAGTTCGAGGAGGCGACCGAAGGGGAAGAGGTCGAACGCAAGGAGAAGCTCAAGAGCCGCTGGGCGCAGCTCGAAGCCGTGGTCGGGTCAGAGAACCGGATCAAGCTCATCGCCCGCGACCTGGTGGAACACTTCGAGAACCGCCTCGCCACGATGGACGGCAAGGCGATGGTCGTATGCATGAGCCGGCGCATCTGCGTCGAGCTGTACCGCGAAATCGCGCTGCTGCGGCCCGCCTGGGATCGCGCAGACGACGAGCGGGGTGCAATGAAGGTGGTGATGACCGGTTCGGCGTCTGACCTTCTCCCGTGGCAGCAGCATATTCGCAACAAGCCGCGCCGCGAAACGCTCGCGCAGCGCTTCCGCGAGCCGAAGGATCCGTTCCAGATCGTCATCGTGCGCGACATGTGGCTCACCGGATTCGACGCGCCGAGCCTGCACACGATGTACGTGGACAAACCGATGCGCGGGCACGGGCTGATGCAGGCGATCGCGCGCGTGAACCGAGTTTTCAAGGACAAGCCGGGCGGGCTAGTGGTGGACTACCTGGGACTCGCCGACGAACTCAAGAAAGCGCTGGCGACGTACACGGAGAGCGGTGGTACCGGAAAAACGGCGATCGATCAAGCCGAGGCTGTGGCGGTGATGCTGGAGAAGTATGAAATCTGCCGTGGCCTCTTTCATGGTTTGGACTGGTCGCACTGGACCACGGGAACCCCGCAGAGCAGGCTCTCGCTGCTGCCGTTAGCGCAAGAACACATCCTTGCTCAGAAGGATGGCAAGCTGCGGCTGCTGCGCGCAGTGACTGAATTGGGCCAGGCCTTTGCGCTCGCGGTGCCGCACGAAGAGGCACTGAAGATCCGCGATGACGTGGGCTTCTTCCAGGCCGTGCGGGCAGTGCTGGCGAAAAGCACTCCCGGCGAACAGAGGATGGACGAGGAGTTGGAGCACGCCATCCGGCAGATCATCTCGAAGGCGGTGATCTCCGATGGCGTGGTGGACATCTTTGCCGCGGCCGGCTTGAAGAAGCCGGACATTTCCATTCTTTCGGATGAGTTCCTCAATGAAGTGCGCGGCATGCCGCAGCGCAACCTCGCGGTGGAACTGCTGCAAAAGCTCTTGAAGGGTGAGATCAAGGCGCGCTCGAAGCGTAACGTGGTGCAGGCGCGCTCCTTTGCCGAGCTGCTGGAGCAGGCGGTGCGCCAGTACCAGAACCGCGCCATCGCGACGGCACAGGTCATCGAAGCGCTGATCCAGCTCGCGAAGGACATGCGCGCCGCCAACGCGCGGGGCGAGGCGCTCAAGCTGACCGAGGACGAGCTGGCCTTCTACGACGCGCTGGAAGTCAACGACAGCGCGGTGAAAGTGCTCGGCGAGCCGACGCTCGCCGACATCGCCCGCGAGCTGGTGGCGACCGTGAAGAAGAATGTCACCATCGACTGGACCGTGCGCGAGAACGTGCGCGCCCAACTACGGGTCATCGTCAAGCGCATCCTGCGGAAGTACGGCTATCCGCCGGACAAGCAGGACAAGGCCACGCAGACGGTTCTCGAACAGGCCGAAGTGCTGTCCGAGATTTGGGCGGCAGCGTGAGTGTGCGTGTCCTGAACTGACCGCGCGTCAGGCAGCGCTTGCCGCCAGGTGCTTGAACATGTGCCCGCGCGCTTCGTCGTCCATCTCGGCCTTGAACTTGTGCTTGTCCTTCAGCGCGACCGCGCGCGCGGCGGCGGGGCGGGCGGAGATTTCGTCGTGCAACCGCTTCAGGTTCGGGAATTTGTCCCAGGCGCCGTCGCCCAGGATGAACGTGAGCATGCGCGCCCAGCCCCATACATCCATGTCGACGATCGTGTACGTGTCGCCGACCATGTAGCGGCGCCTGGCGAGGTGGGCTTCGAGCACGCCGAAATGGCGCGCTGCCTCGTACTGGTAGCGGTTATGCGCGTAGGGCTGCTTCTCGGTCGCGTGGTGGCGGAAGTGAACCGCCTGGCCGGAAAAAGGGCCGACCCCGGTCGCCACGAACATCAACCACGACAGCATTTCGCCGCGCGCTGCCGGCGAACCCGTCGGCAGGAACTTGCCGGTTTTTTCGGCGAGATACAGCAGGATCGCATTGCTGTCGAACACCGTCACGTCGCCGTCCACGATCGCCGGTACTTTGCCGTTCGGGTTGATCGCCAGAAACGCGGCCCCGAACTGTTCGCCCTTGCGGGTGTCGACCGGGCACGGTTCGTAGGCAATGCCGGCCTCTTCCAGGAACAGGGCGACTTTGGTGGGGTTGGGCGAACCGTTGAAAAAGAACTTGAGCATGCGCATCTCCGTCGTGGTTCTCCGCATTTTCGCCGATCCGCGCCACGGGTGGGAATAGAATCGACATACAAGGTGGCTACATGACTGCTCCCAGTACAGTTCGGCGCCTATATCCGGAGCGAGCGCATCAAATGGGCCAAGGTGATCAAGGCCTTAGGCGCGAAGGCGGAGTAATCCGGCCGAAGTTTGTCGTGATGCCGCTTGCAAGCAGGTCGAATGCGGATTGTTCGGCAGAATTCAGCGGCAACGTCCGTGCCTGGGCAAGGCGCGGGAAATTTTGCGCCGCCGAACGCCGGTACGCGGCGTCGTAGTGGTCTTCCAGCAGCCGCGCGACGAGCGTTTGCCATTCGCCGGCGGCCACCAGCGCCTTCCATGCGTCGACTTTCTCGCGGCCATGCAAGCCGACCAGGCAGTCCAGTTGCACGCCAAGCGCCGCCGGTTCGGCGAAAAAATGCCGGTATTCGTCCAGCAGCAGCGCAATGCGCGTCTCGGCGCCGGTGTCGAGCAGCAGGCATTCGCTCGCGCGCATGCGCTCGATCAGCGCATCCGGGATCTGCAACTGGCCGATTTTTCTTGACTCACCTTCGACATAAATTTCTCTAGAAAAATCCATGGCAATAAGAGATTTCAAGAGCAGGCTTTCAAACATTTTCTGCGAAGGCTGTGGCCGCTGCGGCAGGGTGCCGAGCACCGAGCCGCGATGCGCGGCGAGATCCTCGAGGTCGAGCGCCTGCGCGCCGGCAGCGTGCAGCGAGCGCAGCAGGCGGCTCTTGCCGCTGCCAGTGACGCCATGAATCACTTTGAATGTGAACTTCTGCGGCAGGGCAGACAAGGCGTCGACGACGTAGCGCCGGTAGGCCTTGTAGCCTCCTTCGAGCGTTCTCGCGTCCCAGCCCACCTCGCGCAGGATGTGCCCCATCGCGCCCGAACGCTTGCCGCCGCGCCAGCAATAAACAAGCGGTCTCCAGTTCCTGTCTTTTTCCATGAACAGCACTTCAATGTGGCGCGCGATATTTCTGGCCACCAGCGCGGCGCCGAGCTTTTTGGCATCGAACGGCGAGGCCTGCTTGTACATCGTGCCGACACGCGCACGTTCCTCGTTGTCGAGCACCGGACAGGAAATCGCACCCGGAATATGGTCTTCGGCGAACTCGGCGGGCGAGCGCGTGTCGAGGATCGCGTCGCAATCCTGCAGCGATGCGGCCTCCACAGGAACGCTGCTGCGGGCTGCCGGTCTCATGCGGAGGATTTTACGCCCTTCGTCCGAGCGCCTCGCGCACCACGCGGGCGAGCGCGGCTCGCTCGGCGGCGGGTGCGAACAAGTGGCGCCGGGCCGCCAGCGCACGCTTGAGCATTTGAAGGTATTTTATTTCTTCAATCAGTTTTCCAATCAATCTGCTCAATGCTTGCTCGTCAAAGAGCCGGAAATAGCCGGGGTAGTTGCGGCCGAGCATGCCCAGGTTGCCCGACATGCGCGAGGCCAGCACCGGCGTGCCGATGCGCGCCGCCTCGCTGATGACGTTGGCGCCGCCCTCCATGACGGAGCTGACGACGAGCAGGTGGCTGCGCGCGATCCAACCGAGCGTCTGCGCGTGGGTGCGGCCGCCGAGCCAGCGGTAGCGGGCATCGCGGCGCATATGCTTTTGCGCTTCGAGTTTCATCAGCGGCGACAGCGCATCGCCGATCTGAATTACTTCAAGATTGCCCTTCTCCTGCAGGAACGCCAGCGCCTTCGCGGTCCGAAAAGGATCCTTCTCTACCCTCAGATGGCCGACAACGGCCAGGCGAAACCGGCCGCGTGGCGGCGCTCGGCGGACGGAGGGATTGGCGGACTGATAAACGATGCGCGTCTTTTCCCGGATCGCCGGATGTAGCAGGCGAAGGGCATCTTCCTGCAGGACGATGACCCTGTCGGCCAACTGCAGCGATTGACGGGCTTCGCGCGAGGCCGGCAGGTCCTGGTACAGGTCCGTTCCGGTAAGCGTGACAACAAGAGGCCCCGCCGGATGGTGCGTCCGGTAGTCGAGGATGGACGCGTGGCTGCGGCGCGCGTGCAGCGCCAGCAGCAGGTCGCAGGGCTTGCCGTTCCATTCCACCATCACCGACACCCGGTGTCCGAGCGTGCGTAGAAATCCGGCCCAACGCTGGGCGGTATGGCGGTTGCCGTTGCGCGTGCCCGCGCGGGCGGGCGTGACGATCGAAAGTTGGGCCATAAGGCTGGGCTAGACTTGGCGTCATGTTAGCCGACCCGCGCATGCCTGAGCCCGCACGGCTGGAAAGCGATCTTCTGGACGCCCGTGCGCGTGCCATCCTCGTCACCTGCGACCTGGAGGGCGAGCGATTGCTCGGGCCGAAGCTCGCCATTCTAAATCCGCCGCTGTGGGAAATCGGACACGTGTCCTGGTTCCAGGAGCGCTGGTGCCTGCGCCTGCGCGCGGACGGTTCGCTCGGCGATTCGATCCTGCCGAGCGCCGACGCCCTCTACGATTCGTCCGCTGTGGCGCACGACACGCGCTGGGACCTGCCGCTGCCCGATCTCAAGGCGACCCGCGCCTACGGCGAAAGGGTGCTCGAGTTGGTGCGCGAGCGGCTGGCACGCGAGCCGGAGAGCGCTTCGCTGCAATACTTCGTGAGACTCGTAACGTTTCACGAAGACATGCACGCCGAGGCGTTTCACTACACGCGGCAGACGCTCGGCTATGCGGATCTTGTTGCTGTTTCTGCATTGCATTCTTCTTTCAATTCAAAGGAAGACATCGAAATCGAAGGCGGCAATTTCACGCTTGGTGCAAGGCCTGGCGGTGGTTTCGTTTTCGACAACGAAAAGTGGGGGCACGAAGTGGAGATCGCGCCGTTCCGCATCGCGCGCTCCCCGGTGAGCAACGCGCAGTACCTTGCGTTCGTCGAGGCGGGCGGCGCCGCGCCGCGCTACTGGAAGAAACAGGAAAGTGCGTGGCTCGAGCGGCGATTCGACCGCTGGCTGCCACTGGAGGCGGGCGAGTCCGTGCGGCATGTCGACTGGAACGAGGCGCGGGCGTATTGCGCCTGGGCGAAACGGCGCCTGCCGGCCGAGGCCGAGTGGGAAATGGCCGTATCAGGCGGACATCTACCGCCTGGCGCGGGTGTCTGGGAGTGGACGGCAAGCACGTTCGGCGCGTATCCAGGTTTCCTGGTCGATCCTTACAAGGAATACTCCGAACCCTGGTTCGGCGCGCACAAGGTGCTGAGGGGTGCAAGCTTTTCGACCCCGGCGCGACTGATGCGCAATACCTTCCGCAATTTCTATACGCCGGACCGGGGCGACATCTTTTCCGGGTTCAGGACTTGCGCCCTAAGTTAGAATCAAGTCGATAAATCAGAAGGAAGAACATGACCGCAGTGCTTGAAAAAATCCGCCTCACCGATTTCAGCCATGGCGGCGGCTGCGGCTGCAAGATTGCGCCGGCCGTTCTGGCCGAACTGCTGGCCGCGACGCCGATCCGGGGGCTGCCCAAGGAACTGCTGGTTGGTACCGAGACCGCGGATGACGCGGCGGTGTACAAGCTGAACGACACGCAGGCGCTGGTCGCGACCACCGACTTTTTCACGCCGATCGTCGACGACCCCTACGATTTCGGGCGTATCGCGGCGACCAATGCCATCTCCGATATCTATGCGATGGGCGCCAAGCCGATCTTCGCGCTGGCGCTGGTCGGCATGCCGCTGGACAAGCTGCCGCTCGAGGTGATCGGCAGGATCCTCGCCGGTGGCGAATCGGTGTGCGCGGAAGCGGGCATTCCTATCGCCGGCGGTCATTCCATCGACGTGCTCGAACCGATCTACGGTTTGGTCGCGCTCGGGATTGTTCACCCTGAAAAAGTCAAGAAAAATTCCACCGCAAAACCCGGCGATGTGCTCATCCTCGGCAAGCCGCTGGGCGTCGGCATCCTTTCGGCGGCGCTGAAGAAGGGCCAGCTTTCGGACGCCGGCTATGCCGCGATGATCGAATCCACGACAAAGCTGAATACGCCGGGCATTGCGCTCGCCGAGATGCCGGAGGTGCACGCGCTCACCGACGTGACGGGCTTCGGCCTGGCCGGACACCTGCTGGAAATCTGCCGCGGCTCGAAGCTTTCCGCAGCGGTGAAGTTCGACGATCTGCCGGTTATTCCAGAAGCAGTCGAATGGCTCAAGCAAGGCGTTGCTACCGGGGCTTCCGACCGGAACTGGAAGGGCTACGGGCAGGACGTCTCGCTGCCTGCCGGCGCGCCGGAGTGGCAGCGCAAACTGATCACCGACCCGCAGACCAGCGGCGGGCTGCTGGTGGCCTGTGCACCGGAGGCGGAGCAAGCCGTGCTCGCCGAGTTCGCCAAGCGCGGGTTCGCGCACGCGCGGCGCATAGGGCGGATGGGTACCGGCGCGGCGCGGCTGAACTTCTCCTGACTATTTTTTCCCGAACAGCGGCGCGAGCGGCTTCCAGACGTTCTTCAGCACTCCAGGCTGGGCCGCTTCGGCCGGGTGGATGCGGTCGGCCTGGAACAGTTCGGCTTTTTCGCCGAAGCCTTCGAGCAGGAACGGCAGCAGCGCGGTGCGGTGGCTCTTCGCCAGGTCGGTGAAGGCGCGCTCGAAGGCCCTGGCGTAATCCTCGCCGTAGTTGGGCGGCAGGCGCATGCCCACCAGCAGCACCTTGGCGCCTGCCTTCTGCGAGCGTTCTATGATGGCGGCGAGGTTCTTCTTCATCGCCGCGACAGGCAGCCCGCGCAGGCCGTCATTCGAGCCCAGTTCGAGAATCAGAATCGCGGGCCTCTCGCGCTCGAGGACCTTGTCGATGCGCGCCAGCCCGCCGGCCGTGGTTTCGCCGGAAATGCTCGCGTTGGCGACGTTATAATACGGCCGCTCGCGCTTTAACCGTTCCTCGAGCAGGGCCACCCAGCCGCGCCGCTCCGGCATGCCGTACGCCGCCGACAGGCTGTCGCCGTAAACCAGCACCGTTTTACCATTGGCGGCGGATGCCGCGAATCCCAGGCATATGAACGACAAAAGCGAAAACAACAAAAAAACGATTCTCAGCGCGCGCGGCATCGGCAAGACGGTCAAAAGCGGCTCCAGTGATCTTGTCATTCTGCGCGAAATAGATCTGAGCGTCACGGCGGGCGATGCGGTGGCGGTCGTCGGCGCCTCGGGTTCCGGAAAATCCACGCTGCTGGCGATCCTGGCGGGCCTCGATACGCCGACCGTGGGTACGGTTGAAGTGGACGAAGCAGACCTCTTCAGGCTGGACGAGGACGCGCGTGCCGAACTGCGCGGCCGCCTGGTCGGCTTCGTGTTCCAGTCGTTCCAGCTTCTGCCGTCGCTGAGCGCGCTGGAGAACGTGATGCTGCCCCTGGAACTGGCGGGGCGCGCGGACGCTGAAGCCGTTGCGCGCGAGATTCTTGCGAAGGTGGGCCTGGGCGAGCGCTTGTCGCATTACCCCAAGCACCTGTCGGGCGGCGAGCAGCAGCGCGTGGCGCTCGCCCGCGCATTCTCGGTGCGGCCCAAGCTGCTGTTCGCGGACGAGCCGACCGGCAGCCTGGATGCGGCGGCGGGCACGGGCGTGATCGACCTGATCTTCGAATTGAACCGCAGTTTCGGCACCACGCTTGTCATGGTTACGCATGACGAGCATCTGGCGCAGCGTTGCGGCCGGGTGATCCGCCTGGTGGCCGGGCAGATCGCGGCGGGATGAAGCGATCCGGCATGGTTCACTCCTGCATGGTTCACTCCTTCAAGATGCTGCTGCGCGACTGGCGCGCGGGCGAGTTGCGCGTGCTGGCGATGGCGCTGGTGGTGGCCGTGGCGAGCATCACCAGCGTCGCGTTTTTCGCCGATCGCGTGGGCCGCGCCTTGGTGCGCGACGCACATCAATTGCTTGGCGCCGATCTGGTGCTGGTATCCGACCATCCCTGGCAAGGCGGGATCGCCGAGGAGATCGCGCGCCGCGGCCTGGAGCGCGCGCGGGCGACGACCTTCATCAGCATGGCGATCAGGGGCGAGAGTTCGGTGTTGGCCGGTGTCAAGGCGGTTTCCGATAATTACCCGCTGCGCGGCAGGCTGCGCATCGCGCCCGCGGTAAACGCGCCCGATGCTGCGGCGCTCGCGGGGCCGAAACCCGGCACCGTGTGGATCGAAGAACGCCTGGTGACCGCGCTTTCCGCCCCGGTCGGTTCCCGGCTCAATCTCGGCGCCGCGACCTTTGAGATCGCCGCGATCCTCACGCTGGAGCCGGAACGCGGCGCCAATTTCTTCAACATCGCGCCGCGCCTGTTCATGAACATCGATGACGTGCCGGCAACCGGGTTGGTGCAGACCGGGAGCCGGGTCTGGCACTACCTGTACGCCGCCGGAGCGCCGGAGAAAGTGACGGCGCTCGAAACTTGGGCGAAAGACAAGATGGAGCGCGGCCAACGGGCCGAGAACCTGGAGAGCGGGCGGCCCGAAGTGCGTGGCGCGATCGAGCGCGCGCAACGTTTTCTTGGACTGACCGCGCTGCTCGCCGCGATCCTCGCCGGCGTCGCCATCGCCCTGGGCACGCGCCGCTTCGTCGAACGGCACCTCGATGGCTGTGCGGTGATGCGTTGCTTCGGCGCGACGCAGAACCGGCTGCTGCTGCTGTTCGGCGGCGAATTTGTCCTGCTGGGCCTGGCCGCGTGCGCCATCGGCACCTCGATCGGTTTCGTCGCCCAGTTCTTCATCGCCGAGATTCTCGGCGGCCTGCTGCGCGCGGACCTGCCGGCGGTTTCGATGCTGCCGGCGCTGCAGGGATTCCTCGTCGGATTGGTCCTGCTGCTGGGTTTCGCGCTGCCGCCGCTGGTGCAGCTGAAGAACGTTCCGGCGGTGCGCGTCATCCGCCGCGAATCCGGCGCCACCTCGGGCAGTACCCTGGCGGTCTACGCCGCGGGCCTGGTGTCGCTCTCGGGTCTGCTCGTCTGGCAGGCGGGAGATATCGTCCTGGGCATTACGGTCGTCGGCGGCTTCGGTGTCGCGGTCGCGGTTTTCGCAATCGTGGCCTGGGTGGCGCTGCGCTTTGCGGCCAGCGGCGCCGTGGCGCGGCGGCTCGGCGCCGTGATGGCGCGGCGACCAGGCGCCGCAGGCATTGCATTGCGCTATGGCCTCGCCAACCTGCGGCGCCACGCACGCGGCAACGCGATCCAGGTGGCAAGCCTCGCCCTCGGGCTCACTGCGGTCCTGCTCCTGACCTTCACGCGCAATGACCTGGTGGACGCCTGGCGGCGCAGTTCGCCGCCGGATGCGCCGAACCGCTTCCTGCTGGGCGTCCAGCCCGATCAGCTCGCGGAGGTGAAGGCGTTCTTCACCAGCCGGAACATCGCGGTGCCGGATTTGAACCCGATGGTGCGCGGCCGCCTTAGCGCCGTGAATGGCAGCAAGGTCGCGGAGTCCGATTTCACCGAGGAGCGCGCGCGCCGCCTGGTGGAGCGCGAGTTCAATCTTTCCTTCGCGGAGCAGCCGCCCGCGCACAACAGCATCGTCGCGGGAAAATGGTTCGCGCCCGGTGCGCAGGAGATTTCAGCCGAAGAGGGGATCGCCAAGACCCTCGGCTGGAAACTGGGCGACGAGCTCACCTTTGCGGTGGGCGGTGAATCCTTCTCGGCGCGCCTCACGTCCCTGCGCAAACTGCGCTGGGATTCGATGAAGGTGAATTTCTTCGTCATCGGGCCGACCAGCCTCGTCGGGCGATTCCCGTCGAGCTATATCTCCGCCTTTCGCATCGCAGCCGGCGACGAGCCGCTGATCAACGAACTGACCGCGCGCTTCCCGAACCTTACCGTGGTGGATGTCGGCGCCGCTCTGAAACAGGCACAGGGCGTCGTCGATCAGGTCATCATGGCGGTGCAGGTCGTGTTCATGTTCGCGCTTGGCGCCGGGCTGCTGGTGCTTTACTCGGCGTTGGTGGCCACGGAAGACGAGCGCCGGCGCGAGGCGGCGGTGATGCGCGTCTACGGCGCCTCGCGCGCCCAGGTCACCGGCAGCCAGCGCGTCGAGTTCCTCGCGATGGGACTGCTCGCCGGCACCCTCGCCACCATCGGCGCCGGCGTGATCGGGCAATTGCTCGCGCGCCGCGTCTTCGAGCTCGACCTGCCGCCCAGCCCCGAACTCTGGATCGCCGGCCCGCTCGCCGGCTTGGCGCTGCTCTCGCTCAATGCCTGGTTGTCGGCGCGCAAGGTGCTGTCTGCTTCGCCCGCGCTTACGCTGAGGGACTCGGTCTAGAATCGGTCATGGCTGAGGCGGCAATCGTTATGGCTCTGGCGGGACTTGCGGCGGGCATCTGGCTGATGCTGAAAGTCCAGTCGACGCTCGAAGAAAAGCACCGCCAGATGCTCGGCGACCTGCACGACGGATTGACGAAGCAGGGCGACCGGCTGGGCGGGCAACTGAACGATTTGCGCGAAGCAATTTCCGGAAAATTGGACGCGCGGCTGGACCAGATCTCCAACCGGGTTAGCGAGCGGCTGGACGAGGGCTTCAAGAAGACCAACGAGACCTTCGTCAGCGTGATGCAGCGCCTGGCGGTGATCGACGAAGCGCAGAAGAAGATCGAAACGCTTACCGGCAGCGTGGTGAGCCTGCAGGAACTGCTTGGCGACAAGAAGACGCGCGGCGCATTCGGCGAAGTCCAACTCGAAGCCCTGGTGCGCAACGTGCTGCCGCCGAATGCCTTCGAGTTGCAATACACGCTGTCCAACGGCATGCGCGTCGATTGCATCCTGCGGCTGCCGGAGCCGACCGGCCTGGTCTGCGTGGACTCGAAGTTTCCGCTCGAGAACTACAACCGCATGTTCGACACGCAGTCGAACGACACCGACCGGGCGCTGGCGCAGAAGCAGTTCCGCGCCGACATCCGCAAGCACGTGGACGACATCGCGAAAAAATACATCATCCCGAACGAAACTTCGGACGGCGCGGTGATGTTTGTCCCGGCGGAGGCGGTGTTCGCCGAGATCCATGCCTACCACGCTGAAGTGGTGGAGTACGCCCAGGCAAAGCGTGTCTGGATCGTTTCGCCCACCACCCTGATGGCGGTCCTGAACACCGCACGCGCGGTGCTCAAGGACGTCGAGACGCGCAAGCAGATCCATGTCATCAAGGAGGCGCTGTCGCGGCTGGCGGTCGAGTTCGGCCGCTTCGACGAACGCCTGCGCAAGCTGGCGGACCACATCCGTCAGGCGCACGAGGACGCGGAGAAGATCCGTACGACCGGCGACAAGATCTCGCAGCAGTTCCAAAAAATAGAGGCGGCCGAAATCGAAGCGCCTACGCCCGGGCCCGTTGTTTCGCCCACAAACGTGGTGCGGCTCCCCGAGGAGCGCAAGCCGGGGAGCGGTTAGACTTTGTTCTACCTCAAGCTATTTCGGGCGCTCGGGCAGCAGAGGGTGCGCTACCTCCTCGTGGGGGGAGTCGCTGTCAACTTGCACGGCGCCGAGCGAATGACGATGGACGTGGACCTCATGCTCGCGATGGATGAAAAAAATCTCGAAAGATTCCGGGCGGTAGCCCGCAGTCTGCGGCTCGCGCCGGCAGTCCTGCCGGTCACGCTGGAACAGTTCTGCGATCCAAAGATTGTGGCACGTTGGGTGAGGGAAAAGCATATGCTTGCGTTTCAACTCCGCGGCCCCGAACTCGAGGCTCCGTCGGTGGACATCCTCGTCAAGCCGGTTGTGTCCTTTCAATCCGCATACCGCCGGCGCAAGAGGATAAGAGTTGAGAATGTGAGCATCAGTGTTGCCGCCGCCGAGGACCTGATCGCTCTGAAATCAGGTACCGGCCGAAAAATAGACGAATCCGATATTCTCGCGCTGCGCCGCCTGATACGGCTGCGCGGGCTGAAGCGCCGCAAGGGACCCTGATGAGCAAGTACGACTACAACTACGAACTCTCGGATGAACAACTGTTGCGCTACAGCAAACTTCCGCCCATAGCGAAGCTGACCTGGCTCGACGAGGCTCGCCGATTCACTCTCCTCGCGCGGCGCCGCCCGGCCCATCACGCCAAGGCGGTGCGCCAGACTAAGTCAAAGCTCCCGCTTGAACGTGCTTGACGGCGCGCTGGCGTCGCCAATGCCACTCACTTGGCCCGGTATTTCCCTCGCTCCACGCGCGAGAACTCGCCGCTGCGTATCAGCGTGATGTTCACGATCTGACGGAAGAATTGCGACATCGTGGGGCAGACGTACAGGAAGCTCCGATCGGAGAACGATGGAGTTGCTGTTTGCAGCACTTCACTCAATCTCTATAAGGAGCTTTGCCATGACCCCTCTACGTCAACGGCAGCCGGGTCAAAGTTTGTGGCCCCCGATCATCAGCCGCTTGAACACCGAGTAATGTTCCTTGATGCGGTCATCGCCGGGAGTGCGCTTAACCGTGATCCACATTCCGGAGCTGAAGCTCTCGCACAACTCGGCGGTATAGGCGGCTTCTTCTTCGGCAACCGTGCTGGCCGCTGCCAAGGTCGGGGCGCCGAGATCGTCCACGAAATGGCGAACCAGGCGCTCGATCACCTGTTGGTATTCGGACTTGTCGATCTCCTCGACTTCGGCGATGGTGCAGCGTCCGCGGCTCACGACGCCGATGAACGAAGTGAGGCAATGGCAATTGGGCGCGCGGTGGGTGACGCCAGTGGGATCGCACACCGCGTAGCCACCGGACACGAGCCATTCGCCATCGCGCGCGGCGCCCTCCCGGGAATAAACATGGCTGTCGGAAGCGTCCAAGAGCACGGCCTTGAGGAATTTCACAGCGTCAAGACGTAGAAGGCGTCCGGGTGTTCAGTATCGCGGCACCGAGGGGTCGACCATCTGGGACCACGCGTCTATGCCGCCTTTCAGGTTGTAGACATTCAGGAAGCCTTCGCGGAGCAGTTGCTCGCCGGCGTCGCCGGCTCGGAGACTTCCGCGCCGATGAGCTTCTGGAGTTCTCCGGAGGCGTTCATTTCGCGGATGATGTCGCAGCCCCCGATGAACTCTCCACCAACGTACAACTGGGGAATCGTCGGCCACTGGGAGAATTCCTTGATCCCATCCCGGATCTCGGGCGAACGAAGCACGTCGACGGTCTCGTAGCCCGGCAGCAGCTCGTCGAGGATCTGCACCCCCTGGGCGGAGAAGCCGCACTGCGGCGCCCGGGGGGTACCCTTCATGAAAAGGACGGCCCGGTTGCTTGCCAACAGGTCGGTGATCTGCTTGCGGAGAGCTTCGCTCATTGCCATGGTTGTTCCTTTCCAGTATCTGCACCATCTCGAAATCCTCTTTCTTCGCGCCACATTCGGGACAAGTCCAATTCATCGGCACGTCCTCCCAGCGCGTGCCGGGGGCGATCCCATCGTCGGGCCAGCCGGCGGCCTCATCATGCCGTCCCCTGCAACCTCTGGTGATCGAGCAACGTGTCGATGTGGAGAACGGGGATTGCGTGTTCTTTACCGATCGCGAAGAGTTCATCGGGTGTCGCGATTTCGCCATCGGCATTCAGGATTTCACACAACACTCCCGGTCCGCCGATTCCGGCCAAGCGAAGCAAATCCAACACCGCTTCGGTGTGGCCGATACGGCCCCGAAGCCCGTGCGGGTTGGCTAGCAGGGTGACGCCGCAATCCTGCGCCACCCGTTCATCGCGGGGCTGACCGACGGATCGCTGCCGCGCGAGCGCTTCGAGTTCTACGCCGTCCAGGACGCGCTCTACCTGCGTGAGTTCGCCCGGGCGCTCGCGATCGCCGGGGCCCGAGCGCCGAAGGATGACTGGATCGTCATGCTGACCGAACACGCAGCGGGCGCGCTGCGCGTCGAGCGGACGCTCCACGAAGGCTTCTTTCGCGAATTCGAACTGACCGCGGAAGCCGTGCTCGCCACCCCTCTCGCGCCGACCACCCTGGCGTACACCCACTATCTCCTCGCGGTCGCGTACGGGGCGCCCTTCCATGAGGCGCTTGCGGCTCTCCTTCCCTGCTACTGGATCTACTGGGAGGTCGGCAAGGAGCTGGCGCGTGCCGGTTCGCCGAATCCGCTGTACGCACGCTGGATCGGGACCTACGGCTCTGCCGAGTTCGGCGCCGTCGTCGGCGCGGTGCTTGAGGCGACCAACGAGGTCGCCTCCCAGGTTGGCGACGCCGAGCGCGCAGCCATGCGCCGCCACTTCCGCACGACGAGCCGTTACGAGTGGATGTTCTGGGACATGGGCGACCGGTGCGAGCAGTGGCCGTTCGAGGTCAGTATTGCCCCCGATAGGGGGTAACGAATATCGCGGGCGCAAAAATCTGTGCACGCGCGCAGCAACGCCTCGTAGTCCTCGAGGCACGATGCTTTGGGCAGGGAGGCGAACAGCGCGCACAGGTCTGGTAGGGCTCGATGCCACTGTGCAGACAGGTAGTGCAGCGCCTGCCCGAGGAGGCTACCTGGCAATACGCTGTGGAGCTGCGCGAGCAACAGCCCCCCGATTCTGGCGAGCGCGGGCCGGCTGTGCTGTTGGCGCAGCCGGGTGACATCCGCCGGTGCCCCGAGCGCGATCCCCGCGCGAGATCATTTGCCGCGCCGCGTACAGGGTGTACGCCGACAGGCCGTGCTCCCGCGCGTACTGCTTCAGTGATTTGCCCTCACGATGCGCCCCCGCCAGTTTCGGCTCGGCGGCCACAGACGTAACTACTGCGCACTACTCGCCGAAATGGCCACTGTCGTTCGCTGGCTGCCAACTGTGACCAAAACGCTGAACGGAAAAGCGCCATCAGGAACGGCAGTCGACACAAAAGTCTTGGTATCGGGCAAATACTTCAACCAGTTCGGTAAATTATTCCCATCCAGTGTCGTAACCCGAATATTTGAACCTTCCGTTTCTGCAGCCACTTGTGCCGGCAGCGGGAACGAAAATCCCGCGCCTGATGTCGCCATTTCTTTAGGAACAAAAACATTGATCACTCCCGTCGTCTGAGCGCTCGGCTCTCGCACCAGTGAAACTGAGATGCCATCCCGGGTAAATGTAGTCTGAGCGCCAGCATCAGCAGCCTTGCTGGCGCCAGCACTAGCAATCTGAGAACTATTTTGCCCGATACCGCCTGTGTTCTCGCCGCCACCTTGGCCTTGGCCCGCACCCTGACCGGGTCCGGCACCATCACCAGGTCCGCCAGCGCCTTGACCAGTCCCCGCCACCGTGTTCGCCGCGCCGTCGGTGTTAGCTCCGCCACTCGATGGTGACGTCGCCACTTGAGTCGTACCGCCGGTACCTCCACCCGCTGGTGAGGCCGTCGCTACCTGAGTCGTGCCGCCTGTGAACTCGCTACCACCTTGACCGGAACGTCCGGATGTCAATAGCGGTGTTGAATTTGCCGCGGGCAACGTCACTGCTGGAGGGGGAGGGGGAGGGGGCACCGGCGTTGCTGTCGTTGTAGTCGTTGTAGTCGTCGGGGGTGGCGCATCGTCCGGACTACGATAAATGGCATGCTTACCTGCGGCAAGGGCCAGTCCAGAAGTTTCGTCGGCGTTGTAATTGAGCGAGCCACCGGCGTTGGTTACTAGCGTATCCAGTCCAGTACTGTTCGCCTTGCTTCCCGAGAATAGTTTTGCCGTCCCGCCAGCGCCGACACTCACGCTACCGCCTGCGATGATGATGTTGCCTCCCGTC
>CAMDRF010000053.1 GCA_945906765.1 Nitrosovibrio sp. Nv4 | reverse complement strand
GCGCATGTCGGCGTCGGCCTCGCGCGTCGAGTAATACCACTGGTAATGCTTGCGCGGCCGCTCCAGCGCCGCGAGGTCGTCGTGGATGCGGTCGACGGTGGCGCCGGAGGACGGCGCCGGCGCTCCCGCGAAGGGTGCGCTCATCAGCGTCACCGAGCGGAACACATCCGGCCGTATCAGCGAGCACCACGCGGCAACGGGGGAGCCGAAGTCGTGCCCCACCACCGCCGCGACCGAGCGATAGCCGAGCGCCGAGACCAGGCCCAAGGTGTCCCGCACGAGATTGAGCAGACGAAAGGAGCCGACGTCGCCGTCGTAATCGCCGTCCCAGCCGGTGGTGCGCCCGTAGCCGCGCTGGTCGGGGGCGACCACGTGAAAGCCCGCCGCGGCGAGCGGCAGCATCACTTTTCGCCAGCTATAGGCGAGTTCCGGAAAGCCGTGCAGCAGCAGGACAAGCGGCCTGTCGGCCGATTCGAAGCCGGCCTCCAGCACGTGCATGTTCAGGCCGTTGATCTCCGGCACGAAGCGCGAACGGATTCCGGCGGGAGTATTTATTTCGGTCATCATTTTGGGTTACCCTTTGCGGTCCTTCATCGTAACAACACCGGAAGCAACGCCCCCATGGCCACCTCGTACCCTAACACCTCCCTTTTCATCGACGGCGCCTGGTGCGCCGCCGCCTCCGGCCGCACCATGCCCGTGATGAACCCGGCCACCGGCAAGCAGATCGGCGCCCTCGCCCACGCGGACCAAGCGGACCTCGACCGCGCGCTCGAAGCGGCCCGTAAAGGATTTGCGACGTGGCGCAAGATCTCCGCTTTCGAGCGCTCGAAGATCATGCGCAAGGCCGCCAACCTGATGCGCGAGCGCATCGAGATGATCGCGCCATTGATGACCCAGGAGCAGGGCAAGACGCTCGCCGAGGCCAAGATGGAGATCATGGGCGGCGCCGACACCATCGACTGGTTCGCCGAAGAGGCGCGCCGCGCCTACGGCCGCGTGATTCCGGCACGCAGCGAAGGCGTCTACCAGCTGGTGATCAAGGAGCCGGTGGGGCCGGTGGCGGCGTTCACGCCGTGGAATTTCCCGATCAACCAGATCGTGCGCAAGCTCTCGGCCGCGCTGGCGGCCGGCTGCTCGATCATCATCAAGGCGCCCGAGGAGACGCCCGCCTCCCCCGCCGAGCTGATCCGCGCCTATGCCGACGCCGGTGTTCCGGCCGGGGTCATCGGCCTGGTGTACGGCGATCCGGCCACCATCTCCAGCTACCTGATCCCGCATCCGGTGATCCGCAAGATGTCGTTCACCGGTTCGACGGTGGTCGGCAAGCAGCTGGCCGCGCTGGCAGGTGCGCACATGAAGCGCATCACCATGGAACTTGGCGGGCACGCGCCGGTGATCGTTTTCGACGACGCCGATGTCGACGTCGCCGCGAAGACCATGGCCGCCAGCAAATACCGCAATGCCGGGCAGGTGTGCGTTTCGCCGACCCGCTTCCTGGTGCAGGAAGGCATCTACAAGAGCTTCGTCGACAAGTTCGTCGAGGCGACCAAGGCGCTCAAGGTCGGCAACGGCCTGGAGGCGAGTTCCACCATGGGCGCGCTCGCCAATCCGCGCCGCTCGCGCGCGATGGAAGCCAACGTCGAGGACGCGCAGAAGCACGGCGGCAAAGTACGCACCGGCGGCCACCGCATCGGCGACGAGGGCAATTTCTTCGAGCCCACCGTCATCACCGAAGTGCCCAACGACGCCCACGCGATGAACGTCGAGCCCTTCGGCCCGATGGCGATGATCAATCCGTTCAAGAGCTTCGATGACGCGGTGACGGAAGCCAACCGCCTGCCCTTCGGCCTCGCCGCCTATGCGTGGACCCGTTCGGCGAAGACCGCCAACGCGATCGCCTCGCAGGTCGAGACCGGCATGATGAGCATCAACCACCTCGGCCTCGCCTTGCCCGAAGTTCCGTTCGGCGGCGTCAAGGATTCCGGCTACGGCTCGGAAGGCGGCAGCGAAGCGATCGAGGCCTACCTGAATCCGAAATTCGTGTCGCAGGCCGGGCTATAAAGGAGATTGCCATCATGTTGCTGCGTTCTGCGTTTGTTCCCAGAAGCGAATTCGAAGCCGGCACCGGCTGGCGCCTGAAAGCCGAGGGCGCTTGCCAGGGTGACGTATGCATCCCGCTGTCGCAGCCGGCCGGCGATCCGGTGGATGTCGCGCGCGTTGCCAGGGACATCGGCATGCCGCTGGTCGCGGCGCCCGAGTACGGACTCTGGGCGCTGGGGCCGGCATCGATCGGTTCGCGTGCGCTGGCAAGCGCGCAGGCGCCGGATCTGCGCTTGCCCGGCCTGAACGCAAAGGAATTCCGCCTCTCGAGCCTGCGCGGGCAGAAGGTTCTGCTCTACGCCTGGGCGCCGTATTGAGGCTGCTCCAGAGACCTGCCCGTGTGGCAGGCATTGCGCAACGAACTGCACCCGAAGGGGTTTGAGCTCGTCACCGTCGGGCTCGATACGCAGGGCGACGCCGGATGCCGCGCCTTCATCGAGGCGGCCAGGCCCGAACATCCATCGCTGATCGACCGGCATCATGTGCTCGCCGGCCTGTTCGGTGTCATCAACATCCCGAGCAGCGTATGGATCGATGAGAACGGCATGATCGTGCGGCCCGCGGAAGCGGCCCCCGCGCCGCCGCGGGCCGCCGGAAGTGCTCCGGGGTTCAGCATGCCGGCCGGCGTCCCGCAGCGCTTCGTCGAGATCATGGCCGAAGCCGCGAAGATCAGGAAGGACGCGCAGGGCTACCATGCGGCGCTGCGCGACTGGGTCGAGCACGGCGCGGCGAGCCGTTTTGCGCTGTCGCCCGATGAAGTCGTTGCCCGTTCACGGCCACGCGACAATGCGAAGGCGCTGGGACACGCCCACTTTCAGCTCGCGGCGCAACTCGAGATGGACGGTCATCACGCGGCGGCGATCCAGCATTTTCGGGAAGCGCATCGCCTGGTGCCCGAAAGCTGGACGTTCCGCCGCCAGGCCTGGTCGCTGGAGAAGGTCGGCGACGGCCCGCTCGCCCGATTCTGGCAGGGACCGAACCCGGAGACGCCCGGCGCGTGGCCTTATGCAGGCGACTGGCTGAGTGATATTCGCAAGGTCGGCGCGGAAAACTACAGCGAGCCGTGGCGACCGTGAGCGTTCGAAATACTTTGGTGATCAAGGGAGGCGACACATGAAATTCTACAACTCGGTTGGACCCAATCCACGCATGGTCCGCATGTTCATGGCCGAGAAGAGCTTCGAGGTGCCGAAGGTCGAGGTCGACCTGCGCGGCGGCGAGAACCGCCGCGAGCCCTACCTCAGGATCAATCCCGCGGGGCAGTGCCCGGCGCTGGAACTGGACGACGGCAGCGTGCTCACTGAAATCACGGCGATCTGCGAGTACATCGACGAAATCAGCACCGGCACGCCGTCCCTCATCGGCGATACGCCCGAGGCGCGCGCCAGGACGCGGATGTGGAACCGCCGCATCGACCTCAACATCGTCGAGCCGGGGGCCAACGGCTTTCGCTTTGCGGAGGGGCTGAAGATGTTCCAGAACCGCCTCCACTGCATCCCGCAGGCGGCCGACGACCTGAAGGCCACCGCGCGCGAGAAACTCGTCTGGCTCGACGGCCTCATGGGCGGCAAGCCCTACATCGCCGGAGACAAACTCACCATGGCCGACATCTTCCTGTTCGCTTTTCTCGACTTCCTTGCGAGTGTCGGCCAGCCCCTCGACCCCGCCTGCAAGAACCTCGCGGCCTGGTTCCAGCGCATGAAAGCCCGGCCGAGTGCCGCCGCCTGACGGCAAGCTTCCATCCAGCGAGGCAACGATGAACGCGACCGCAACAGCACAATCATCCGAATTCAGCGCCGCCGAATGGCAGGCGCGCCGCGATCTCGCGGCCCTCTACCGCGTGGTGGACCATTTCGGCTGGACCGATGTCATCAATACGCACATGTCGGCGCGCGTGCCGGGTGAGCCCGGCGCTTTTCTGATCAATCCCTACGACGAGATGTTCCACGAGATCACGGCCTCGAGCCTGATCAAGATGGATCTCGACGGCAGGGTGCTCGGCGGGCAGGGCCGCTTCAACGCGGCCGGGTTCACCATTCACAGCGGCGTCTACAGGGCGCGGCCCGATGCCAATTGCGTGATGCACACGCATACCCGCGCCGGCGCCGGTGTTTCCCTGATGCGCAAAGGCCTTCGCCCCATCAGCCAGGACGCACTCAACGTGCTCGACGAAGTCGTGTACCACGAGTACGGCCAGCCAGCGACACAGGAGGAATGCGACGCGCTCGGCGAGAGCTGCCGGAATGGCGCCTGCGTGGTGCTGCTGAATCACGGGCTGCTGACCCATGCACCGACCATCCCGGGCGCCCTGCAGCGGCTCTACATGCTGGAGCGCGCCTGCGAGCTCGAACTCATCTCGCGCACGCTAGGCGAGCCGCCGGTGCCGATCGGGAACGACGTCATCGCCGGAGTAGCGGCGTACATGAAGTCCGCCCGTGCAAAACCCGACTACGGTTTGCACGAATGGAACGCGCTGCTGCGCGTGATCGCCGGCAAGGGAACCGACTACCGGCGCTGAGAGCGTTTAGTCCGCGTAGCCCGGCAGCTCGCGGTCGAGGATGCG
Source organism: Nitrosovibrio sp. Nv4 (assembly GCA_945906765.1). Taxonomy (GTDB): domain Bacteria; phylum Pseudomonadota; class Gammaproteobacteria; order Burkholderiales; family SG8-39; genus RBG-16-66-20. The sequence continues at coordinate 18,045 of CAMDRF010000053.1, read as the reverse complement.
CATCATCGCCTCGAAGAACAGGCGCTGGCGCTCGAGCCGCGAGTGGCGGTCGTCCGCGGGCGGCGCCTGCACTTGCGAGACGATCTCTTCCGAAAGGACTTGCAGCGCCTTGCCGGTGCTCATCGCCAGCACCTGCGCGCGGCAGACGCGCTCCAGGAAGTAGAGACGCTTGTAGGCCTGCGCCATCGATTCGCCGACCACCAGCACGCCGTGATTCTTCATGAATAGCACCTGTTTGTCGCCGATCACGCGCGCGAGGCGCTCGCCTTCCTCAATCGTGTCGGCGGTGCCGGCATAGGTATCGTCGTAGGCGATACGGCCATGGAAAAAGGCAGCGGTCTGGCTGGCGGGCAGGAGACGGTTGTCCTGCAGCAGGTTGAGCGCCACCGCCCAGTTCTGGTGGGTATGCAGCACCACGCGCGCGCCGCAGATGCGATGAATCGGCGCATGAATGCATTGCGCCGACAACTCGACCACGCCCTCGCCTTCCAGCGTCTTGCCGGATTCGTCGAACACGATCATGTCGCTGGCGCGGGCCTCCGACCAGTGATAGCCGAAAGGCAGGATCAGGTACTGGTCGTCGCGCCCAGGCAGCGTGACCGTGAAGTGGTTGTCTATGCCCTCCTCCAGATCGTGAAACACCGCGAGCCGGTGGGCGGCGGCGAGATGGATCTTCGCCTGGATGACGGGGTCGACTGCGCGCAACGGATGGACGGACATCACGGACCTCTCAGGATGGGGTTCCAGGACGCAGTATAGCCAGTCGCTCGCGGTGGAAGTGGGTCACGGCCAACGCAAGCGCCGCGGCCTGCAGCAGGGCGCAGAAGAAGAACGGCGCGCCGATGCGCCAGTCGCCCCTGGGCAGATGCGAAACCATCGCCAGCAGCGGCGCGCCGAGCACCGGGGCGATGACCGCCATCAGGCTGTTCAGGCCGCCCACCGCGCCCAGCGCCTGCCCCTGGCTGCGCGGGTCTGCGGCGCTCGAGATGATGCTCTGGATGGAGGCCGCGACGGTGGCGCCCAGCAGATTGACGAAAATGATCGCGAATATCATCCAGCCCTCGGAGGCGGCGCCCCACAGCAGGTAGGCAAGCGTCGAGGACAGCAGCCCGAGGACGGCCAACCGCTTCGGGCTGAAATACCGGAGCAGGCGCCCGAGCAGAAGACCCTGCACGATGGCCGACACTACGCCGACCGCCGCGAGCGACCAGCCATTCTCCAGCGGCCCCCAGCCGAACTTGAACGTCGTGTACAGAACCCAGGTCGTATACAGCACGAACTGCGCCAGTCCGCTGCACGCGATCACGGCAACCAGCGGCCCCGCGCCCTTCAACTGCGTGAGCCCGTGCAAGGAACGGATCGGATTGGCGGCGCGCCACTCGAAAGCGCGCCGGCGATCCGCCGGCAGCGATTCGGGCAGCACGAAGTACCCATACAGCAGGTTGAGCAGCGCGAGGCTGCCGGCGGCGAAGAACGGCAGGCGCAGGTCGATCGCGCCCAGCAGTCCGCCCATCACCGGGCCGAGGATGAAGCCCAGGCCGAACATCGCCCCCAGCATGCCGAAGCGCCTGGCGCGCTCTTCCGGTGGCGTGATGTCGGCGACATAGGCATTGGAGACTGCGATGTTGGCCTGCATCGCGCCGCTCACAAGGCGCACCGCGATCAGCATCCACAGGGCGGTGGCAAGCGCGGTGAGGAGAAAACTCAGCGCCAGGCCGCAGAACCCGAGCAGCAGCACCGGCCGGCGCCCGTAGCTGTCCGAAACCGCGCCCAGGATCGGCGACGCGAAAAAGTTCGCCAGGCCGAAGGAAAACGTCACCACGCCGTACCAGAAGGCCTGCTCCGCCTGCGAGCCGGTGAAGCTGCCCACCAGCGCCGGCAGCACCGGAATGATCAGGCCGATCGACACCATGTCGATCAGCGTGGTCAGCATGATGAACGGCATCGCCGCCGTGCGGTCGTTGCGCGAAATCGTCACGGACGGCTGATCCTCAGGAAGTAGAACACGATCAGTATGCTGCCAGTCAGCACGCCGGCGGTGGCCCCGATCCAGAAACCCGGCGCCCCCATGTGCATGGCCGGCCCGAGGGCGAGCAGGTAGCCGCCGCCCAGGCCGAGGCCCCACAGCGCGACAATATTGCACAGCATCGGCACCACAGTTTTCTTGTAGCCGCGCAATGCGCTGACTGCGATCGCGGACACCGCGTCGAACAGGTGGTAGCCGGCGACATACGCGAGCAGCGATGCGGCGATCGCCCTGACCTCGTCGTCGCGCGTGTACAGCCCGGCGATCCAGTCGCGTCCCAGCCATACAAGCAGGCCGACCACGCAGGCGCAGATCAGTCCGCTGCCGATGCCGACGATGCCGGTGAGCCGCGCGCGGCGCGGATCGCCGGCACCGATCGCCTGCCCGGTCAGTACGCCGGTGGCGCTCGCCATCGCCAGCGGCATCATGTAGATGAGGGAAGTCAGGTTGCCCGCGATCTGGTGGCCACCCGAACTCGCCGTGCCCAGGCGGGCGATGAACAGCGCCATGAAGGTAAACGAGGTGACGTCCACCAGGAAATTGAAGCCGATCGGCAGCCCGATTTGCAGCAGACGCAGCTGGTCGCGCCAGCGCGGCCAGGACCAGCGCGAAAAGACGCCGAACGGCCGGTAGGCGGGGTCGAAGCGGCACGCCAGCCACGCGGCGATGGCGATGATCCACGAGATGATCGCGGTCGATACCGCGCAGCCGGGACCGCCCAGCGCCGGCATGCCGAGGTAACCGTGCATGAAGACGAGATTCAGCGGGATCTTCAGCGCCAGGCCGCTCAGGTTGAGCAGCATGATCACGCGCGGCCTCGATACCGCGGTGGTGAACGAATAGAACACGCGGAACATCAGCATCGCCGGGATGCCCAGGGCGATACTGCGCAGGTAGCTGCGCGTCTTGGCCTCGACGTCGGGGGCGACCTGCGCCAGCGCGAGAAACGGGTCCGGAAAATAGATCAGCACGAACGCGACGACCGCCAGCATGGCGCCCAGCCACGCGCTCTGGCGCACCTCTTCACCGATTTGCGCAAGCCTGCCGGCGCCGAACAGTTGCGCTACCACCGGCGTCAGCGCGATCAGCACGCCCATCAGGGTGACAAAGATGCTGATGTAGATGCTCGCGCCGATGCCCACCGCCGCGAGGTCCGCGGCGCTCAGGCGCCCGGCCATCACCGTGTCGATGACGCCGTTGATCATCACTGCGACCTGGGCGATGAGCACCGGCCAGCCGAGTTTCACGATGTCGCGAACGATAGAGCCGAACATGGGGTGGGGATGCTATCGCAGCATCGGCTAGACTGCGGCCCGATGAAGAACCCTGAAGCGATCCGGGTGGCGGTGCTGGGCGCGGGCGCCGTCGGCTGCTACTACGGCGGCATGCTGGCGCGCGCGGGACACCGCGTCACCCTGATCGGACGGCCGGCCCACGTCGACGCGTTCGGCAAAGCGGGCCTGCATTTCGAGGGCCTGAAATTCGACGAGCAGGTTGCGGTGGATGCCAGCACCGATGCCGCCGCGGTACGCGGCGCACGCCTGGTCCTGTTCTGCGTCAAGTCCACCGACACCGAGCAGGCCGCCGCGCAGATCGCGCCGCACCTAGACGCAGATGCGATCGTGGTGAACCTGCAGAACGGCGTGGACAACACTGAACGCATCCAGGCAAAAATTTCGCAGCCGGTCGTTCCCGCGGTGGTTTACGTGGCGACCGAGATGAAGGGCCCCGGGCACCTGAAGCACCACGGCCGCGGCGATCTCGTCATTGGACCGAATGAACAGGTAAAAGCCTGGTTCGAATCGGCGGGCGTACCCGCCGTGATTTCGGACAACATCGCGGGCGAACTCTGGGCGAAGCTGGTGGTGAATTGCGCTTACAACGCGCTTTCCGCGATCACGCAACTCCCCTATGGCCAATTGATCCAGGGCGCCGGCATTCGCGACACGATGCGCGATGTGGTCGAGGAAACGCTGGCCGTGGCCAGGGCAAGCGGCGTAACCATGGCGCCCGACATGCTCGCCAGGATCTACAAGATCGCCGAGGCCATGCCGACGCAATATTCATCCACCGCGCAGGACCTCGCGCGCGGGAAATCGACCGAAATCGACCACCTCAACGGCTACGTGGTTCGGCGGGGCGAAGCGCTCGGCGTGCCGACGCCGGCGAACCGGGTGCTGCATGCGCTGGTCAAGCTGATCGAAACGAGGCGGAGTATCTAACATCGAGAGGCTCCACGCCGCACAATGCCAATTGACGATCATTCCCCCGCAATCTCGACGTCAACAGGAAGGGAACAACCGAGTGTGTATTGTTCTCAACTGCTCTTGTAGAGCCTTTCTAGACATTTTTCCCTACACCGCGACCGCCTCGGATGAACTCAAGGGTACTTTTGCCTCTGATGAAGCACTCGCGCGATCGATACCTTCGCACCACGGACGCGGTAAATCAGCGTGAAGGAAGTCAGTCTGACTGGAAATTCGCACGTGCCGGAGAGTCGGCCGCGTTTGCCGAGAAGCGGATACTCGGTGAGCCGCACAGCGGAATCGACGAGCCGCGCTTCCACTGCGTCAGCGGCTGGACGTGAATCCTCGGCGATGTAAGCCCAGGCGGCGAACAAGTCCCTGTCCGCCCGCGGAGACCCATCAAGCCGCTTTCGCGAGCGAGCGGACAAACGCGGCCTTCCTGCGCACCTGGTTCTTCAGCATCTGCTCGTGAGATAAAGCCTTGCCGGCGTCGAGCTCCGCAAGGCCTTTGGCGACTTCGCGCTGGAACCATTCTTCGTAGTCCAGACCCGCGGCGAGCGCCGCGTCCAGCACGCGTTGCGGAGTCCGCCTTCGCCGAGCTGCCAGGCGGGCGATGCGGCGCGCCGTAACGGACTTGATCTGAAGAGCGGGCATGAAAAATCTCTAAGTGAAAGCCAAGCAATAATATCAGGCCGGCTGCAGGATGTGGATCGCGCGGCTGGCGATGAATTCCTTGGTCTTGCCCGCGTAGGCCGCCATGTGCGGCGCGGCGGCGTGCGCCCCGAGCGCCTCCATGCTTTCCCACTTCTCGATCACGACAAAAGTGTCCGGACCGTAGGCGGTCTGGAATTTGAGCGCGGGCTCCACGTCGACGGCGGCGCCGTACTCGATGCAGCCTTTCTCGGCGAGCACGGCGGGAACGTTGGCGCGGAAGTGCGTGAGGATGGATTCGCGCTGGCCGGGCTTGGCGGTGATGACGGCGATGACATGAATCATGCGGGGCTCCATGGCTGGTGAAACCGAAGTATAAGAGGCCATGGCTCTGCCCACCCACCTGCTGCCAACCACCGTCGTCGGCAGCTATCCGCAGCCGGACTGGCTGGTGGACCGGCAGATGCTCTCGAAAATCGTGCCGCGCACGCGCCTGCGGGAACTCTGGCGCATTCCGGAGGAATACCTCGAGCAGGCGCAGGACGACGCCACCGTGCTCGCGATCCGCGACATGGAGCGCGCCGGCATCGACATCATCACCGACGGCGAAATCCGCCGCGAAAGCTATTCCAACCGCTTCGCCACCGCGCTCGAGGGCCTCGACACCGCGAATCCGGGCCAGGTCAGGACGCGCTCCGGTGCGATGACGCCGGTGCCGCGCGTGATCGGCAGGATCCGCCGCAGCCGCGCGGTGGAACTGCGCGACATGCAGTTCCTGCGCGCCAACACCGCCCTGCCGGCCAAGATCACGCTGCCCGGGCCGTTCACCCTGGGGCAGCAGGCGAAGAACGAGTTCTACAGGGACGACGAAGAGATGGCGATGGATTTCGCCGCCGCCGTCAACGCCGAAGCACTCGACCTGCAGAAGGCCGGCGCCGACATCCTGCAGCTGGACGAGCCGTGGTTGCGCAACGACCCCGAGGCGGCGAAGCGCTACGCGGTAAAGGCGATCAACCGCGCGCTGCAGGGGATCACGGTGCCCACCGTCGTTCACCTGTGCTTTGGCTACGCCGCGGTGGTGCCGGGCGCGTCCAAACCTTCCGGCTATTCCTTCCTGCCCGGACTCGCGGACAGCATCGCGCAGCAGATCTCCATCGAAGCGGCACAGCCCAGGCTCGACCTTGGCGTGCTGCAGGACCTCGCCGGCAAGAAAATCATGCTCGGCGTGCTCGATCTCGGCGACGACGCTATCGAGACACCGGAGCTCGTCGCACAGCGCATCCGCGCCGGGCTGAAATACGTCAAAGCGGAGAACCTGATCCCGGCACCGGACTGCGGCATGAAGTACCTGTCGCGCGAGGTCGCCTTCGGCAAGCTGAAGGCGCTGGCGGAGGGCGCCGCGATCGTGCGCCGGGAGCTATCGTAGGCCGGTGACGGAGCCGCAAGGGCGTCGGCACATTGACAGGAAAGCATAAAAGCAGTAATGTGCCTCATGCGCACGACACTCGATTTACCCGACGAACTCCTGAAGCAGGCCAAGATCAAAGCGGTCGAGCGCGGCACCAGCCTGCGCCACCTTGTGGGTGCGGCGCTCGAGCGCGAGCTCAACCGTCCATCGGAGCCCAAGCCCATGCGCAAGCGGGCGCGATTCCCCATCTTCGACTCGAAGGCCCCCGGGGCGCTTCGTCTGAGCAACGCCGGCATCGCGAAGCTCGAAAACGACGAAGACCATCGGCGGCATGGGCGCACTCGTTGACGTAAATGTGCTGGTCGCGCTGATGCATGCGCGTCACGTCCACTCGGCCCCGGCGGTGCGCTGGCTCGCCCGACTCGACGACCCGGGCGCGCTTGCCGTCTGCCGTGTGTCGCAGATGGGCGCGCTACGGATCCTGACCAATCCCTCGGCCATGAAAAACGATGTCAAGAACGCGTCCGAGTTCTGGGACGGCTGGGACCAGCTGATGGAGGATGAGCGCTTTGCCCTGGCTGGCGAACCAGCCGGCCTGCAGAGCAAGTGGCGTGCGATCACCGCGGCATTGCCGAGAGGCAAGCCGGCGGAGACCGACTGCTATCTCGCCGCCTTCGCGATTGCCGGCAGGCACAGCCTCGTCAGTTTCGACCGGGGCCTGAAGCGATTCGCCGGGCTTGATCTCACAATGCCGGCCTGAGACCAAATCACCTCTAAGGCCGATAGGTCAATGGGATGCACTGCAAACCGCAGGTAAGCGCGCGCTGAAACAGGTCTTGCTCGACCCTGCCGCGCCGACAGGCATTGTGGTGCCCGCCAGAGGTAGCTTGAAGCTACGGCGCGGTTGATGTTTTTGCTGGACACGAACATCGTTTCCGAACTGCGCAAACCAAAGCCGCATCGCGGTGTCGTGGCGTGGGTTTCCGCGCAGGATGCGTCGTCGCTGTACCTCTCCGCCATGACGATCGCCGAACTGCAGCGCGGCATCGAATAGAGAAGTGCCCCGACCGGCCGGGTTGCGGCCGTGAACTGCCCAGGTTCTTAGGACCAATCGTAATTTGAGAGAATGCCCTCTTCTGGCTAAAAGCTGACCGCCCCCCCAATGACTGCTATCGGCGGCGGTCACTCGCCAAGTCCTCACCTGTTGAGTCAGCCGCGCCCACTTGCGGGCGTCGGCTGCCCAGTAGGAACTTTTCAACTCACCGGTGGCCGATACTTCGCCGCGACCTTCTTTGCGATTTTTGAGACTTTCACAACATCGCCTGCCGTATACAGCGGGATCGATTTGAATGCTGCAAATGTCCCCGACATGAGCGCGGGAGCGATTGCCCCGATGTATTCCGCGTTTCCCGGCGCCTCTGCGATGATGGCGACGTTGTAGTCCTGCCCAAACATTCCGTAGACCGTGGGCGCGCCCGCATAGTTCGCATTCCAGCAGTCCTCGGTCCACTCCCAGACGTTGCCGAGCATATCGTAGAGCCCGAACCGGTTGGGCGAATAGCCGCCCGCCGGCGCGGTGAAGTAATGGCCGTCGGTGCATTCATGCCTCTGGCCAAATCCCCAGGTTTGAAAGCGGCTCTGGTCGGCCACGTTGGCGAACCGGCAGGTCTGAACGGGGTCATCGCCCCAGTAGCGGGCGGCGACGCTGCCCGCGCGCGCCGCGTATTCCCATTCGGCTTCGGTCGGCAGCCGGTAGCGCTTTGCGGTCTTTCTAGAGAGCCATTGGGCGTACGCCCGCGCATCGTTCCAGCTGACGCACAACACCGGGTGCGAATCCGCCTGCGTCAGGCCCGGGCTGCGTCAACTGGTAACCGCCTGCGGCCCGGGGTTTGCGGCGGCCGGATCGGCGTAAATGAATCCGGAACAGCCTTGCGCACGCGGATCCCCGCACTTCGATGTAGCCGGTGACCTGCAGATCCTTCATCACGCCGCTCACCATCTCGCGGGAAGCGCCGACCATCTTGGCGATGTCCTGCTTCGTCAGTCGCGCGGTCACGACGTGCTCGCCGTTCACCACTTCGGACATGTCGAGCAGCAGCCGCGCCACGCGGCCGTAAACGTCGAGCATCGCCCGGCTCCCGATCTTGCGGTCGGCCTCACGCAGGCGGCGCACCAGGCCGCGCATCAGCATCTTCGACATCTCGAAATTTTGCGCGAGGCATTTCTCGAAGTCGCGCTTGGTGACCGCGAGCAGCTCGCAGGGTTCGATGCTGACCACGCTGGCCGAGCGCGGGCTCTCGTCGATCAGCCCCATTTCGCCGAAGAATTCCCCCGGGCCGATGATGCTGAGGATCACTTCCTTGCCATTGGCCTCGCCCATCATCACCTTGAGCCGGCCGGAAAGGACGATGTAGAGGGAATCGACCGGATCGCCCTCGGACATGATCGTGGATCCGCGCGGCACGCTGCGGCGCGTGACGAACGACACCAGCGCGCGCAGCTGCTCGTTTTGGAACCCCGCGAACAGCGGCACCGACTTCAATACCGTGCTCGAAACTGTGGCCGTTGCGGCGGACATCCTGCCCCTGATTTCCCGCAGAAGTTGCGCCGAACTATGGTGGCAGAACCTCTTGCGCCGCCTTGAGCTGCAGCGCCAGGTACTTCGAGTAGATGCGGCACTGGGCGAAGCTGCCGGCGATGAACCAAAGGCCGGGCTGACCGGTGCGCATCCACATGTTGCGCAGTTCCTGCGCCTCCTCATCGATCCCCCATATCGGACCGACGCGATCGGCGACGCCGTCGCCGAACAGCTTGCGCACGAGGTATTCCTGGCCCTGGTAGCCGGTGGCCAGCACGATCAGGTCAGCGGGAATCAGATCCCCGCCGCGCATCCTGGCGCCTTTGGCAACGAATTCTTCGATGTCGGAGAACTGCGCCAGCCGGATCTTGCCCTCGACGATCAGGTCCGAGCAGCCGACATTGAAATAGTAGCCACCACCGCGCTGCAGATACTTGAACTGCCAGCCGGTCTCGTCCTCGACATCGACCTTGAAGCCGACGCGGGTCAGGTCATCGAGCAGCTGCTTGTCCAGATTTCTCGCCTGCTCGGTCAGCAGGCGGTGGGTTTGCCGCATCAGCGACAGCGGCATGGATGCGGCGATCAGATCGCAGTCTTCCAGCGGGATCCCCTCGCTGTACAAGGCGTAGGGAAGCTGCGCGCTTGGCTCGATGTTCACGATCAGGGTCGGACTGCGCTGCACCAGCGTGACCTTGGCGCCGTTGGAATACAGGTCTTGCGCAATATCGTGGCCGCTGTTGCCCGTGCCGATGACCAGGACACTGCGCTGATTCCATTCCGTGGCGTCGCCGTACCCATGGGAATGAACAACCCGGCCGGTGAAATTCCCCAAGCTGGGAATATCCGGCAGGTTCGGAATGCCGCTCACGCCGGTCGCCATGACGATATGCCGTGGATGCACGGTGCGCGTTTTTCCGTCCGCCAGGCGCAGCTCCACCGTCCAGCGTTGCGCCTCCACGTCGTAGCCGCCGCCGGCAAACTCGGTGCGAGTCCAGAAATCGATCTCCATGCTCTCGGCGTAGTACTCGAACCAGCCCGCCAACTTGTCCTTGGGAATGTAGGCCGGCCAGTTGGCGGGAAACGGCAGGTACGGCAGGTGGTTGACGTGCACCTGGTTGTGCAGCGTCAGCGCGTGATACCGGGTGCGCCAGTTGTCGCCGATGCGCTCTTCGCGATCGATAACCAGCGTATCGACATTCAATTGCCGCAGGCGTGCGGCGATGCAGAGCCCGGCGTGCCCGCCGCCGACCACCAGTACCGTCGGCTCCCTGTCCTCGTAGGCCGCCGACACCTTGCGCCGGTCGAGCCAGTTCGGTCCCCGGAAGTCCCGCGAATACGATTCGCCGCGCGGCCGGCGGCTGCCGACGCTCTCCTCGAAGCCCTTGATCTCATCGATCGCCGTCAGCAGCGTCCAGGCCGCGTAATTTTCATTTCGTGAGGTCAAACGCAACACACCATGCGCCCGCACGCGTGAGGTTTCGAAGCGGAAGATGGCTTCGATGACTTGCGCCCCGGCGCGCGTGACGCGGCGCGGCGGCGTGCGCTGGCGATCGATCTCGAATCCGGACGCGCCGGCACCATGCAGCTTCAGTTTTTCGATGATTTTCCCGGCGCCGCTGACGGTGCTGACGCGCCAGGTGAGCGCCAGCAGGTCGCGCCAGTGCGCGTCGGGCCGGAACAAGGCTGCGAGCGACGCGGCGTCCGATGCGCGCAGCGCCTTTTCGAAATCCGCGAGCCATTGCGCCACCGCCCGGAACAATTCGTCCTGTTTCACTTCGGATTTCATGGAAGGCGGATGGTAGCGGGTTATGCTTCCCGGGAAAACGAGGAGCTCGCTGCGGAGTTCGACCGCTTTGCCGCGGACCCCGAGTTGTGGGTGGCGATCATCACGGGCACGGGCGACAAGGCGTGCTGCACCGGCAACGACTTGAAGTACCACGCCGAATCGCGCGCGCGCACCGGCGAGCGCCCGCAGCATCCGCCGAAAAACGCAAGCCGGTCTGGAAGGGGCGCTAGGTCACCTTCTCCAGCTTTTGCAGCGAGCGCATGCGCCACGGAATCTTGTTGTCCGGGAACAGGCGTGGATACTCCGTGTAGCTGACCTCACCGACATAGATGTCGCCGCGCGAATCGACTGCGAGGCCGTGCGGCGCGACGAACTTGCCGGTTTCCAGGCCGGGTCCAGCTTCGCCGCCGAGGCGCGCGAGGGTTTTGCCCTTCGCATCGACGATGGACAGGCGCGGCCCGAGGTTGGGATGGGCGCGGTTGACGTTCATGCCCGGCCCCAACTCGCCGATGATGAAACGCAGCTGCGCGCCGCGGCAGCAGTACAGGCCGCAGGGCCGGTGCATGTTGACCCACTGCGTTTCGTATTTGCCGTTGCCGTCGAACACCTGCACGCGATGGTTTTCGCGGTCGGCGACGTAGACCCAGCCCTCGGCATCCGTAACGATGTTGTGCACGACGTTGAACTGGCCTTCGTCGGTGCCCGGCGCGCCCCAGGACAGCAGCAGCTTTCCGTCCGGCGAATACTTGTGCACCCTGGCGTTGCCGTAACCGTCGCTGACGTAGATCTCGCCCCTGGGCGAGAGCGCGGTGTGGGTGCAGCGGTGGAACGGCTCGCCGCTCATGTAGGCGGAAGGCTTGCCGGGAACGCCCAGTTCCAGCAGCACCTTGCCTTCAGTGGTGCACTTGCGCACCACATGGCCGGCATCGTCGGTCAGGTAGAGGATGTCGTTGGCGTCGATGTGCAGCCCGTGCGCGCGCGGGTAGCTGCCCTCGCCCCAGGACTTGAGGAAATTGCCGTCGCGGTCGAACACGATCATCGGGTGCTCGCCGCGGTTGAAGACGTAGACGCGGTCCTTGCTGTCGCAGGCGACCGCCGCCGCATCCTTGAATTCCCAGCCCTCGGGCAGCCTGGCCCAGTCTTCCACCACGCGGTAGCGGTGCTCGCCGCTGCCTAGTATTGTCGGCATCGAAAGTCCATTGAATATGGGGTCCGTAGAATAGCCGAACGCGCGCACCGGGCGGGAAGGATCGGAACATGAGCATCCAACACGGATTGCTGTACCTCATCCTGGCGGCTGGCCCGGGTTTCGCCGTTGCCCAGGCGAACTGCTCGGCCGGCCGATCATCATCGAGAACCGGCCCGGCAACGGCGGGCAGGTCGCCGCGATCCACCTGAAGAACGCGGCGCCCGACGGCACCACGGTGATGCTGACGATCGACCATACCCACGTGACGATTCCGCTCACTTTCAGGGAGCCCGGCTACGACCCGCTCAAGGACTTCACGCCGATCGCCGGCGTGGGACAGTATTACAACGCGATGGCGGCAAGCTCGAAGACCGGCATCCGCAGCCTGAGGGACCTCGCCGCATGGCTGAAGGCGAATCCGGGCCAGCACAACTTCGGCATTCCAGCTGCGGGCAGCATCCCGCAGTTCGCGGGCCTGATCGTCGGCCATATCCCGGTCGGCTTCGGCTCCCTCACCGACCTGATCGAACACCATCGCTCGGGCCAGTTGCGCGTGCTCGCGGTGATCCGCGATTCCGGTTACGTGCTTCAATAGCGCCATGACCGCTTGGTTCATGGTGCGCGCGCAAGTGGTGGATCCGTCCGTGAAGGACGCCTTCGATCGCTGGTACCAGGACGAGCACCTGCCGGACGCGCGCAAATCATTCGGCGCGCTGCGCGCATGGCGCGGCTGGAGCGCGGTCGACCCGTCCGTGCACCACGCCTTCTACGAATTCGACGACCTGGCGCGCGCGCAGGCGATCCAGGGATCCGACGGGCTCAAGCGCCTGGTAGCCGATTTCGACCGCGTGTGGGGCAACAAGGTCACCCGCAGCCGCGACTTGGTCGAGGTCATCCAGGCCATCGGCGCCTAACCGACCGTCGATAGAGCACTATTCAATCTGCGCACCAGTTCCCGCACGTCCGCGTCGCGGTGATAGAGCGGGCTCAGGCCGAAACGCACGATGTCCGGCGCACGGCTCGAAGCGACGACGCGCCGGCGCAGCGTGCGCCATTGCGCGAGCAGGCGCGCCATGCGCGCCATGCGCGCGGACGCCGACTTCGGCATGGCGCCCTTGAAGTATATTCGACCCATGGAACGCGCCCGGCTCGCCGCCGACATCGGCGGCACCTTCACCGATGTGGTGCTGGAACACGGCGGCCGGCGCCATTCGGCCAAGGTGCTGACCACGCCGCGCGCGCCGGAGGAAGGCATGCTCGAGGGAATCTCGCGCGTGCTTGAGGCAGCGCGGCTCGCCCCTTCGGGCGTCGGCGTGCTGATCCACGGCACCACGCTCGCCACCAATGCACTGATCGAGCGCAAAGGCGCGAAGACGGCGCTTCTCACCACCGCCGGCTTTCGCGACGTGCTCGAGATGGGCTACGAGAAGCGCTACGAGCACTACGACCTCGACCTGGAGCTGCCCGCGCCGCTGGTGCCGCGGGAATTGCGTTTTCCGGTGGCAGAACGAATCACGGCAAAGGGTGAAGTCAGGACGCCTTTGCTCGAAAGCACTTTTGAAAAAATCATCGCAAAAATGCAACAGGAGAAGGTCGCGGCGGTGGCGATCGGCTTTCTGCATTCGTATGCGAACGATTCGCATGAAAAGCGGGCGGAGAAATTGCTCGCGGCCGCCCTGCCGGGCGTCTGGGTCACGCTTTCTTCCGCGGTCTGCCCGGAGATCCGCGAGTACGAGCGCTTCTCCACCGCCTGCGCCAACGCCTACGTGCAGCCGCTGATGGCGAGCTACCTCGAGCGGCTGGCGGCGAAATTGAAGCGCGGCGGCTTTGCCTGCCCGCTGTACCTGATGACCTCGGGCGGCGGCCTTACCACGCTCGAGACCGCGCGCCGCTTCCCGGTGCGGCTGGTGGAATCCGGCCCGGCGGGCGGGGCCATCCTTTCGGCCGGGCTGGCAAGGGAGAACGGCCTGGATGAGGTGCTCTCCTTCGACATGGGCGGCACCACCGCCAAGATCTGCTTTATCGGCAACGGCCGGCCGGAGCAGTCGCGCAAGTTCGAGGTGGCGCGCATCTGGCGCAACCTGAAGGGCAGCGGCCTGCCGCTGCGCATCCCGGTAACCGAGATGGTGGAGATCGGCGCCGGCGGCGGCTCGATCGCGCGGCTGGACGAGATGCAGCGCATCCAGGTCGGCCCGGCGAGCGCCGGGGCGGAGCCCGGCCCGGCCTGCTACGGCAGCGGCGGCAGCGAGCCGACCGTGACCGACGCCAACGTCGCGCTCGGGCGCATCGACCCGGACGCGTTTGCGGGCGGCACGCTGCGGCTGAATCGCGCCGCGGCGGAGCACGCGGTACTCGGGCGCATCGGCAGGCCGCTCGGCATGGACGCCGCATGGGCCGCCGCCGGCATCGGCGAAATCGTCGAGGAAAACATGGCGAGCGCGGCGCGCGTGCACGCCATCGAGCGCGGCAAGGCGGCCGAGCGCTGCACCATGATCGCCTTCGGCGGCGGCGGTCCGCTGCACGCGGCGCGCCTCGCCGAAAAGCTCGGCATGCGCAGGGTGCTCGTGCCGGTGGACGCGAGCGTGGGATCGGCAGTGGGTTTCCTGCGCGCGCCAGTCGCCTTCGAGGTGGTGCGCAGTTTACGGGCCCGCGACGATAAATTTCATTTTCTTGAAATAAATAAAATGCTGAAACAAATGCAAAACCAGGCGACCGCCATCGTCGCGGCAGGCGCGCTGGGCGCGAAGCTGAAAACGCACCGCGCCGTGGAGATGCGCTACCTCGGCCAAGGCCACGAAATATCCGTGCCGCTGCCGGAGCGCGCGCTCACCGGCAAGGACGCGGCGAAGCTGCGGGCGGAATACGAATCGCGTTACGAGCAGCAGTTCGGCCTGAGGATCTCCGACGTGCCGGTGGAATTCCTGACCTGGTCTGTAAACGTTTCAACAGCTTCTTTGGACTTGTCTATCAAGAACAAAATAAAAAATAAAGCAAAAGCAACATCGAAGAGTAAACGGAAAGTCTTCGACCCCGTCTCCGGAAAACAGGAAAACATCCCTTCCTTCCTGCGCCAGGACCTCGCGCCCGGCATGCAGTTCGCGGGACCCGCGCTCGTCGTCGAACCGCAGACCACCACGCTGCTGCCGCGCGGCTGGCGCTGCAGCGTCGCCGCCACGCGACATCTGATTCTCGAGCGCATGAAATGAAAAATCAAAAGCAACAACTGGTGCGGCAGATTCTGTGGAACCGCCTCATCGCGGTGGTGGAGGAGCAGGCCAACGTGCTGCTCAAGACCGCGTTCGGGCCGATCACGCGCGAGGCGGGCGACCTTTCCGCCGGCGTCTACGACACCCGGGGCCGCATGCTGGCGCAGGCCGTCACCGGCACACCGGGGCACGTCAACACCATGGCGACCGCGGTGGCGCATTTCCTCGACCGCTTTCCCGTCCACACGCTCAAGCCGGGCGATGTGCTGGTGACCAACGATCCGTGGATGGGTACCGGGCACCTGTTCGATTTCGTCACCGTGACGCCCGCGTTCCTGAAAAAGAAACTGATCGGCTTCTTCGCGTCCACCTGCCACGTCATCGACATCGGCGGACGGGGCTTCGTCGCCGAGGCGACCTCGGTCTACGAGGAAGGCCTGCACGTGCCGCACATGAAGCTGATGTCAGGGAAGAAAAATGCGCCGGCAGAACGAAACGAAACGCTGTTCTCGATCCTCATGAGCAACGTGCGCGAACCGATGCAGGTGCGCGGCGACATCCTCGGACTCGTATCCTGTAACGAGGTGGCGACGCGGCGCCTGGCGGCGATGCTGGAGGAATTCGGCCTGACCGAGCTCGATACGCTGGGCGAGTACATCGTCTCGAGCTCGCGCG
Organism: Nitrosovibrio sp. Nv4; assembly: GCA_945906765.1. GTDB lineage: Bacteria > Pseudomonadota > Gammaproteobacteria > Burkholderiales > SG8-39 > RBG-16-66-20. Next base: position 2,280 of record CAMDRF010000053.1, on the reverse strand, counting down.
AGGCGATGCGCGCCGCGGTGCGCAAGCTGCCGCGCGGCACCTGGAGCGCATCGATGATGCTCGATGGCTACGAAGCGCCGGTCGAATTGCGCGCGGCGCTCACGGTATCGGGCGCGGGCATCCACGTCGATTACGCCGGTTCCTCGCCCGCCTCGCGCTTCGGCATCAATTCGCCAAAGTGCTACACCGACGCCTACACTTCGTTCGGCGTGAAGTGCATCGTCGCGCCCGGCATCCCGAACAACGCCGGTTCATTGGAGATCGTCACCGTTTCCGCGCCCGAGGATTCGATCGTCCATCCGCTTCGTCCACGCGCGGTTACCGCCCGCCACGTCATCGGCCAGATGCTGCCCGAGCTGGTGTTCGACTGCTTCGACGAACCGCTGCAGGGCCAGGTCCCGGCCGAGGGCGCGGGCAGCATGTGGGTCCTCGGTCTCTCGGGCGGGCCGCAGGTGGAGGGCGCGAAGCCCGGCGCGACACGCTTCAACGTCATTTCCATCGGCATCGGCGGCATGGGCGCGCGGCCGGGCAAAGGCGGGCTCTCGACCACCGCCTTTCCCAGCGGCGTGGGCGCGATCCCGGTGGAGATCACCGAGGCGCAGTCGCCGCTCCTGTTCCGGCGGCGCGAGTTCGCCGAAGGCTCGGCCGGCGCAGGGCGGCACGACGGCGGACTTGGCGCGGTGATCGAAATCGAGAACACCGAGGCGGCGCCCTTCAGCATCGCCTGCGCCACCTTCGACCGGCGCCACAACCCGGCGCGCGGCCGCGCCGGCGGCATGGATGGACGTGTGGGCCGCGTCGTATTGGCCAGCGGCAAGGTGCTGCCCGGCAAGGAAACCTATGTCGTCCCCGCGGGCGATTGCCTGATTGCCGAAATGCCCGGCGGCGGCGGCTACGGCACGAAAACCTGACGTGCAGCAAGCTTCGCAGATAACGTTTCCGCCGATGGACGGCGCGCCGGCGCTGGCGCGCTGGCTCGGCACGGGTTCCGCTGCACGGGCCGCGCCCACCTTCGATGACCTCGAGCGCCTGCCCTACGCGCGCATGGTCGCCGAAGAATCCATGCGCCTCTATCCGCCCGCCTACGTCTTCAGCCGCCGCGCCGACTACTGGACCGAGCCCGATACCTTCACCCCCGAGCGCTTCGCCCCCGGCGCATCCGGTAAAGATGCGGCCGACCGCCCCAAGCACGCTTACCTCCCCTTCGGCGGCGGCCCGCGCATCTGCATCGGCAATTCCTTCGCCATGATGGAACACGCCATCGTCCTCGCCGCCGCCACGCGCCACTGGCGCCTCGAATCCATTCCCGGCCATATCGTCCGCACCGAACCGCGCATCACCCTCAGGCCGCGAGGCGGATTGCCGATGCGCGTGATGCGCCGGTAGTTCGGATAAATCTCGCCGCAATAGCGGGATTGCCTTTCACCCACTCCCCGAGTAGCGTTCCATTCGTTGCCGGCGCATTGGTGCAACCTGACAACTGCGGCTTTTCTCGATCCTCTTGTTTCCGGCTAAGGATGGATACGGAAAGCGTTTTCGATGAAATCGCCGGACAAAGAGACAAGGTTTAGTCTGGCTTTCCTTCTAACTATTGCACGTTCGGCAAATTCATCCCGGCCGGCATCGCGCGCCTGGTCTACTTCACGCTGGATTTCGACGAAGAAGGCATCCTCGACAGCGCGAAGCATCACGCTCAGATGCGCGCGCTCGCGGAGCGCGCGTTGGCGCTGCCGCCGCCCGCGAGGCCCGGCCCGGCGATCGTCGATGCCAGAGCCCGCTTTGTCGCGGCCGGCGCAAAGTGGCGTCCCGCACCCGGGCTGATGCGGCTGATCTGCGACGCGGCCCTGGAAAAAACCGCTTGTCCCCGCCTGTAGCGCCGGGGGAACCCGCGTTCAGCGCCGGTCCGCCGGACTTCTCGATGCCGGCCGCGCGGATCGCGTTCTTGACCGCGCGCTGCAATACCGACTCGTCAAGATGATGCCGCTGTTCGATGCCCGAGCGCGGATCGAGCGCGCGCGCGGAGGCCGGAAACACGTATTGCCACGCGATCGTCCTGTTCGCCTCGGGGTACTTCCGGTCGAGCGCATGGAGCAGGTAAACCGCACCAAAGCCCTCGGCAAGATCTTGCGCATGCACTTCCCGTACGCGCTCGATCTGGCGCTGGAGCGGTTCGATCACGGCATCGGGCAGAACCGTGACGCGGTCCTTGCCGCCCTTGCCCTCGCGCACCGTCAAGCAGCGCCGCTCAACGTCGATATCCTTCACCCGCAAGCGCAGACA
>CAMDRF010000052.1 GCA_945906765.1 Nitrosovibrio sp. Nv4 | reverse complement strand
GCGCGCGCCCGTGAAGCGCGGCGTGCGCGGCAGCGCCGATACAACGGGCTCGATATTCAGCCGGCAACGACATGCGTGCCGGCTTTGCCCGCGATGGCGTCGGCGGCCTGGTCAAGGTGCGCGATGATCGCGCGCTTGCCGCCCGCGGCGAGAAAGCGCAGTGCCGCCTTCACCTTCGGGCCCATGCTGCCCTCGGCGAACTGGCCTTCGCGCTGGTAGCCCACCAGTTCGGTGGCGGTGACCGTTTCCAGGTCGCGCTGCCGCGGCGTGCCGAAATGGATCGCGACCCGCGGCACCGCCGTGAGAATCAGCAGCGCATCGGCGCCCAGTTCGGTGGCCAGCAGCGCCGAGGTGAGGTCCTTGTCGATCACCGCCGGCACGCCGCCGTAGGAGCCGTCGGCGCGCAGCACCATCGGGATGCCGCCGCCGCCGGCGGCGATCACCACCACGCCCTGCTGCGACAGGCTGGCGATGAGGCCGAGCTCCAGGATGCGGCGCGGCCGCGGCGAGGGCACCACGTAGCGCCAGCCGCGCCCCGAGTCCTCGACCATGTTCCAGCCGTGCGTGCGCTGCATCTCGGCGGCCTCGGCCGCGGAAAAAAACGGCCCGATCGGCTTGGTCGGCCTGGCGAAGGCCTCGTCGTCCGCGTCCACCACCACGCGGGTGACCAGGCACGCGACCCGGCGTTCCGAATCGGCGCGCACCAGTTCATCCTCCAGCCCCTGCATCAGCAGGTGCCCGATACCGCCCTGGCTGTGCGCCACGCACACGTCGAGGCGCATCGGCGGCACGTGCTCGCGGGCGTAGTACTGGCGCAGCACGATCTTGCCCACCACCGGGCCGTTGCCGTGCGTGATGACGATCTCGGGCACCGCATCCACCAGCGGCCGCAGGGCGCGCGCCGCGCGCGCCGCGATCTCCTCCTGCTCGCCGGTGGTGCCGCGGATGTTTTTAGGATGGGTGGCGTTGCCGCCGATGGCGACCACGAGGCGCTGGATCATGCTGCGATAATAGCGCCTCGCATGACTTCGAAGTCCTCTCTGCCCGGCGAAATGCCCGGCGTGATCAATATTGGCCTGCGCGGTTTCGCCACGGAGCTCGCCGCCCGCGGCGTGCCGGTCGCGCACGTGGATTGGCGCCCCCCCAGACCCGGGCACGAGCGGGCGGCACATCTGCTCGCGTGGCTGGGCAGGCATGAAGCGCGCATTGCGAGGGCGAATGCGGAAGGCCTGCGCCGCATGCTTGCCGCCAATCCGGTGCTGGTGGACGTGCAGCCCGCGGGCAAGGTGATATCTGAGCTCGTAAAAGCCGTTGGCAATCGCATGGTGCTGCACGCGGGACCGCCAATCGAGTGGACGCGCATGTGCGGCCCGATGCGAGGCGCGATCGCGGGCGCGATCGTGTTCGAGGGTTGGGCGGCGGACCTGAAGGCGGCGGCGAAGCTTGCCGCTTCCGGTGGCGTGCAGTTCCATCCCAATCACCATTACGGCGCGGTAGGACCCATGACCGGCATCACCACGCGCTCGATGCCGGTGATGGTTGTCGAAAACCGGGCCTTCCATAACCGCAGCTACTGCATGATCAACGAGGGCCTGGGCAAGGTGATGCGCTTTGGCGCCAACGACGCCGAGGTGCTGGCGCGTCTCGCCTGGCTGCGCGACGATTTCGGCCCGCTTTTGGGAAACGCGCTGCGCGCCGCCGGCGGCCTCGAACTCGCGCCGCTGATTTCGCGCGGCCTCGCCATGGGCGACGAAATGCACCAGCGCAACGTTGCCTGTTCGGCGCTCACGCTGCGGGCGCTGGCGCCGCATTTCGCGAGGGCCGCGCGCAACCTGGATGGCGCCGAAACATTGGCGCGCAGCCTCGCTTTCATCGCCGGCAACGAGCAGTTCTTCCTCAACATCGGCATGGCGATGGCCAAGTCCATCATGGACCCGGTGCGCGGCATCGAGGCCTGCAGCCTGGTGGCTGCGATGAGCCGCAACGGCACCGATTTCGGCATCCGCCTCTCCGGCACCGGCGACGCCTGGTTCAGCGCGCCGGTGGAGATGCCGCAGGGCCTGTATTTCCCGGGCTACAGCGAACGCGACGCGAACCCGGACATGGGCGACTCGGCGATCATGGAAACCATCGGTCTGGGGGCCTTTGCCATGGCGAGTGCGCCCGCGGTGATGGGTTTCGTCGGCGCCGGCCGCGCGAGCGACGCGCTCGCCTTCACGCGCGCGATGGGCGGGATCACGCTGGCGAAGAATCCGCGCTGGACCATCCCGGCGCTCGACGGCGAGGGCGTGCCCGCGGGCATCGACGTGCGCAAGGTGGCCGCGAGCGGCGTCCAGCCGGCGATCAACACCGGCATCGCGCACCGCAAGCCCGGCGTGGGGCAGGTGGGGGCGGGCGTGGCGCGCGCGCCGCTTGCCTGCTTCGACCAGGCGCTCGCCGGGTTCGCGCGTTGCCTTGGTTTTTCCGGATGAAAATTGCAAATCGGGTGCGACGCGGGTTTTACGCCGATTCGGTCGCGCTGATGCGCATCGCGCGGGAACTGGCAAGCGCACCGGGCGTGATGCGCGCCTCGCTCATGATCGGCACGCCGTCGAACAAGGCCTTGCTGAAGGAATCCGGCCTGCTGTCGAAGGAAGGCGAGAGCGCACGGCCCGACGATCTCATCATCGCGGTGAAGGGGAAAAATGCCGAAGAGGGTCTGGTTCTTGCTGAAAAGCTTTTGACTTCCGGCACGGCAAAAAGCGAATCGAGCGAAAGCCACCCCACGTTTGCCTCCGCACTGAGGGCACTGCCTGGCGCCAATCTCGCCCTGATCTCCGTGCCCGGCGAGTTCGCGGCGGCCGAGGCGCGCCGCGCGCTGGAGCACGGACTGCACGCCATGGTGTTTTCGGACAACGTGCCGCTGGCAGAGGAAGTGGCGCTGAAGGACTTCGCGGCGCAGCGCGGCCTGCTCATGATGGGGCCGGACTGCGGCACCGCGCTCATCGCGGGCGTGCCGATCGCCTTCGCCAACGCCGTGCCGCGCGGCGGCATCGGCATCGTTTCGGCCTCCGGCACCGGACTGCAGGAAGTTTCCTGCCTCATCGCGCGCGGCGGGCGCGGGATATCGCATGGCATTGGTGTCGGCGGACGGGATCTCAGCCAGGCGGTCGGCGGGCGCATGACGCTCGCCGCGATGAATGCGCTCGAGGCCGACGCGGCGACGCAGCGCATCATCATCATCTCCAAGCCGCCCGCGCATTCGGTGATGAAAAAGGTCGTCGCGCGCGCCAGCAGGAGCCGCAAGCCGGTGACGCTTTGTTTACTGGGTGCGAAAAATTTCAAGACGCCGAAGCATGTGCGCCTCGCGCGTACGCTGGAAGAGGCGGCCGGGGGAAAGCCCGGTGAAACGAAATTCGAATTCAAATCAAAAGGCTCCATTCGCGGACTCTTTTGCGGCGGCACGCTGTGCGCCGAAGCGCAGATCGTGCTCATGGACCACGGCTTGAAGGTGGCCTCGAACGCGCCGGTTCCCGGCGCACGGGGTGTGGTCAAGCGCGCGTCGGCAGCGCCGCACCAGCTGCTCGACCTTGGCGCCGGCGAATTCACGCGCGGCCGCCCGCATCCGATGATCGAGCCGGCGCTGCGCAACCAACACCTCGAACGCGCGCTGCGCGAAAAAGGCGTCGGCGTAGTGCTGCTCGATGTCGTGATCGGCTACGGCGCCCACCTCGATCCAGCCGGATTGATCGCGCAGGTCCTTGAAAAAGCCAAGGGAAGAAACCCCCAGGTCATCGCGTCGGTGACCGGAACCGAGGCCGATCCGCAGGTCTATTCGCGGCAAGTGAAGAAATTGCGCGCGGCGGGCGTCGTCGTCGCGGCGTCCAATGCGCAGGCGGCAAAACTTGCCGCGCTGGCTACCCTCCGAGGTAGGCCTTCTCCAGCGCGCCGTCCGCGGCGATCTCGATGACGTAGGCGCGGCCGGCGAGCGACAGCGCGCAAGATTTGCGACGCCGCCGAGGCGGCGTCGAGGCGCTAGTTCTTTTTGCGCGCGGCGCGGAACGCGGCGACGCGCCGGTTCGGTTCGCCGGATTCGTAGGCGCGCGCGAATTCGTCGATGCTGGCGCGGATGCTCTCGGCGAGCGGCGCTTCCTCCCACAGCTTGCACAGGCGCTTCTGCGCGCGGATCGCCTCGGGCTCGCCGGCCAAAATGGCGTCGAGAGTGCTATTGATGCATGAATCCAAATCTTTTGAATTAACAATCTTTTCTACAAGACCCCAGACCAGCGCCTCCGCAGCGCCGATGGATTCGCCGGTCATCACCAGCCAGCGCGCGCGCCCGGCGCCGATGAGGCGCGGCAGCACCGCGGCCTCCACCACCGAGGGAATGCCGAGGCGCACCTCGGGCATGCCGAAGGCGGCGCTGTCGGCGGCGATGCGCAGGTCGCAGCAGGCGGCGAGCTCCAGCCCGGCGCCCAGGCACCAGCCGTTGATGCGCGCGATCACCGGCACCGGGCAGTCGCGCACCGCGGCGCAGGCGGCGTGGATCAGGCCGATGAATTCGCGCGCCGAGATCGGATCCAGCGAACCGAGCGTTTGCAGGTCGGCGCCGCCGACGAAAGCCTTGTCACCGGCACCGGTCAGCACGATTGCCCTGAGGTTCAGCTCTTTTTCCAAAGAATGAATTTCTTCTGTAAAACGACGCAAAACAGCGGGCGTCAGGATATTGAGCTTGCGCGGATTGTCGATCGTGACGCGCGCGACCACGCCGCCGGCCCGCGTTTCCAGCTCGGCGCGGATCAAGCGACAGCCCGTGATTTAGGGAGCAGCACGCCCACCGCGGCTTCCAGCTTGCGCGCGTCGGCGTCGAACTTGCGGATGCCGTCGGAGAGCTTCTCCACCGCCATCGCGTCCGTGTTGTGCTGCCAGAGGAAGGATTCGTGATCCAAGGGTGTTTTTTCGATTGAAAGTTTTTTCGCGCTTTCTACCGTCAATTTCGGAACCACACCACCTTCAATCAAAGACAGTTTATGCAGAAGATCCGGTGCAATCGTCAGCAAATCGCAACCCGCCAGCGCGAGGATCTGCTCGGTCTTCCTGAAACTCGCGCCCATCACCTGGGTCGCGTAGCCGTGCTTCTTGTAGTAGTTGTAGATCTTGGTCACCGAAGCGACGCCCGGATCTTCACTTGGCGGGATGTCGTCCACCTTGCGCGCGGCCTTGTGCCAGTCGTGGATGCGGCCGACGAAGGGAGAGATCAGCGTCACCCCGGCATCGGCGCAGGCCACCGCCTGGGCGAAAGAGAATAACAACGTCAGGTTGCAGTGGATGCCCTCGCGCTCGAGGCGTTGCGCGGCGCGGATGCCTTCCCAGGTGCTGGCGAGCTTGATCAGGATTCGTTCCCGCTTTACGCCGTGGGATTCATAAAGGGAAATCAACTTGCGCGCCTTTGCAATGCTTGCCTCGGTGTCAAAAGACAGCCTCGCATCGACTTCGGTGGACACCCGGCCGGGGATGCGCTTGAGAATTTCGCAGCCGAAGGCCACGAAAAGCCGGTCCAGAGTGCTCTCAACGTCCACATCCATCGATGCGTCGACGATGGCCCGGTAGCGGGGGTCCTGCGCAGCGGAAAGCAGGATGGAGGGATTAGTCGTTGTGTCCTGCGGACGCCACTTCGCCACCGCGTCCAGGTCGCCCGTATCGGCGACGATGACGGAGTATTGCTTGAGGGAGTCCAAGGCATTGAGCATGCTGTGATTTTACAGAATCTGACATGCCGCCGTATTGCGCGCCGGCCACTGGCGCGGCAGCACCTGGTGCCAGCGCCGCGACGGCACGGGGTACCGCGAATGGCGCAGCGTCAGCGCGGTGCGCGATGCCGACTCCCGGGTCACGCACTACGTCGTGCTGTTCGCGGAGCTGAACGGCCAGGCCGGGGGAGTCGAGGAATGGCCCGCGAAGTCGGCCTAGGAGCTTGAAATGTAAGACTTTCCCTGCTTCATGCACCGGTGTAGACTGCAGCGCACTAAAAAAGAAAATCCGGAGACTTGGCGTTGCAACCGACCAATGTAAAGAATCCCGACTACTTCCACAAAGTAGTCGACTGCCAGTGGGCCTGCCCGGCCCACACCCCCGTTCCCGAATACATCCGGATGATCGCCGCAGGCAAATACGGCGACGCCTACATGGTCAACTGGAAGTCGAACGTGTTCCCGGGAATTCTCGGGCGCACCTGCGACCGGCCCTGCGAGCCCGCCTGCCGGCGCGGCCGCGTCGAGGACGAGAACCTGGCGAAACCGGAACCCGTCGCCATCTGCCGCCTGAAAAGGGTGGCCGCGGATCTGAAGGAAGACATCACCGGCAAGATGCCCAGGAAGCCGGGAAAAATGAACGGCCGGAAAATCGCCTGCGTCGGCGCGGGACCAGCCTCGCTGACCGTCGCGCGCGACCTCGCGCCCCTCGGGTATGAGGTCACCGTGTTCGACCAGGACCCGAAGCCGGGCGGCATGATCTGGTCGCAGATCCCGCGCTTCCGCCTGCCAGAGGAAGTGATCGACGAGGAGGTTGGTTATATTCTGAAATTAGGGGTTTCTTTTGTTCAAAAAAAGATTACCTCGATGAAAAACCTTCTAACCGAAGGCTATGACGCAATCTTTGTGGGCTCGGGAGCTCCAAGAGGCAGGGATCTGGATATTTCCGGAAGAAAAGAAGGCGCGAAGAACATCCACATCGGCATCGACTGGCTGTCCTCGGTTTCCTTCGGCCATACGACGAAGATCGGCAAGCGGGTCATCGTGCTGGGCGGCGGCAACACCGCGATGGACTGCTGCCGCACCTCCAGGCGCATCGGCGGCGATGACGTCAAGGTGATCGTGCGCTCGGGTTTCGAAGAAATGAAGGCGAGCCCCTGGGAGAAGGAAGACGCCGCGCACGAAGGAATTCCGATCCTGAATTTCCTCGTTCCAAAATCCTTCCAGGTTTCGAACGGCAAATTGTCCGGCATGGTTTTCGAGAAGGTCAAGGCTGTCTACGACGACACAGGCAAACGAAGCCTGGTCTCTTCCGGCGAACCCGACCAGCATTTCGACTGCGACGACGTGCTCGTCGCCGTCGGCCAGGAGAATTCTTTCCCCTGGATAGAACGCGACTCCGGGGTGGAATTTGATAAGAATGGTCTTCCCAAATTAGATGCGAAAACATTTCAATCTTCAACCCCCAACGTCTTCTTCGGCGGCGATTCGGCCTTCGGCCCGAAGAACATCATCTGGGCCGTGGCGCACGGCCACGATGCGGCGATCTCGATCGACAAGCTGCTGAACGAGGAAAACATCAAGCAGCGGCCGGCGCCGGGCATGAGCATGATGTCGCAGAAAATGGGCATCCACGAGTGGAGCTACGACAACGAGATCGCCAACGACCAGCGCTACGCGGTGCCCTGGGCGGACATCAAGAAGACGCTGAAGAACGTGAAGATGGAGGTCGAGCTCGGGTTTGATGCGGCCACCGCGTGGAGGGAGGCGCAGCGTTGCCTCAACTGCGACATCCAGACCGTGTTCACCGCGCAGATGTGCATCGAGTGCGACGCCTGCGTCGACATCTGCCCGATGGACTGCATCACCTTCACCGCCGGTGGCGAGGAAAAAAGGCTGCGCACGCGCCTGAGCGCGCCGGCAACGAACCTGATCCAGGACCTGTACATCGGCACCGGCCTGAAGACCGGCCGCATCATGGTCAAGGACGAAGACGTCTGCCTGCACTGCGGCCTGTGCGCCGAGCGCTGCCCGACCGGCGCCTGGGACATGCAGAAGTCGCTCATCGAAATGTCGGTCGCCGGGCCGCAGGCGCGCAGCCCGCTGAAGCAGTCGCAGAAGAGGGCGGCATGACAAAAATAAAAAGAATAGAGGCCGTCAACGACTTCGTCGTCAAGTTCGCCAACGTCAACGGCTCGGGCTCTGCCTCGGCAAACGAATTGTTTGCTAGGACCTTCCTGCGCATGGGTATCCCGGTGTCGCCAAGGAACATCTTCCCCTCCAACATCCAGGGGTTGCCGACGTGGTACGAGGTGCGCGTCACCGAGAAGGGCCATCTTGGCCGGCGCGGCGGCGTCGACCTGATGGTCGCCATGAATCCGCAGACCTGGGCGCAGGACTTGAAAGAAATCGAGCCCGGCGGCTACGTGTTCTACGACAACACCAAGCCGCTGCCGCCCTCGAAGTTCCGCGACGACATCAACGTCATCGGCATGCCGCTGACCGAGATCGCGAATTCGGCCTACAACGACCCGCGCGAGCGGCAACTGTTCAAGAACATCATTTACCTCGGCGCGCTGGCCGCGCTGATGGACCTGGAGCCCAACGCCATCGCCGAACTGATCGGCGAGCAGTACAAGGGCAAGGAAAAGCTCCTCAAGCCCAACCTCAACGCGATGCAACTAGGGTTGAATTATGCAAAAGAGTTTTTAAAAAATTCTCTGGGATTGAAAGCAAAACGAACTTACGCGGTCGGCGACAGGATCTTCATGGAAGGCAACGCCGCCGCCGCGCTCGGCATGGTCTACGGCGGCGCCACCGTCTGCGCCTGGTATCCGATCACGCCGTCGTCTTCGCTGGCGGAGGCTTTTCAAAGTTATTGTTCGAAGCTGCGGGTAGACAAGGAAACGGGAAAAAATAAATTCGCCGTCGTTCAGGCTGAAGACGAACTCGCCTCCATCGGCATCGTCACCGGCGCGGGCTGGAACGGCGCGCGCGCCTTCACCTCCACCTCCGGCCCGGGCATTTCGCTGATGACGGAGTTCATTGGTCTCGCGTATTTCGCCGAGATCCCGGTGACCATCGTCAACGTGCAGCGCGGCGGGCCCTCGACCGGCATGCCGACGCGCACCCAGCAGGCCGACCTGCTCGCCTGCGCCTACGCCTCGCACGGCGACACCAAGCATCCGCTGCTGTTCCCCGAGGATCCGTACGAGTGCTTCGAGTTCGCGGCGAAGGCGCTCGACCTCGCCGACCGGCTGCAGACGCCGATTTTCGTCATGAGCGACCTCGACATCGGCATGAACCACCGCCTGTGCAAGCCGCTGAAGTGGGACGACGCCAAGGCCTACGACCGTGGCAAGGTCATGACCCACGCCGAGCTGGAAGCGGGCAAGGATTTCGGCCGCTATCTGGATGTGGACGGCGACGGCATTCCCTACCGCACGCTGCCCGGCACGCACGAGAAGCGCGGCGCCTACTTCACGCGCGGCACCACCAAGAACGCCTACGCCAGCTACTCCGAGGCCGGGCCGGACTACCTGTACAACGTGCAGCGCCTCTTGAAGAAGTTCGAGACCGCCAAGAAGCTGCTGCCGCAGCCGGTGTTGACGCCGGCTTCCTCTCCTGCAAGGTTTGGCGCCATTTATTTCGGTTCGACGAGTCCGTCCATGCACGAAGCCCTGGAATCGCTGGCGGAGAAGGGCATCTTCGTCAACGCGCTGCGGGTGCGCGCCTTCCCGTTCGTGGACGAGATCTTCGACTTCGTGCAGTCGCACTCCAAGGTGTTCGTCATCGAGCAGAACCGGGATGCGCAGATGAAGACCCTGCTGGTCAACGACGCCCACATCAACCCCACGTCGCTGGTCTCCATCCTGCACTACGACGGCACGCCGATCACCGCGCGTTTTATCACGCAGGAGATCGCGCAGGTCGTTGCAGCCCTCAATGTCCGTCCGATCAAAAAGGACAAAGCGGCATGACCTATCTCACCAAACCGAAGCTCCACCACCCGACCCTCAAGAAAAACAAGGTCGGCTACACGCGCCGCGACTACGAGGGCAGGGTCAGCACCCTGTGCGCCGGCTGCGGCCACGACTCCATCAGCGCCGCCATCATCGAGGCCTGCTGGGAGCTCGACGTCCAGCCGCACCGCCTGGCCAAGCTCTCCGGCATCGGTTGCAGCTCCAAGACGCCGGATTACTTCCTCGGCAACTCGCACGGCTTCAACACCGTGCACGGGCGCATGCCCTCGGTGCTGACCGGCGCCAACCTCGCCAACCGCGATCTCGTCTACCTCGGCGTCTCGGGCGACGGCGACTCCGCCTCCATCGGCCTCGGCCAGTTCGCCCACGTCATGCGCCGCGGCGTCAACATGCTCTACATCCTGGAGAACAACGGCGTGTATGGGTTGACCAAGGGCCAGTTCTCCGCCACCGCCGACGCCGGCTCCAAGGCCAAGCGCGGCGCGATCAACAAGGATGCCGCCATCGACACCGTCTCGCTGGCCCTCATCATGGGCGCCACCTTCATCGCGCGCAGCTTCTCCGGCGACAAGAAGCAGCTCACGCCGCTCATCAAGGCCGGCCTCGCGCACGAAGGCGCCGCCTTTATCGACGTCATCAGCCCCTGCGTCGCCTTCAACAACCACCTCGGCTCCACCAAGAGCTACGACTACTTCCGCGAACACAACGAATCCGTCAACCGGCTGGACTTCTGGCCCAACCGCGAAGCCATCAACATCGACTACAGCGAAGGCAGCGTCATCGACGTCCCGCAGCACGACGGCTCCGTCATCAAGCTACGCAAGACCGCGACCGGCTACGACCCCACCGATCGCATCAACGCCCAGACCCACATCTCCCAGGCCGCCGCCAAAGGCGAAGTCCTCACCGGACTCCTCTACGTCAACCCCGACTCCGAAGACCTCCACGCCCACCTCAACACCTTCCCGACCGCGTTCAACACGCTTGCGGAAAAGGATCTTTGTCCGGGGAGTGGGATGCTGGAGAAGATCAACGCTTCACTGCGTTAGCCGAAAGGTTCTCGCGCGCCTTTGCGATATTCCCCAGCGACCGGGCGGCCTGCTTGTTCCTGAAGTTCGTGTTCCTGAATTGGCCTAGCGGGATCGCTTCGAGGATGTCGAGGCCGTAGTTTGCGTAAGCCTGCAGTCCGGTCGCGGATCCGGCCAGCCGGAAGAGGGCGGTCGCGATCTTGATGGCCTTGCGCTCGTCCTCCAGGCGGATCAGTTCCTCCCCCTAGGCCCTGCAGGCGGCGATCGCCATTTTTGCCTGCCAGATGCCGACCTCGTTCTGCCTGTCCGGCATTGCGCGCAGATTCTCGAAGCGGCTCACCAGGCAATCCACCGGGTCCATCATCGAGAATCGCAGCGATGGATCTTCAGGATGCGTGACCTCGATCGCTCTCTTCCTGACCGCGTCGGCGTCCAGGCCGACGACGCTGTGCAGGACATCGACGCCAATGGATTTTCCGCCCGCTTCCTTCTCCACCGCGCCGAGGAGGGTGCTGAAGCCGCGCTTCGGAGGATAGACGGCCTTTCCTCCAATGGCTTTCGAGAAGCGCTCGACATGCTCGGTGAGCCCGAGAAAGTCGGCGTCCGCGCTGATGTAGACGCGGGGGCCGTCGTTGACGGGGATGCCAAACCGGGCGACCCAGAATGCCAGCGCCTGGCCTCCCACCAGCACTGCGCCCTCCGACACGCGCAGCGCCTTCAGGAGATCGTCGCCGGAAATCTCCGCCGCCGGCTTTTTCCTAGTAATCGTAGTTCACGTCCTTGTGCAGATCCGCCGAAAGCGCCGACGCGAATTTCCGGTCCACGAGGAAAGTGGATTTGCGCCCAAGGTTCTTGGAGGCGTAGTCCGCCTTTTGCGCGGTCCGCTTTCTGGCCCAGAACGAATCGTCGGCAATGGCCACCGCTTCCCTGGTCGCGTCCATTTTCTGGATCATCCCCTCGAGTTCCTTCGCGATCAGGTGCTTCCTGTTGGCGCGATACAGGGAGCGCCCGGAAGAGCCGTCCTAGAGCACGAGGCCTCATGTCAGGGACTTTCTCTGCGTTCAAAACGATTCCGCTGTATACGGCGGGGGATGTGCAAAAAGCTTCCAAGATTGCCAAGAAGGTCGGGGCCAAGTACCGCCCGCCAGCGCACTGAACGTATTCCGGTGAATGGACGCCCCCATAGCGGGGGCGGGCCGCATTCGAAATGCCGTTAATCAATCAACACACATAGGGAGGACAACATGCACTTCATGAGCATGTAGCCGCCTTAGAGATGCAGCAAATAGGTTGTTTGGCTGAGGCTCCAAAAGGGGCGTCTCGCCCATAGGCTGTAATCGGGGTCAATCATGCGGGCATCCGGGTGGTTTAGGTCAGCCGATCGCGCGCTTGGCTGATCCGATCTGATGCACCTGGGCGGGTGTCGTCACGCCTGCGCTGGAGAGGATCGCATTTGTCGCCGTCTCCATGGCCTGACGCACCGGATCAAGATTGAGCCGCGCGTAGATGGCTGTGGTGGCGAAATCCTTGTGCCCGAGCGATTTACCGATGATTGCAAGGCTGGCGCCAGTTGAGGCCTGCCAGCTTCCCATCGTGCGGCGCAAATCGTGAATGCGAAGGTCCTTGATCTTGGCGCGTTGCAAAATCCGCTTCCATCCTTTTTTCGGGGATATTAGGTGGCCTTTGGCTCCATCGCCGGGGAAAACGTAGTCGTTGGTGCGTTGCTCAGCGCGCGCTTTCAGGACCTCTAGCGCACCGGCGGCCACATGAGTGGCACGGTCAGTGGTTCGCCGTTCTTGGTCTCGGGAATACGCCATGTGCTTCGTTCGAAACTAATTTCATCCCAGCGCATCGAGATAACGTTTGATTTCCTTGCGCCGGTGAGCAAGCTGATCAGCACGTAATCGCGGATAGTCTTATTCGACTCCTCCGCCAGTGCCCTGAAGAACCGCGGCAGCTCCTCTCCATAGATGAAGCGCTCCCGGGATTTGAGTCTGAACTTCGTGATTCTCGAGGCAGGATTTCCATTTGGACACAGCCCCCAGCTGATACCCTTGTTGAACAATGCGCGCAGAAGCTCAATCGCCCGATTGGCCGTGTGATGGCCGCGGGTCCTACCAAGCTCGGCGTGAAGCCGCTGGACGTCTGAGGAGGACAGGGTAGAGACCTTTCGGGCTTTCCATTGGCTGAGATAACGCCGGAAGTTGGCCTCCATGTCTTCCCACGTCTTGGTGTGATCCTTGGCATAGCGCTCGACATACTCGTCAAAGAGCTGCCCGAGGGTTGGTTCCCCCTTGGCAAGACGCCGCAGGTCCGCAGGGTTCTTGCCGATGGAGAACGCCGAATTGATTTCTCCAGCCTTGCCTCGTGCCTGCTCGATCGTGAAGTCCGGAAATCGCCCGATTACCACTCGCTCCGAGGCGCCCTTGAGCTTGCGGCGAAGATAGAACGTCTTGGTTCCTGCGTCGGTGACAACCAGGTTGAGGCCTCGGGTCTTGGTGTCGTACTAGGTCGCGCGCTTTCCAGGGGCAGGAGTGGGAAGGGCGAGGAGCGTAGCCTTGGTGAAATTGATGCGGTTTGATTCGCTGGACATCCTGTTCCTCGTTTGCGAATTCGCCGTGCCCCTTTGGAGCCCCCTCTTAGGTTAAACATCGTGCATTAGGAAGCACGACGATAAATGCCAGAATAGGCGCATGATCGTATTTCGTAAAGGGAAATCAACGGTGGGGAACTTGGGTGAAACCCCGGGCCATCTCGCTACGAACCAAGGGGTCGGGCGTTCGAATCGCTCCGGGCGCGCCAAAATTGCAACTACACATCAGGCTGTTGGAGCTCTCGGGCCCAGCCGCCTTTTGCTTTAGCACGACCAGTGCGGGACTTTTACGGGACCCCGCCTGACACACCTTCTCGGCGGCCTCAATCAGGTTCGAGAACTCGGCTGCCGAATAGTGTGTAGTCATTCTCCTTTATTTAAGGGGTCAGCTCAGACTACTGCGTCTCGAAGACCCCGCTAAGTAACCATTTGTTTCCCCGGTGGTTTTAGGATAGATTCCTACCTGCACCACGGACGGCTTCTTGTTAGCCGCCGTGATGGCGATGTTTTGTAGCAAAAAAGGAGCGCAAAGAGGGGAAAAACAATAACCTCCGTCGCTTTTTTTGTAACTTCGCAAGCTGTCTGGGGGGGGCTCTATGCTTAAACAAGCGGATCGCCCAAGGGTCGATGCTGAGTTTCAGCGCTCTTGAGGAGTGCGTAAATGCCAAATAAATCTGTTGCTCGGATCAATGGAGGGCATAGCTTTCCCTTGGGAACATTCAAGCTGGCAGTCGTGCTTGTGCTCGCCCTCACTGCGAGCGGCTGCGCTACGATGTCGGAGACTTCCTACGGAGCCGTGGCAAAAGCGCTTGCCCAGTCCCAGCCTGGCCAGCGGCCGGCGTGGGCACAAATTGCAAGCGAGGGCATCGATGCCCTGAAATCCGGGCAGACCAAGCAGGCTTCGCAGAAATTCAATCTGGCACTTAAGCTGAACGTCTCCAACTCGTACCTGCAGACCCTCAACTCGCTCGCTTACCACATTCAGGGGGAGCAGGGCGCCAACGACCTGATGGACCTCGCCATCGAGGGTTATGCCCTCGCCATCCGCTTTGATCCGAGCAACTGGTATGCGAGGTTCCTGCGCGGACGTGCCTTACTTGATGCGCAACGCTACGCCGATGCCAGTGCCGATCTGCTGCTCGCGACGGCGATCCGGCCCGGGCAGGCCGAAGTGCTGGCGGCGCTCGTCGAGGCTGCTTATTACGCACGGGATTTCAGATCCGCGCGAATCGCCCTGGCAGGCCTGCGCGCGAGCCTGCCACAGGCAGAGTGGAGTTCACAGCAATTGATTTCCTGTGCCGTGGTGTATGCAGCGATCGGCGAGCAGCAGCGCTCGGATCATTGTGCGGGGCTAATGAAGGCAAAGGGCAACCTCTCCGCATTCCGTCTGCAGCACGTCGAGGACCTGATACGCGACTGGGCACGGGCCCGTGCGGCCGCAGTTCCAGGCGATGCCGGAACGAAAGCAGTCACCGGCGAGAGCACGAAAAATCCTGTCTCAGTGGATTTGGCTGAGAGGATGGTGGTGGTCGACGTGGTCCTGATCGGCAGTCAGGAAGACATGCGCGAGCGTTATGGCATCAATTTGCTCGATGGCCTGTCACTGCAGTTTGGCGACACTCAAAACGCATACAACGGCTGGCAATCCGCGCGATCGGTTACCACCGACCATGTCACTCCGACCAGCAGCACCAACACCACCACGCGGGTGCGCTATCTGACTATTCCCGCGATCACCTACTCGCTCAACATTGCCAATGCGCTCGATTCGGTTAACGAGGTGCTTGCCAAGCCTAGCCTGATTGCGCTCTCCGGCCAGACTGCGGAATTCTTCTCTGGTGTGGCGATTTCTGCAGCAGCGATTTCCACTGGGGTTGGTGTCAGCGGCAACTCGGTCTCGATCGAAAAGGAAGTCGGCGTGCGCCTCGCCGTCACCCCGACCTTCCTTGAGGGCGATCGCATCAAGCTGGGCGTAGTCGCCGAGCGCACCTTTCTCACTGACCCCAGTAAGTCGGTGATTTTCCAGTTCCGCATGGATACCACCAAGACCATCATCAACTCGACGGTGGTCATGAAACTGGGAGAGACACTGATTCTTGGCGGACTTTCAGAGAGCGAGAACACCGATGAGCTGAACGGCGTGCCTGGCCTGCGTCGCATTCCTGTGATGGGTTCGTTGTTTTCCACAGACTCGAAGCGCCGTTACCGGAAAACCATCACCATCTTGCTCACCCCTCAGCTCGCCGACCGTAATCTCAGGGACATGGGCGGCAAGGATCCCGAGGCACCGAGCGAGGAGAACCGTGTCACGCAGGGCGAGCTCGAACGCGCCTATAAACTCGGTTCCGCCAACGAGGCGCACATGTACCGTGGCGTGCAAGCGGCCAGGGGCGGCAGGCTGGGCAAGGTGCCGGGGGCGGGCGACATTCCCCGCGGATTCCGTGCGCAAACCGTGCTTGAGCGCTACGGCCAGGAATTGCTCGAGCTCGCAGGGGGGTAAGTCATGGATGGGCGATCCCGCCCCAGAGGGCGTGCCCTCGGCCTGCTTGCCCAGTTTGTCCTGTGCGCGCTGCAGGTTGTTCATGCGCAGCTTCCGGACCACAGTGTGACCCGCAGAGAGGGCCCGGCGCCACCCGCAACAAAATCCGAGTTTCCACGCAGCAGCATTCCAAAGGCGAGCATTCCGCGTGCAGGCATCCCGCAGGCGAGTGCGCCGCGCCTGATCGGGCCGGGGAGCGAAGCGCAGTCCGACGAAGAGGATGACGACACCGAAGACGAGGCGGCAGCAGCCACATCTGCTGTAAGCGCAGGCAGCGATAAGAATGCAGGCAGTGATAAGAACGCAGGCAGTGATAAAAAACTGCCGTTGATGATTCCCGCAACGCTCCGGTTTGTTGAGCTGCGTGCCGCCGCAGTGGATATTGAAATCGCCGATGACAACACGGTATTTGCGATAGATTTGGATGGTCGGCCCCAGATCTGGATCGCAGCCGAGAAAGTTTTCAAGCCGTTGCCCGGCGCATTCGTTGATCTGGCCGCGCGTGGCACGGCGGACCTCTGGGGGGTCAACCCGGTTGGTCGGATTTTTCGCTTCGACGGCAAGCGCTGGAAGCAGGTGCGAAATATCGTCGCGAAGAACATCATCCATTCGGAGGGGGCGATATTTGCCCTGAGTGAAAACGGCAAGCTGCGCCGCTACGAGGATAAGCTCCAGCGCTTTGGCCCGCCGCTGCCTTTCGATTCGGTTGCCTCGTTTGCCTATCAGGCACCCGAACAGTACTGGGTGGTAAAGGAAAATACCGAAATTCTCCACTGCCTCGGGCGACAATGCAGGAAAATTCCCGGCGCTGCACTGCGGGTGCGAGTGGCACGCAACGGACAGGTGTTTTTCCAGACTCCAGAGCACGAACTGAAGCTGTTCGACCGGGCCAATAGGCGCATGAGCAAAATCCCGTTGCCGCAGAATCTCCAGCTGCGCAACTTCGCGGTGACGCCCACCGGACAACTGTGGTTATCGGACCGGGGAAACCGTATCTTCACCTCGCAGGCAGACGTATTGCCGGCTGAAGTGAAGGAGGCGCTAGGAACCGCAGTCGGCAAGTTCGAGCCGCGCGACATCGTGCAGACCTCATTCCGTTCGCGCGACGTCGATACACTGGGTCTGGGCGAGATGCTACCGGGTCTTCCGTTTACGCAACGACCTAACGAGGGATTTGTCTTTCAAAGGTTGATGAAGTTCACCTCGGTTGCGAACCCCCTCTACGTCACTGATCTGTCGTTGGGCGTGGACTCGCGCCTGTGGATCACCACCAGTACGGGCGCGGTCCGGCGCTTCGACCCAGGCTTGGGTCAGTTTGTCCCATATCCGCCGGCCAATCTTCCAATCCTGCCACGACCGCCACCAGGCCGCAGACTACTTGCCGTAAGCACGGACAAAGAGGGGCGCATCTGGGCGATCGAGAATGCAAGCAAGAATGTCTGGCGGCAGAAAAAAAAGGATACTCCTGGATACGATCTCTTCGTCCTGCAATCACCGAACAATCTGAGCGATCTGGCGATCAATCAATCGGGCACGGTGTTCGTGGTGGCCGGGGCGGCATTCAGGTTCAACGGCAAGGGCTTCGATCTTTTCGAGAACCGGCATGTCTATAACCGTATTGCGGCGGGCTCGCCTGGAATCATGTGGGCGGTCGACGAGCAAAGCAACGCCTACGAGTTTATCCGCGACCGGTTCGTTCCCCGCCCGGAAAAGGGGCAGCGTTTTCCGGTGCAAGATGTGAGCATCTCGCGCACCGGGGAGGTGTATCTGACCAGTCGCACGCAGAACAACGGACCTAATGTTCCTCCGGGTTTCGTCACCGTGCCGAACCGGGACCTACGTTGCGAACTTCTTATGTACAACCGCAGCAACCGCAGCGTGGAAAAAGTAGCCGCCCATCGCCGTGCCCAATACGTCGCAGTCTCGGCTGACGGTACGCCCTGGACCGTTTGCAGCCCGAGCGGCGATAACAGCATTCACAGGGCGACTCGATGAGACTGCCTGCCCGAGTCGGTTACACGGTTGTTGCGTTTGGCCTGCTGATCGCCGTGACGGGTGCCCAAGCCCAGAGCTCTGGTATTCAGGCGAGTACGCCGCAGGGCGACCCTGCTCGAGGTCAACTGCTCTTCCAAAATCCCCGTTTCGGAAATTGCGCAGGCTGTCATGAGGTACAGAAGGTAATACAGATGGAAAAAGTAAAAAAGCCGGAGAATGACGTGAAGACAGAAAAAGAGCTCGCCAAGGGCCCTGGCCTGTACGGATTCTGGGGGGAGCGCCCGGGCAGCCGGGACGGTTACCAGTACTCCAAGCTGTTCATGGCCTCGATGAAAAAAGCCAATCTGCCTCATTGGGACGAGCGCAATCTGAGGATTTTCCTGCAGAACAAAACGGATCATTTCCTCGATATCCAGTGCGGTGGTAACCGCATCGGTTATGCCAGCGAACGCGCGATACTGGATGTGATGGCGTATCTCAAAAAGGCTACCGCGTTGCCAAAGCCAACGATCCCAGCCCAAACCTTGCCGGTACCAACCGTCCCGGTGGCGACGATTCCCAGCGGGAGGGCTCTAGCCAATGCAGCCGCTGCAGCTTCCACAGCCGCTGCTACGACCGCTGCGGCCACGCCTGCAGTCAGTGGAAATTAGTCGCGAGACTTAAGCTCACGCTTGGCTTGTCGCGCCAGCTCTTCGAGTGGGGACAGACCACTAGCGAAGACCCTGCTAGTGGACCGTAACCATCATGAACTGCAGGAAAGCGCCGAACAGCCCGCTTTGTGACGGGCCCATTCGGGACGCCGGGCAGCGAGGCATCGCCTTGCTCCAGCGCCTTGATCGCCTGCTGCGCCAGGTAATTCCTGAAGATGTATTTCGGATTCGCTGCCTGCATGCGCCTGTGGCGTGCAGGCGCATCCCCGCCTTCGCTTTTGGTCCGCGCGCAATAGCGCTGCAGCCAGGAAATCATGCGCTCGGTCGCTGTGGCCGCAAGGTCAGCGCTTGTCCCGCTGTAGAAGGCCGGCAGCAGGGGTTGCAGCAGCGCAGCGCCTTGTCCGTCCAGCGGTACTGCAGCCAGGTTGCGAAAAAAAATCGTGAAATCAGTTTCTTGTTCTGCCAGCCCTTGAAACAATTCTTCCACCAGAGTGTCGTCGCCCGTCTGGTCGAGCGAAGCGAGGCCAAGTTTTTGCGCCAATGCGCCTTGCCAGGCAGCAGCGAAGCTCTCCGCGTAGCGCGTCAGGCCGGCTTTCAGCGCTTCCTGATCGGGGATCAGCGGCAGCAGTGCCTCGGCCAGCCGTGTGAGATTCCATTGAGCGATCTGGGGCTGGTTGCCGTAGCAGTAGCGCCGGCCTTCGGCGTCGGTGGTGTTGGGCGTCCAATCCAGGTCGTAGCCCTCCAGCCAGCCGTAAGGGCCATAGTCGATGGTCAGACCGAGGATCGACAGATTGTCGGTGTTCATCACGCCGTGCACGAATCCCAGTCGCATCCAATCGGCCATCAGCATGCCGGTACGGTGACAGATCTCGCCGAACCAGTCGGCGTAGGCAGCAGCACCGGAAAACTGTGCGGGAAAATGTTCGCGCATGACGTATTCCACGAGGCGTTTCAAAGCGTCTAGTTCCTGGTGCGCCGCCAGCAGTTGAAAATTGCCGAAACGCAGGAACGAGGGCGCGACCCGACAGACGATGGCTCCTTGTTCCGGGCGTGCATTGCCGTCGTAGAACATGTCGCGTACCACCGCCTCGCCGGTCCCCACCAGGCTGAGTGCCCGGGTGTGCTCTCCGCCGTAGCGCGCGACGCAGCGGCGAAACGTCGTCAGTGGCAAATGCTGCGTAAGCTGCGCGAATACCAACTTGCCCAAGTTCATCGATGCTCCCGGCGAGTAAACTCCTCGCAGGATCGCAAATCGATGCAACGCGTTTCAAATCGAGACCAAGAAAAATCATGACTTCTCTATTTAAGATCAGGCATTTGCCGCGGTTCGACCGTGTGCGCCGGGCATGGCGCGTTACTTAGTCGGTGCAAGTCCGATTGCCAGGTTTTCGCAGAGCCGAAGGCAAGGAGAAGGGCAAGGGCGTCGCCGTGAGGCGGGGTCTGAAGGAAGCCCAATCCGAAACTGCGGGGCGATGAACAAAAACCGGATATGAGGCGTGGTACATCCGGGGCGAGCGGGCACGTGACCGCAAAGCCCTCCATCTGCGGCTGGGATGTACTTTGTAAATTCGGCGTCTATGCAGAGAAGGTAACGAGTCTTACCCCGGGAGATCTGCCGGTTGTTGGCAATAGTGAAGACTCCAACGCCAACTGGGCAAGGCGCAAGCCGAGCCGAACGATCGGCAGAAGTCTGCAAAGGGCATAGTAGGTGGCGCGAGTCGCCGAAGGCCCGAACGGTGCCCCGAGAGGAGATTGGAAGAGAGGAGAAGTCGCTTGCCAAGGAACAGCGGTATTGCATCCGGCGAGTCCACGGGACGCAAGCCCGGTGGCTGGGATGAAACCGTCGTTGGCGCGGTGGGAAATGACGCTCGGGTTGGTGTGCAGGGCCGGTCTGCTCTGCCCATTGACTCAATCTGCCGAACCGCCGTATACGTGACCCGTTCGTACGGTGGTGTGGGAGGGGGAAGCCGTGAGGCTTTCCCCTATCCCGAATCAACGTCCGGACAGTAGTGATCCAGTTTAACAATCAACTAGATCGTGACTACCTCGTGCATTTTGCCTCATCCACATTCGGCGGTTTAACTACCATGACACTGCACCCATCCCCAACACTCAATTTGTTTGTCTCTGAGATGGGCCTGCCATTTACGCTAACCTTAGATGCTTTCACGATGAAATAAGTGGTTTCCCTACCCGTTGCGCCACCTTCCTTACAGACAAAGCTACTAGTCTTTGTGTCTATGGATTTAACTTTGCACATGACAGGCGTGGCGGCATATACTGAACCACTGAAAACCAATGAGAATAGCGCTATAAGCTTAAACATGATTATTCCTCCCAGAGTATTCATACAATTTAGATACGAATATGAACGGCGGGGAATATCCCCTCCCCACCCTTCCATGCTAGCTCCAACGCAGCTCTCGTAAGAACGGTTGACGTCGCAATACAGCCTGCCCCGGTAGGCAAGATGGGCAGGAGTAGGGGCGGGATTTTTATGAATAGTAATTAGTCATACTATTCAATAACTTACATTTATTTTTGGCGGGGCAGAACACCCTTCATCACAAACCGCCTAAGTTTTTGATAGGCAAGCAAATCAAGCACTTGGTGTCCTGTTCATCTTTCTAAATGTTGAGACAGCTTCTTGTGACGAGAGTTTTCAGAACCTCTTTTTTTGAGTGCCCCGGAATTAGAACCTGATAGGTTGCCCCACTGCGCCCTTGCGACCCAAGGCGCACTTCTACACCATATAGCTGAACGACAGCTCAGTCGCGTTACCAGACACCCACCAGTGGCTGGTTACAGGTAGGCCAGGTTCATGATTTTGATTCCGATCAGCCGGCCTTCGGGAACGTCGAATTCGTCAAAGCTGCTCGTGTACAAGGCTGCGGGTCATTAAAGCCTACCCTGCTGGCGCAGCAATTTTCCTCGGTTGTGAATGCCTGCTTCGCCCAGCGCCAATGCATGCGCGTTCGTGTGCACTGAATAGGATCCCATGTGCAGCGGGTGTGGGTGTGGCACTGCAGAGCCGATCACAAAGACCGTGTCGGCTTGCGCCTCAAAAGTGATGGGCTCAGTGCCAGCTGCAAATACTGCCAGATCGCCGGTGTGCAGTGCGTCTGGCACAGAAACGCTGCCTTCCCCCACCGCCGCCCATGCCACCGTGTGGCCAGCGGGAGGCTCAAAGTGCCAGGTCTGCCCGGCTGATAGGTACACGCCCAGATAGGTCATGTCTGAGGGCGCCGGAATCGGGCTGACGGCCCCGCCGTAATTGCCCAGCAACACGCGGGCTGACCCCGCGTGGGCAATATCCGCTGGGTCCAAATAGCGGCTGTACGCGTCGGCGAGCTCCAGATCCGGCGGCATGGCCACCCACAACTGAAAACCCAGCACCCGCTCGCGGTTGGCCGGCCCGCCCCGGTGCCACACGCCGCCACCGGCCATCATCCACTCCACACCGCCCTGGGGCAGCACACCGCGTGCGCCTTCGTCACCCGTGGTGTCTTCGTAGTTGGCTCGGCCTTCGATCAGGTACGTCAGCGTGGCAATGCCTGAATGGGGGTGCATGCCAAACTGCGGCGCCTGGCCGCCAGCGGGTGACTCAAAGCGGTCCAGAAAGATGAAAGGCTTGAGCAATTCACCCAGGTCGCCAGGGCTTACCAAACGGGTGATGGGCCCGTGGCTGCTGCCGCGGGTGCGGTGAACGCTGGTTGGGGGCAAGCTACCACCGCAAAGGTAGCCCGCATATGGCGGCAAGAAAGCTTAAAGATCCCACAAAAGCAGCCTCCCAGAGGAAGACTGTGGTTTAACGATGGCAGTTGTATGGTAAGCGTCCGCTAATCCCCATACTTGCGGGGATGCTCTGGTAATGATACGGGAAGAGCCGTTGTGGTTAAGCGGCGGGCTGCCAGCGGAACGGCAGCAACTCGGCGACGCGATTGATCGGGTAGCTGGGCAAGCGGCGCAACACGTCGGACAGATAGGCGAAGGGCTCGACGTTGTGCAGCTTGCAGGTCTGGATGAGCGAGTAGGCCACGGCGGCGGCACGGCCGCCGCGATCAGAGCCCACGAACAAGAAGTTTTTGCGTCCGAGTGCGACCGGTCGCATGGCGCGCTCGCAGGCGTTGTTGTCGATGTCGAGGATGCCCGATTCGGGGTAGCGCGTGAGCGCGGCCCAATTGTTCAGCGCGTAGCCGATGGCGCCGGCCGTGGGGCTGCGCGGCAGCACGGTGCGCAGCGTGCCCTCCAGCCAAGTTCGAATTTCACCGAGTACCGGAGTCGACTGTGCCTGGCGCAGGGCGCACTTTTTGTCTGGCGGCTTATCGGCGATGGCGCGCTCGATCGCGTAGAGCCGGGCGATCCAGTCCAGGGCCTCGTGAGCAGCGGTGCGAGTGTCCTTGGGAGCGGCTTCGGCGATCTCGAAGAACTTACGCCGGGCATGCGCCCAGCAGCCCACCTCCAGGAT
>CAMDRF010000051.1 GCA_945906765.1 Nitrosovibrio sp. Nv4 | reverse complement strand
TACGTCGCAGAAACGCCTGAACTCGACCGCGTGATCGAGGCCATGGCCGCGTCATGGTCCCGCGATGAACAGGACGCAAGCTATCTCGAAGACGGCAAGATCCCGGCCGATACGATGCGCCGGTTCTTTGCGGCAGCGGCCAAGCTCTGGAAGATGGCGCCGTGGAAGAACGTCTACGATTCGCAGCTCCTGCGCCTCGACTGCCCGGCGCTCGATGCCCGGGACAAGGTCGTCTCGATCATTGGCAACCTCGGAGAGAGTTTCGGTGTCCTGGTGTTCGATTCTCTCGATGGATTCGAGGCCATGGCGGAGTACAGCGACGCGCACATGGCCGGCAAGCAGATGAGCAATCTCGGCACGCGCATCTTTTCGATCAACTTCGAACGCGGCGCGGACATCCCGAAGGCGATGCGCCGGGAAATCGACCAGCACGGCTGGCGGGTACCGGATGCAAACGCCTACCCGCGCATTCAGTGGATCGATCCCGATCGCATGCTTCGCCCGCTCACCGATCGCGATGTCGTGTTTGCCACCGCTTGCGCCGAAGCAATCACCGAGTTCTTTGCCCGGCACGGAAAGGACATCGCCGGTGGAACGTTCAAACAGGCGAGCGAGCGGATAGCGATCGAGGAACTGCCGGGCTTGCCAACCGTCGAACTGGCCGCACCGCATCCCGGGCGCGCCTGGGAAGAACAAGACGAGTCGTTTGATGACGAAGCGGAACTCGAGGCCGAGCTTGCGCGCGGACACGAGATCGCCGAATCGTTCGTGTTGGCCCAGAAGAGCGCCGGTCGGGATGAGGATTGGCTCGCCGCCGGGGCATTCTGCTGCGACAATCTCTATCAGTTCAAGATCAACTATGCCGATGGCCGGGCCGCCGGCTGGACCGCGGCGCTGGTCGAAGAATATTTGCTCGATTACTTCCCGCGCAAGGTGTCGGCGGACGAGGATTTGATCGCGAAGACGCCGGAGATCCTGACCGCCTTCTTCGAATGGGCGGAACAGTCGAACCATGTCGGCAACCGAACAGCCGACGCGATTCGCAAGCGCATCAAGAGCAAGCGCAACCACTTCGATGCCGCGGCGCGGGATCCCGGCAACTTCGGCATGGCGAAGTCGCTATTCATGGGCATGCAAGACGCCGGCGTCGATATCACGAAGCAAACCGAAGTCGACAGCTACATCCAGTCGCGCAATACCGGGATGGCGGCGCCCACTCGCTCGCGTTGGGTTTGGTCTGGCGAAGGTTCGTCACCGGATCCCAAAGCGCCGTGCCCGTGCGGCAGCGGCAGGCGGTACAAGAAGTGCTGCATGCCGAGATAGCCATCGGCTGGTGAGCGTTGCTCACCACCCTGTAGATCGACGAGAGTCTCGTGTAAGCCAGCCGATCTCCTGCGCGTAGGCGAGGATGCGGGCCTGGACGGTTTTGTGTTCGGTGGGGACTTGACGGCTCAATACACTTCACCGTGGCTGCCAACGTTGACGAAGACAATTTCATTCTCCCGCAGCTCCAATTCGAGAGCGATCCGGTACTGCATGGAAATGGAGGCCGAATTCAGGCCCGCCAGCTTGCCGCGCAAGGGATGCAGGCGTAGCGAAGGATGAGATGGGTTCTGTTCGAGCAGCAGCAGGGATTTAAAGTAGCGTTCCCGCAGATCGGGGTGTTTTGCAAAGAACACTTTTTCCCGCTTCTGGTACGAAGCAGGGAAGACAATTTGTTGTTCGCTACGTGTCGCGCGACGCGCGTTGATGATTCGCCAAGTATCGCCTCTTTCAGTGTGGCTGACAACGAGCAGCCGGCTCGAGGAGCTGTAGCCCAAAATCACCCATCGCCGCTCGTCTTCAAATGGGATTAACGGTGCTCCTTCGACCAGGTTGACCTACAGATTTGCTAAGCAGCGTTGCTCCGGTATTTCGCGACCGCGCTCCGCTGCAGTGTCATGCCATGCCCCGGCCGATCGGGGATGCGGATGTGGCCGTCCTTGCACTCGGGCAGTTCCTCGAAGAGATCCGGCGGCATCCAGTCCATGAGTTCGACCAGAAAACCGTTGGAGAGCGCGCCGCAGACCTGGATCGAGATTTCGTACACGACGTGCGGCGAGACGGCGACGCCGTGGGCGGCGGCGAGATGCGCGATCTTGAGTGTCTCGCTGAAGCCGTTGGCGCGGCACACGTCGGGCATCAGGTAGCGTGCGGCCTTGCGCTCGATGAGTTCACGGAACTCGTAGCGGGTGTAGTTGTTTTCTCCGGTCGCCACCGGAATTTTTATCGATGCGGCGACCTCGGCGCAGGCGGCGATGTCGTCGGCGATGACCGGTTCCTCGTACCAGACGAGATCCAGGTCCTCGAGCACGGCGGCCTGGCGCTGGTTGCCGAGCACGTCCAGCTTCTGGTTGACATCGACCATCATGCGCACGCCCGGTCCGAGGGCCTTCTTCACCAGCTCGACGCGCCTGCGGTTGGCGAGCGGGTCGGGATCGTGGATCTTCATCTTGTAGTAGCGGCATCCCATGCCCGCGTAGCGCTCGGCTTCGGCGAGCAGGTCTTTCTCGGTGTACTTGCCCCAACCGCCGCTGCCGTAGCAGGGCACGCGATCGGTGACGGCACCCCAGAGCTTGTAGAGCGGCAGTTTCGCCGCCTTTCCGGCGATGTCCCAGAGGCCGATATCGAGCGCCGACAGCGCCATGCCCGCGATGCCGATGCGCCGCACGCCACGGTCACCGCGATACATCTTTTCCCACAGGCGCTCGACCGCGAGCGGGTCTTCGCCGAGCAGCAGGGGCTTCAAGCGCGTTTCGAGATACACGAGGACCGATTCCGCGCCGCCGCCGCCAAACACCAGGCTGTAGCCCAATCCCCGGACGCCCTCGTCCGTCGCGATCTCGGCGACCACCAGCTTGTGGTGCGGGAATTCCAGCGCCATCTGCTTTGACGTCGGAACCGTGAGGACGCAGGCGTCGATCGAGGTGATTTTCATGTTTTGTTCTCCGGGCCGGGCGGGTCGCGCTCTTGCGCAGTATCCGCATTTTTCTTCTTCGGCCAGAAAAAATCCACTACCCAGTAGCCGATCAGGAAGAATACGACGACCGCCAGGATTTCATATCCGTCCACTGCCCGCCTCCGCTGTCAGTTGCCGGCGCAATTCAACGAGGCGCCGGTGAAGTTGATCTTCCTCTTCCAGTTCGTGCATGGCTTCCGCGATCTGTGCCGCAAGATCGTCGCGGGCGCGCTGCCGCGCGTCCGCCGGAAGGATGCGGATCGCGCGCCGCGCGTCCAACCCAACGTAAAACATGAGCCCGGCCTTGCGCATCGCGTTCACCGACAACGGCAGGCAAGCCAGCCAGGCGAAGCCGAGCCCGAGGAGCGGACGCGTAGCGAAGCCTGCGCGGCGGAAACGCCACCAGATGAGGCCAAGCATCGTGATCGCGCTCAGGTAGGCAAGCACCAGAGATATGAAAAACGGCCAACCGGGCGCGCGGTAAAGGCAATACGGCAGGGCGAGGAATACGATGACAAACTGAAGCAAGGCCATCTTGGCCAGCGGCGTCAGGGACCGTACGGCAGCGGAAAGCCTCACATCCGATGCAGGCGAAAACAAAGGCAGCGTCCGGAACGTCGGGAAGAACGGCGTCAGGGGATTGAGCAGCGCCACCGCCTTGCCGCGGATCTGGTAGTGAACAGTGCCCAACCGGCCATCGCGGCCCCGCCGACGATGACCCAGAGGAATTTGCCAAGAGACTTGAACAGCCCCGCCTTCGCGGCAGCCGCGGCCGCGCCGCCGACTACCAGCGCAGCGAGGCCGTACTCGGCGATCTTGTCGCCGGACTTGAACTCGGCGTACTGCTCGCCGGCATTGAACTGGTAGCTGGCAAGCGCGCCGTTGAAAGCCTTCATGTCGTCGTTCAGCGTCTGGGGCGAGGACACCAGCACCGCGCTCATGACGCCGCTCCTGCCCAGCAGCCGGCTGGTGTAGTTGACGTGCATGCTGCCTTTCTCGACCGGGTCGAAGGAGAACACCGCGAACCAGTCCAGGTTGGACGGCGCGATCAGGTAGTGGTTGTCGCGCGGCGGATTGCCCATCAATTCGAGGCAACGCCGCGTATTGCGCTCGTCGAGAAACGAATAGCCCTCCGGAATCCGGATTTTCGCCTTGGCCCCGATCGTGCCGTCGCCGGGCGCGCGCTGCCAGGCGAGCTTCTGCAATTCCTCGATGATCTGACCCGGCTCGCGTTGCGCCTGTGCGGCAAAGGTAAGGAGTACAAGAACGAACCCTAGCAAGATGCGCGTGATTTTCAAGGTCCGGTCCTCAGCGCATGCCGGGCAGCACGCCCTTCATGTTGCGCATCATGCGCTGCAGGTTGCCGCCCTTCATCATCTTCATCATCTGCTGCATCTGCTCGAATTGCTTGAGCATCCGGTTCACTTCCTGCACCTGCACTCCCGCGCCGGCGGCGATGCGGCGCTTGCGCGTGGCCTTGATGATCTCCGGATGGCTGCGCTCCTTCTTCGTCATCGAATTGATGATGCCCTCGATGCGCGCGAACTGCCGCGTGTCCTGCAGTTGCGCCGGATTGATCTGCCCCGCGAGCTGCGCCGGCAGCTTGTCGATCATGGAGGCGATGCCGCCCATCTTGTTCATCTGCTGCAGCTGCTGCTTGAAGTCCTCCAGGTCGAAGCCCTTGCCCTGCCTCACTTTGTCGGCGAGCTTCTGCGCCTGCTCGACGTCGACCTGCTTGTGCGCTTCCTCGACCAGCGACAGGATGTCGCCCATGCCGAGGATGCGCGAGGCCATGCGCTCGGGATGGAACGGCTCCAGGCCCGCGAGCTTCTCCCCGGTGCCGGCGAACTTGATCGGCTTGCCGGTGACGTGCCGCACTGAGAGGGCCGACCCACCACGTGAGTCGCCATCCAACTTTGTCAGCACAATACCGGTGAGCGGCAGGCGCTCGTTGAACGCGCGCGCCACGTTGACCGCGTCTTGGCCCTGCATCGCGTCCACCACGAACAGGGTTTCGGCCGGCTGCAGCTGCGCGTGCAGCGCGGCGATCTCCAGCATCATCGGTTCGTCGATCGCCAGCCGGCCCGCCGTGTCCACGATCACCACATCGTGGTAATGGGTCTTCGCGTACTCGAGCGCCTGGTTTGCTATTGCAGAGGGTTTTTGGTCCGCAGTGCTGGAGAGAAAATCAACCCCGGCCTGCGCGGCCACCGTCTTCAGCTGCTCGATCGCGGCCGGACGGTAGACGTCGCAGGAAACGACCAGCACCTTTTTCTTCTGCGCCTTCAGGAACACGGACAGTTTGCCGACCGTGGTGGTCTTGCCGGAACCCTGCAGTCCGGCCATCAGGATCACCGCCGGCGGCGCCACCGCCAGGTCGAGGCCCGCGTTCGCCTCGCCCATCAGCTGCGTGAGCTCACGGTGCACGATACCGACCAGCGCTTGTCCCGGCGAGAGGCTGCCGATCACTTCCTGGCCGAGCGCCTTGGCCCGTACCGCGTCGATCAAATGCTTCACCACCGGCAGCGCGACGTCGGCCTCCAGCAGCGCGATGCGCACCTCGCGCAGCGCGTCCTGGACGTTGGCTTCGGTGAGGCGCGCTTCGCCGCGGATCGTCTTGACGATCTTCGCGAGGCGCGTAGTCAGGTTATCGAGCATGGGGTGATAAACTCAAAGCGTGCCCGACATTGTAATTCACGTCGTCGCGAGTGCCCTGTACAGCGCACTCGCATTGCACTTCTGGAACACGCGCTGGCGCGCGCAATCCGCTCGCCCGGCCTCTGCCGCGAACGGATTGCAGGCATGGGAGCGCGCCGCAATTTTGGTCCCGCTCGCATTGCAGGGCGCACTGCTTTACTCCGAATTGTTCGCGCGCGACGAACTTCGCTTCGGCTTCGCCTACGCGCTCTCGGCGATGCTCTGGCTGGCGGTACTGTTCTATTGGCTCGAGAGTTTCCTCTACGACCTCGACGCGCTGCAGCCTCCCGTGCTGGCGCTTGCCGCGCTCAGCGTGCCGCTGCCGGCGCTGTTCCCCGGCCACGTAGGTGCGGCATATGCCGGCTCGCTCGAGTTCCGGCTGCACCTGTTGCTCGCGATGCTGGCCTACAGCCTTTTCACCATTGCGCTGCTGCACGCGCTCCTGATGGCGGCAGTCGAGCGGCGGCTGCACCGCAAGGAGGGCGCCGCCGGCGTGACCCTGGGCGCGCTGCCGCCGCTGCTGACGCTGGAGCGCCTGCTGTTCCGCCTCATCGGCGCCGCCTTCCTGCTGCTGACCCTGACGCTGGCAACGGGTTTCGCGTTCTCCGAGAGCCTGTTCGGCCGCGCCATGCGCTTCGACCACAAGACTGTGTTCGGCGTGTTGTCCTGGCTGACCTTCGGCCTGCTGCTCGCCGGGCGCCAGCTGCATGGCTGGCGCGGCCGCACCGCGCTGCGCTGGACGCTGAGTGGTTTCGTGCTGCTGTTCCTCGCGTACATCGGCAGCCGCTTCGTGCTCGAAGTCGTCCTTGGACGGACCTGAGCGGGGAAAAACCGGGCGGGAAAAAATACCATGGAACTCCTGATCCTCGTTTGCCTGATCCTGCTGAACGGCATGTTCGCGATGTCCGAGGTCGCGCTGCTGATGGCGCGCAAGCCGCGCCTCTCGGCGCTAGCCGCGCACGGCGACCGGCTTGCCGCCGCCGCCCTCAAGCTCGCCGAACAACCGACCCGGTTCCTATCCACGATCCAGATCGGCATCACCTCCATCGGGCTGCTGAACGGCATCATCGGCGAAGCGATTTTCGCCGCGCCGCTGGCGGTTTGGCTGCAGGCACAGGGCATGGAACCGAAGGCAAGCGGCATCGTCGCCACCGGGATGGTGGTGATCGTGATCACCTATTTCTCCATTATCGTGGGCGAACTGGTCCCCAAGCGCCTCGGCCAGCACAACGCGGAAGCGATCGCCCGGCTGGTGGCCTGGCCGATGCGCATGCTGGCGCGGATCTCGGCACCGTTCGTGCACCTGCTTTCCGCGTCGACGGAGGGCGTGCTCAAGCCGCTGCTGCGGCTGCTGCGCATCAGGCCCCAGGAGGACGGCGCGCAACCGCTTTCGCCCGAGGAAATGCGCACCATTGTGCTTGAGTCCTCGCACGTCCTGCCCAAAAAACACGTTTCCATCCTGCTGAACCTGTTCGATCTGGGCGACCTTACCGTACAGGACGTCATGCTGCCGCGCACGCGCATCGAATCGATCACGCTGGAGACGCCGGCCGAGGAGCTGGTGCGCCAGATTTCCACCGCCTATCACCTGCGGCTCCCGGTGTTCCGCAGCCACGAGGGCGAGCTGCTGGGCATACTGCATCTGCGCAAGGCCCTCGGCCTGCTCTCCACGGGCACGCTCGACCACCGCGCGATCGAGGAACTCGTCACCGAGCCCTATTTTGTGCCGGCCTCGACGCCGGCGCTTGCGCAACTTCAGTACTTCCAGGAACGCAAGGAGAAGTTCGCGCTGGTCGTCGACGAATACGGCGAACTGATGGGCATGGTCACGCTGGAGGACATTATCGAGGAGATCATCGGCAAGTTCACGACCTCGTTGCCCTCGGCCGCCCCGGCCCTGTCGTGGGATGCCGACGGCACCGCGACCGCGGACGGCGCGATGCAGGTGCGCGAGGTGAACCGCGCCCTCTCGCTGGATTTGCCGACGCACGGGCCAAAGACGCTGAACGGCCTGATTCTCGAGCAGCTGCAGGACATCCCCGAGGCCAACGTGTCCCTCAAAATTGCCGGCGTAGCCGTGGAAATCGTCAGCGCCCAGGGCCGGGCGGTGAAAACGGCCCGCCTGTTCAGGCCTGCCGCGCCTCCGGCGGAGACGCCGGACTGAGGTTCCGCATTAACGTGACTTTTCGCTTTATTTAGCCAAGGCCTTGACTCGGCGCTAGAATCGCTCTTCACTCCGACATCGGGGAGGGAGCAGGATATGGCGACTGCAGCGGCGAAGGGTGGACCCAAAGAGTTCACCTTCAACTGGGAAGGCAAGGATAAAGGCGGCAAGACCGTGCGCGGCGATATGCGCTCGGCCGGCGAGAACATGGTCCAGGCCGCGCTCCGCCGCCAGGGCATCGCGGTCTCCAGCATCAAAAAGAAAAAGATGGGCGGCGGCGGCAGCGTCTCCGAAAAGGACGTCGCGCTGTTCACGCGCCAGATGGCGACCATGATGAAGGCTGGCGTGCCGCTGCTGCAGGCCTTCGACATCGTCAGCAAGGGCGCCGCCAACCCCGCGGTTGGCAGGTTGCTGGTCGCAATCAAAACCGAGGTCGAGACCGGCGCCTCGCTCGCCCAGGCCTTCCGCAAGTACCCGCTGCAATTCGACGCGCTGTACTGCAACCTGGTGGCGGCCGGCGAGGCCGCCGGTATCCTGGAAGCCTTGCTCGACCGGCTCGCCATCTACAAGGAAAAGACTCTCGCCATCAAGTCAAAGATCAAGTCGGCGCTGTTCTACCCGGTGTCGATCATCGCGGTGGCGATCGTCATCACCGCGGTGATCATGATTTTCGTGATCCCGGCGTTCAAGAGCGTGTTCTCTAGCTTCGGCGCCGACCTGCCCATGCCCACGCTCATCATCATGGGCATATCGGACTGGACCGTCGCCAACTGGTACATCATTTTCCCGGCGTTGATCGGCGGGGTGTACGGCTTTCTCGAGGCCTGGAAGCGCTCGCTCGCGGTGCAGATCTTCATGGACAAGCTCAGCCTCAAGATGCCGATATTCGGCTCGCTGCTCAGAAAGGCCGCGATCGCGCGCTGGACGCGGACGCTCTCCACCATGTTCGCCGCCGGCGTACCCCTGGTCGAGGCGCTCGACTCGGTAGGCGGCGCTTCGGGCAACTACGTCTACCTGCAGGCGACAATCAAGATCAAGGCCGAAGTCTCGACCGGCACCTCGCTCACCGTCGCGATGCAGAACGCGAACGTGTTTCCGTCGATGGTGCTGCAGATGTGCATGATCGGCGAGGAAACCGGCGCGCTCGACGCGATGCTCAGCAAGGTCGCGGACTTCTTCGAGGCCGAGGTGGATGACGCGGTGGAGGCGCTGTCCTCGCTGATGGAACCGATCATCATGGTGGTGCTCGGCACGCTGATCGGCGGCATGGTGATCGCGATGTACCTGCCGATCTTCAAGCTGGGCGGCGCGGTTTAGGGAGCCGCAGTAATCCTGTCCATGTCGGAACTGGGCTGGTTGACGCAGCCCGCCGTCTTTCCGTGGGTCGCCCTCGCGGTGGGGTTATGCATCGGTTCTTTCCTGAACGTGGTGATCCATCGCCTTCCCAAAATGATGGAGCGCGCCTGGCGCGCTGATTGCGCGGAGCTCATGGGTGGAGAGACGCACGGCGTCTCGGGGCAGGAAGCGCCGCAGGAAGAACCCTACAACCTGGTCGTGCCGCGATCGCGCTGCCCGGGCTGCGGCCGCGGCATCAGCGCCATCGAGAACGTGCCGATTGCAAGCTGGCTGGCGCTGCGCGGCAAATGCGCCGGCTGCGGCAGCCGCATCAGTTTGCGCTACCCGGTAGTTGAACTTCTGGCCAGCCTGGGCGCCGCCTGGTCGGCATCGCATTTTGGCTACGGCCCCGCCGCGTTCGCCGGGATGCTCTTCCTCTGGTGCAGCATCGCGCTCGCCTTCATCGATCATGCCACCGGCCACCTGCCCGACGACATCACGCTGCCGCTGATGTGGGCGGGACTGCTGTTCAACGCCTTCGGCACTTTCGTGCCGCTGTTCGACGCCGTGACCGGCGCCGCCGCCGGCTACGTGATTCTGTGGACCGTGTTTTGGGCCTACAAGCTGGTGCGCGGCGTCGAAGGCATGGGTTACGGCGATTTCAAGATGACGGCCGCGGTGGGGGCGTTTCTCGGCTGGAAAATGCTGCCGCTGGTGATCATGATGTCCTCTGTTGTCGGCCTGCTTTTCGGCCTCGCGCAGATGGTCGCGGCACGGGGCAAATGGGACGCGGGGTACAAGTTCCATTTCGGCCCCTACATTGCGATTGCAGGGATTACTGCGATGTTCGGTGGCCCGGCAATCCTCGCGCTGATTCCTTTTCTGAATCCATTCTGATGGGGCTCGTGGTCGGCCTCACCGGCGGCATCGGCAGCGGCAAGAGCGCGGTCGCGGACGAATTTGCGCGGCTCGGTGCGACCGTCGTGGACACCGACGCCATTGCACACGAGCTCACCGGCCCGGGCGGCGCCGCGGTCGCCGAAGTGAAGCACCAGTTCGGCAGCGCGTTCGTCGACGCGACCGGCGCGATGGACCGCAAGCGCATGCGCGAGCTGGTGTTTTCCGATCCGGCACAGAAACAGAGGCTGGAAGCATTGCTGCATCCCATGATCCGCGCCGAATCGGCACGGCGCATCGCAGCCGCAGTTGCCAACCGGTCCGGGCCCTATACGCTGCTTGTGGTGCCGCTGCTGGTCGAATCGCCCGGCTATCGCGAACGTGTCGGGCGCGTGCTGGTGGTGGACTGTGCGCAGGAACTCCAGGTTGCACGTGTGCGGCAGCGCAGCGCCCTGCCGGAGGCGGAGATTCGCCGCATCATCGCCTCCCAAGTACAGAGGGATAAAAGATTGGCGGCGGCTGACGACGTAATCGACAATTCAGGCACTATTGCCGCAATGCAGCAACAGGTCCGCGAGTTGCACGAAAACTACTTCAAACTTGCGGCCTCCTAGAAGTCAATTTGTGTTGAGCGGCTAAATCACTCAGAATTCTGGCATTTTCGCCCTTCGGCGAGGCGCGTCTGGCTGTCATTACGTACGAGTATCCGCTCAACG
This sequence comes from Nitrosovibrio sp. Nv4, assembly GCA_945906765.1. Classification (GTDB taxonomy): domain Bacteria; phylum Pseudomonadota; class Gammaproteobacteria; order Burkholderiales; family SG8-39; genus RBG-16-66-20. The sequence goes on along the minus strand of CAMDRF010000051.1, from coordinate 12,221 downwards.
AGCGCATCCGGACCCTGCTGCGCTTGGAGGATCTGTTCGAGCGCTCGCGCCATTTCATCGCGCGCACCGACCCGCTCGACCATCACGTCGCGCTGCTTACGCTGTTCGAGATCCTCGAGGTGGCCGGGCGCGCCGACCTCAAATCCGACCTGCTGCAGGAACTGGAACGCCAGAAGCAGGTGCTGCTTTCCTTCCGCAACAACCCCGACATTTCCGAAGAAGCGCTGTCCGGTGTGCTGCGCGACATAGAGCAGGCTTCGGCGGCGCTGTTCTCCATGACCGGCAGGATCGGCCAGTACCTGCGCGAAAATGACTGGCTGATGTCGATCCGGCAACGCACCGGAATTCCCGGCGGCGCGTGCGAGTTTGATCTGCCCTCCTACCACTATTGGCTGCACCGGCCCGCCGAGGAACGAATCGGCCAGCTCGCCGCCTGGACCAGCCCCCTTTACCCGCTGCGCGACGGCACCGCCATCATCCTGCGCATCCTGCGCGAGTCGGGCAAGGCGCAGAGCCTCGCCGCGCCGCTCGGCACCTTCCAGCAGATGCTGGGTGGCAAGACGGCGCAGATGCTTCGTGTGCGGCTGGAACCCGGCTTGCCCTGCGTGCCGGAGATCAGCGCCAACAAGTACGTCCTCAACATCCGTTTCCTCGCGCAAAATGGCGAGGAAACGCGCGCCAAGACCGCCGACTGGGACGTCGGCTTCGAACTGACCTTCTGTAACCTGTAGTACGGTCTTTTGCCGGATGGCTGATCGGGGACCGGCCGTGGGGACCGGTCGCGTGTGTTAACAACTGCTATACGCCATCGTAAAATGTATATATCTGTTGTGTGTACGAACCAGGAGAAACGCATGCGCGACGCCGCCATCAACCTGCGGGCACGTCCCGAGCAGCGGGAACTGATCGATCAGGCTGCGCAGCTGCTCGGCAAGAACCGCTCCGACTTTATGCTCGAGGCCGCCTGCGACAAAGCGCAATCGGTGCTGCTCGACCAGGTATTTTTCAGTCTGGACGCCGGGAAATTCCGGCGATTCACCAAACTGCTCGACGCACCGCCCGCCCGCAATCCGGGGCTCGAGCGCCTCATGGCGATCAAGGCGCCCCGGGGCAAGAAGTCCGCGAAGACCTGAGCTTGCAACTCAGTCCGCCGGAGCCTTTAGCGGCTTCACATCGACTGGATGACTTCGAGTGCGGCGAGGCGGTGCTCGATGACTGGCTCAAGCGCAGGGCATTGGCCAACCAGTCAAGCGGGGCGAGCCGTACCTTTGTCGTCACCGATCAGGACGGTCCCGTCCGCGGCTACTACGCCATGGCAGCCGGCGCCGTATCGCACCAACTGGCAACAAGCGGCGTTCGCCGCAACATGCCTGATCCTGTTCCTGTCATGGTGCTTGCCCGGCTCGCGGTAGACCGAAGAGCGCAGGGACTGCATCTGGGAGCCGCCTTGCTGCAGGACGCCGTCAATCGCGCAGTCGCCGTATCTCACAACGCGGGGGTGAGAGCGCTGCTCGTGCATGCGCTCCACGAGAAGGCCAAACAGTTCTACAAGCACTACGGGTTTCAGCCCTCGCCGACGCATCCGATGACGCTCATGCTGCGCTTGAGCAGCGTGAACTGTTCGTCGAGGCGGTCCACCCAGCGATCGGCGGCGGCAAAACTGTCGTCGGCGATGGTGTCCCAGATTTCGACGATGTCGGTCTCTGCGAGAGGCCGCCGCGTTACCCGCGGCATCTAAGCGGCGGCTGGCTTGGAAGCTCGTCGTGCGCGGGCTCGCCGCTTGACCGCTTCGGCATCCCAGGTTCCGCTCGGCCCGCTGTCCAGTCCCCGGCGGACATCGCTGCGCAACTGATCGAGCTTTGCCTCCCTGAGACGGTCCTGCTCGTCCATCAGGCGTAGCGCCTCGCGCACGACTTCACTGGCCGACGTGTACAGGCCGGAGGCCACCTTCGAGCGGACAAGTTCTTCCAACTGCGGTGTCAGGTTGACGTTCATTCCCATGTAGTTTCACCTTTGAGCCAAGGTTCCCTCGTTACGCTGTGCCTATCGTCTGCGACAATCGCATCGACACTACGCTGGCGCGAGCCGGTAGTGACGATGCGCAGATATAATCGTCCCAGCCAGATCACCCGCAGATTGCGGGCGATGTTCTGGCCGTGGAGAGACAGCCCAGCATGGCCATGCCGAGTAGCTACGCGAGTAGCTAGAGACTATGTGGAAATCTAAAAACCGCACCGATGCTGGCTTTGCGGGCAGTTTCGAGCTGACCTTCTGACCTGTGAAGACGGTCCCCTGCCCGCGCTGTGGCGCGCTGGCGCCGTATGCGCCCGAGAACTCCTGGCGCCCGTTCTGCAGCGAGCGCTGCCGGATCATCGACCTGGGCAACTGGGCCTCGGAGGCCTACCGCGTGCCGGTTCCGATCGAGCCGCCGGCCGACGCTGAACCGGGCGAAAAATAGCCGGGGCGCCAGGTCAGCGCCAGCTTCCAGAGATCATCGCGAGGCCGTGCGCGCCCGCGCGCCAGGCTTCCTCCAGATTTTCCGGGCGCATCCCGCCGATGGCGTAGACCGGGATGCTTGCCCCGCGAGCGATCGCGGCGAATCGCTCCCAACCCAGCGTCGCTGTGCCCTCGTGCGATGCGGTAGGCATGACCGGACCGAGCACCGCGAAATCCAGCTCCAGCCGCATCGCGCGCTGCAACTCCTCGCGTGTATGGCAGGACGCGGCAGCGAGCCCGCGCTTGGGCCGTTCCTTCAGGACCATCAACTGTTGCGCCGTCAAATGGGTTCCGTCGCCGCCGGGCATCGGGGCGCCGTTGATGAGCACCTTCGCTTCATGGCGATGTGCCAGATCAATCACCGCATGCGCGAATTTTTCCCGTTGCGGAAGATTCTTGTCCCTGACCTGAATGAGCTTGAGCCCTCGCTCCAGCCTGGAAGCCATCTGCGAAAGGGAAAATTCCAGGCCCAGGTTTTCGGCGTCTGTCACCGCATACTCGCGCGGCAGCGCGAGGGAGGCGAGTACCGGCGCGTTCGCCGGCAGCATCGGCTCGGCTATCGGATCGCCGATGCGCTGCCACAGAATGGCTTGCTTCTCGCGCGGCTGCGGCTCGCCCCGCCAGTCCACGACCTTAAAGAATTGGAGCCGCACGGTGGCATGCGCGTAGACGTGCAGCCGCGTGATCCACGGGTACGCGGTGCGCACATCGATGCCGAGCTCTTCGTGAAGCTCTCGCGCGAGCGCGGCCTCGGCGGGCTCGCCGGCTTCGACCTTGCCGCCGGGAAATTCCCACCAGCCCGCGTAGACCTTGCCGGCAGGGCGCTGCGCAAGGAGGAAGCTGCCGTCGGGGCGCTGAATCACCGCCGCAGCCACCTCGAGCGGCACGCTACTTCTTCTTGCTATGTTTGCCCGCCCAGTCCCTCGCGAATTGGTAGGCGACGCGGCCGCTGCGCGAGCCGCGCTGCAGCGACCATTGCAAGGCTTCATCCTTCGAGACTTCGATGGTTTTCGCTGAACACTCGAAGGACTTCAGCCAATGCGCGACGATTTCAAGGTACTCGTCCTGGTCGAAGGGATAAAACGACACCCACAGGCCGAAACGCTCGGAGAGCGAGATCTTCTCCTCCACGCTCTCGCCCGGATGGATCTCGTCGCCGATGTATTTGGTTTCGAGGTTCTCCGCCATGTACTCCGGCATCAGGTGGCGGCGGTTGGAGGTGGCGTAGATGAGCATGTTTTCCGCCGTCGTCGAGATCGAACCGTCGAGCGCGACCTTGAGCGCGATGTAGCCTTCCTCGGCGCCGTGGAAGCTCAGGTCGTCGCAGAACACGAGGAATCGCTCGGGCCGCCCCGCAACGCTGTCGACGATGCTCGGCAGCTCCATCAGGTCGCTCTTCTCGACCTCGATCAAGCGCAGGCCCTGTTTGTGGTACTTGTTGAGCAAACCTTTGACGATCGAGCTCTTGCCGGTGCCGCGCGCGCCGGTGAGCAGCACATTGTTGGCCGGCCGTCCCTCCAGGAACTGGCGCGTGTTCTGCTCCACCTTGGCAATCTGCGGCTCGATGCCCTGCAGGTCCGAGAGCTTCATGCGGTGCACGTAGCGCACCGGCTGCAGCCAGCCGCCGCGTGTGCCCTTGCGCCAGCGGAACGCGATGCTCGCCTTCCAGTCCGTCGGCGGCGGCAGCGGCGGCAGAAGCTGCTCCAAACGATCGAGGATCTTCTCCAGTTCCTGGCTCAAGAGCGGTACTCCGCGTTGATCTTCACGTAGTCGTAGGAAAAATCGCAGGTCCAGATCGTAGCCGACGCCTTGCCACGATTCAGCACCGCGCGTACCGTGAATTCCGGCTTCTTCATGGCCCGGACGCCCTGCTCTTCCCTGTACCGCATATCCCTGCCCCCGCAACGGGCGACGCGTACTTTGTCGATGTAAAGATCAACCTTGCCGGTATCGAGGTCGCCGATGCCGCCGTAGCCAATGGCGCACAGGATGCGCCCCAGGTTCGGGTCAGAGGCGAAAAAAGCGGTCTTCACCAGCGGCGAATGGGCGATTGCATAGGCGATCTTGCGGCATTCCGCCTCGTTACGGCCCCGCTCCACCGTCACCGTGACGAACTTGGTGGCGCCTTCGCCATCCCGGATGATGGCCTGGGCCAGCCGTTGCGATACGTCGAGAACCGCTTGTTCAAGTTTCTTTTTGTCTTCTTCACTGCTCGCTTCTACGCCAACCCCTGAAGCAATAAGGATGAACGAATCGTTGGTCGAAGTATCGCCATCCACGGTGATGCAGTTGAACGACTGGTCCGAGACCCGCTTCACCATGGCCTGCAGGTTGTTGCGCGAAACCCGGGCATCCATCGCGACGAAACCCAGCATCGTCGCCATGTCGGGGTGGATCATGCCCGATCCCTTCGCGATTCCCGTTATCACTGCCTCGCCACCCGAGAGCCTGACTTTGCGCGAGTACGCCTTCGGCACGGTGTCCGTGGTCATGATGGCCTCGGCCGCGGCAAGCCAGTTGTCCTCGCGCAGGTCGGCGATCGCCGCGGGCACTCCTGCGACGATCCGCTCGACGGGCAACGGCTCCATGATGACCCCGGTTGAAAACGGCAGGATCTGGAGCGGCTTCGCCTGCACTTTCTCAGCGACAGCCTTGCAGACCGCAAGCGCGCGCTTCAATCCATCCTTGCCGGTTCCGGCATTCGCGTTGCCGGTATTCACCACCAGTGCGCAGACCGGGTTTGCGAGATGCCGTCTTGCCAGCAGCACGGGCGCAGCGCAGAACCGGTTTTTCGTGAACACGCCCGCCACGGCGGCGCCACGCGCGAGGCGCACCACCAACAGATCTTTGCGACCGGGCTTCTTGATTCCCGCCATGGCGACACCCAGGCCGACACCGGGCACGCGGTGGAGCGACTGCGGATCGGGAGGCGGCAGATTCACGGCCATCCGCATTTCTTCCTACGAAAGCTTCCCGTGGCAATGCTTGAACTTCTTCCCGGACTCGCAGGGGCACGGTTCGTTGCGCCCGACTTTTATCGTCTGGCGCACTACGGGCTGCGAAGGTGCCGGTTGGGCTGCCTGGTCCTTGCCTTCCTCTGCGGTCGTGCCTGCGAGCGCCTCCTCGTAGTCGGCGTGCTGCAGGCGCACGTTTTCGACGCGCGGTTTGTCGTCGATCTGCGGCACTTCTTCCGCGGCACGGATTTCGACGGAGTTCAGGGTCTTGATCACTTCCAGCTTGACCGCCTCGAGCATGGCGCCAAACAGCTCGAACGCCTCGCGCTTGTACTCCTGCTTCGGGTTCTTCTGCGCGTAGCCGCGCAGGTGGATGCCCTGGCGCAGGTGGTCGAGCGCCGCGAGATGCTCGCGGTAGTGCGCGTCCAGGATCTGCAGCGTCACGTAACGCTCGTACTGGCGGAACGATGCCTGGGCCGCTTCGGGAATCCTGGTCCGGTAGTGCTCCTCCGCGCGCTCGATGACGCGCCCGAGCAGTGTTTCGTCCTGCAACTCGGGCTCCTTTTCGAGCCAGGCCTTGAGGGGCAGCTGCAGCCGCAGTTCGCCGTTGAGTGCGTTCTCCAGGCCGCCGATGTCCCACTGCTCCTCGACGCTTTCCGCGGGTACGAACTGGCGGAACAGATCGGTGACCACACCGCTGCGCAGATCCGAAATGCGCGGCGATACGTCCTCGGACTCGAGCAGCTCGTTGCGCAGCGTGTAGATGGTTTTTCGCTGATCGTTGGCGACGTCGTCGTATTCGAGCAACTGCTTGCGGATGTCGAAGTTGCGCGCCTCGACCTTGCGTTGCGCGGATTCTATGGATCGGGTCACCATCGAATGCTCGATGGCTTCCCCTTCGGGCATCTTCAGCATCACCATGATGCGGTTGATGCGGTCGCCGGCGAAAATCCTGAGCAACGGATCCTCGAGCGCCATGAAAAAACGTGAGCTGCCCGGGTCGCCCTGCCGCCCGGAGCGGCCGCGCAGCTGGTTGTCCACGCGGCGTGACTCGTGGCGCTCGGTGCCGATGATATGCAGGCCGCCGGCGCCTATCACCTTGTCATGCAGCGCCTGCCATTCGCCGCGCAGCTTCTCGATGCGCGCCTTCTTCTCCGCCTCCGGCAGGCCTTCGGTCGCTTCGACGATCTCGGCCTGCCTCTCGACATTGCCGCCGAGCACGATGTCGGTGCCGCGGCCGGCCATGTTGGTGGCGATGGTGATCATCTTCGGCCGTCCGGCCTGCGCCACGATCTCCGCCTCGCGCGCGTGCTGCTTCGCGTTCAGCACCTGGTGGGGCAGCTTTTCCTTCTCCAGCATCGCCGAGAGCAGTTCGGAATTCTCGATCGACGTGGTGCCGACCAGCACCGGCTGGGCGTTCTCGTAGCAGACCTTGATCTCGTCGATGATCGCCCTGCTTTTCTCCTTGGTCGTACGGTAGACCAGGTCCAGACGGTCCTCGCGGACCATGTCCATGTGCGTGGGCACGACCACGGTTTCCAGGCCGTAGATCTCCTGGAATTCGTAGGCCTCGGTATCCGCGGTGCCGGTCATTCCGGCGAGCTTGCCGTACATGCGGAAGTAGTTCTGGAAGGTGATCGAGGCGAGCGTCTGGTTCTCGTTCTGGATCGCGACTTTCTCCTTCGCCTCTACCGCCTGGTGCAGGCCGTCGGACCAGCGCCGGCCGGTCATCAGCCGGCCGGTGAACTCATCGACGATGACCACCTCCCCCTCCTGCACCACGTAATGCCGGTCGCGGTAGTAGAGGTGATGGGCGCGCAGCGCGGCATACAACTGGTGCACCAGGTTGATATAGGCCGGCTCGTACAGGCTTGCCCCTTCCGGCAGCAGGCCGATGCGCGCGAGGACTTCCTCGGCTCTCTGGTGGCCGGCTTCCGAGAGCAGGACCTGGTGGTTTTTCTCGTCGACGAAGAAATCGCCGGGCGGCTCGGGCTGATCCTGCTTCTTCTCTTCTTTCTGCGGCGTGAGGAGCGGCGCCACGTCGTTCATCCGGTAGTAGATCTCGGTGCGGTCTTCCGTCTGGCCCGAAATGATCAGCGGCGTGCGCGCCTCGTCGATCAGGATCGAGTCCACCTCGTCGACGATGCCGTAGGTGAGCTTCCTCTGGTAGCGCTCCTCGACCCGCATCGTCATGTTGTCGCGCAGGTAGTCGAAGCCGAATTCGTTATTCGTGCCGTAGGTAATGTCCGCCTGATAGGCCTTGCGCTTTTCATCCGGCTCCATCTGCGGGATATTCACGCCCACCGTGAGGCCAAGGAAGCTGAACAGCCTGCCCATCCACTCGGCGTCGCGTTTCGCCAGGTAATCGTTCACCGTGACGATATGCACGCCGTTGCCGGCGAGCGCATTGAGGTAGGCCGGCAGCGTCGCCACCAGCGTCTTGCCCTCGCCGGTACGCATCTCCGCGATCTTGCCGTCGTGCAGCACCATGCCGCCGACCAGCTGGACGTCGAAGTGGCGCATGCGCAGCACGCGCTTGCCCGCCTCGCGTACCACGGCGAATGCCTCGGGCAGGAGCTCGTCCAGCGTCGCCCCTTCGGCGTAGCGCTTGCGCAACTCGGCGGTCTTGCCCTGCAGGGCAGCGTCGGAAAGCGTCGAGATATCCGCTTCGAGAGCGTTCACCAGCTTCACCACTCCCGAGTACTGCTTCAGCAGGCGCTCATTGCGGCTGCCAAAGATTCTTCGGGGAATGCTGAATAGGAAAACGAGAAACTTGCGCGGAATGTCCATGAATTCGGGGGCGCAGGGTGGTGCTAAAGCCCCGGGAAAGCAGCGATTTTAACACGCCGGCGCAGGCCGGCTGCGCGGCCGGACTAGCGGGTTTTTGCTTTTGCCAGAGGCACTTGAGGATTGCTTGCCAGCAGAAACCGGCTCGGATTTTGCGGCGCGCCGCGGAAGCGCACTTCGAAATGCAGATGCGGCCCGGTCGAACGCCCGGTATTGCCGCTGTCGGCGATGCGCCGGCCCCGTTGCAGCACGTCGCCCTCTTTCACGAGCACCTTCGACAGGTGCGCGTAGCGCGTTACCAGGTCGTTGCCGTGGTCGATGTCGATCATGTTGCCGTATTGCGGATGGAAACCGGCGAACTGCACCACGCCGCCTGCCGCCGCGACCACAGGGGTACCCGGATCGGTGATGAAATCAATGCCCTCGTGCATTGCCTGCTGGCCGGAGAACGGATCGATGCGGTAGCCGAAACCCGAGGCGTTGAAGGGCGCGCTCACCGGCATCATCGTCGGCATGGCCTTTTTCTTCACCGCCTGCTCGAACAACTGCGCCTCGAGCACGCCGAGCTGATCGGTGCGGTTTTCCATCTGGCGCGACAACAGCGAGACCTGTTCGTTGAATTGCGTCAGCGTCAGGTTCTGCGGCGGCAGGCTGGTGGACTGCGCGCCGCCCAGTCCGGGTGTCTCCGAGAAACGGAACTCCTGTGGCTTGAAACCGGCCAGCGCCGCGAGCCGCTCGCCCAGCGCATCCAGACGCGAGAGCTGCGCCTGCATTTCGCCAATCTTCACCGCCATGGCGTTCAGGTTCTGCTGCATGAACTCGCGCGAGCGCTCGGTCTCGCCGCGCTGCGTGGCGAGCACCAGCTGAGTCACGAGGGGAATTTTCAGATCTACCGCAAAGCGCAGGCTGAGCCAATAGGTGATCCCGGTCAGGCAGACGAGGGCCGCCGCCGCAAGCGCGAAGGTAACGAGCACATGACGCAACGACAGCGTCAGGGAGCGCGCCTTTGCCAGCCGGCTGGAGATCAAGATAACCTGCACGTCGCCTCCACTGAACCCCTCTTCCCGTGCAACCTTCCAAAGTCGGCAGAGTGCTTGCGTCTGACGCCAGCTTGCAGCCGGTCGTCGAAAAAGCACGCCAGATCAACGCGTTCTCGAAGCTTTGTTTTGACTTCCTGCCCCCCGGACTGGCCCGCCTGGTACGGGCCATCACTTTCAACAGCCGCCTTGGGGACCGCCAGCTGGTACTGCTGGCCGCATCGCCCGCGGCGGCCGCCAAGCTGAAACTGCTGTCCGAGGCTTTGCTTACCTACCTGTTACAACAAGGGGCGCAGGTTAATTCAGTTTCCGTGAGGGTGCAACCCGGGGCGGGGCCGGAAAATGTAGCCGTGGCAAGACAGCCGCGGCGCCTGTCCACGAGCGCCCTGGAGGCCTTGCAGGCATTGTACCAACGACTACCGGACTCGGCGGCGAGAACGGCCCTGAAAACCCTGCTGGATCATCACCTTATTTCGCTAAAGGCCGGCGCCCAAAAAGCCTAGGCAGGCGCGTGGCGCAGCAGGCCGGCGACTCCCGCCGGCGCCTCTTCGGCGCGCTCGAAGGTGACCACTTCGACCGCGGCCGGATCGGCCATCAACTCACGCAGCAGCCGGTTGTTCAGCGCATGGCCGGACTTGTGCGCGCTGAACGCGGCCAGCAGCGGCCGGCCAAGCAGGTACAGGTCGCCGATGGCGTCGAGGATTTTGTGGCGGATGAATTCGTCGGCGAAGCGCAGCCCCCCGGCGTTCAGCACGCGGTATTCATCCAGCACCACGGCGTTCTCCAGGCCGCCGCCCAGCGCGAGGCCGACGTCGCGCAGGTCTTCCACGTCCTGCATGAAGCCGAAGGTGCGGGCGCGCGCGACTTCCTTCAGGTAGGAAGTGCTGGCGAAGTCAACGGTGAGCGACGTGTTCGACTTTTCGATCACCGGATGGTCGTAGACGATCGAGAACGACAGCTTGAATCCCTCGTAGGGTTCGAGTACGGCCCATTTGTCGCCGTCTTTCGCCTCGACGCGCTTCTTCACGCGCAGAAAGCGCTTGGGCACGCCCTGCTCCTCGATGCCCGCCTGCTGGATCAGCAACACGAAGGGCGCGGCGCTGCCGTCCATGATCGGGACCTCGGGTCCATCCAGGTCCACGTGCACGTTGTCCACGCCGAGGCCCGCCAGCGCCGACATCAAGTGCTCGATCGTATAGATCTTCGTGTCGCCGCTCACCAGGCAGGAACACAGCCGCGTCTCACCCACCAGATCGCCGCGCGCCGGAATCTCGGGGGCCGAGGGCAGGTCCAGGCGACGGAACACCACGCCGGTATCCGGCTGCGCCGGGCGCAGCGCGATGCGCACCTTGCGCCCGGTATGCAGTCCGACGCCGGTGGCGTGGACCAGCGATTTCAGAGTTCTTTGACGCAGCATCAGAAGCGCGATTCTACCAAGCAACGCGCAGGGCATGGCTGCCCGGGGGCGGCACTTCCGTCTGCATCCTTTTTCCTTGCGGGAACTGAGCCGCAAGCCATCACGCTCCGATCTCGAAGCCCTGCTGAAACTCGGCGGCTTTCCGGAACCGCTGTTCGCGCAGAATGAGGCGGAGCCACCTCCGCAGGAACTTCTATCCCTTCGGCAGGCCCACGATGGCTTCGATCTCGACTTTCATGCCCGGGATCGCAAGCTCCCTGACGCCGATGAGCGTGCTCGCCGGCCGCGCGGCGCCGAAGTACTCCTGCCGCACCGGATTGATTTTCGTCCGGTCGTTCACGTCGGTCAGGTAGACCGTCACCCTGAGGATATCGGCGAAGCTCGCCCCCGCGGCGTCGAGGATCAGCTTCATGTTCTCGAACACCTGGCGCGTCTGCGCCGCGGGATCCTCGCTCACCACCCGCCCCTTCGCGTCCAGGGGCGGGATGCCGGAGATGTAGAGCGTGTCGTCCCAACGCACCGCGTCGCAGTAGTGGCTGATCGGCGCCGCCAGCGCCGGGAGCAGGAACTCCCGGCGCCTGTCTTGCCTGCCGCTCACTTCTTCTTGGCGTCGGCGGCCGGCGCGGCAGGGGCTGGTTTAACTTCGGGCCAGTAGTAGTTGGCGGCAAAGGAGTAGGGCGGGTGCATGAATCGCTTGGCCGGCACGACCACCGACGCCCAGTCCCTCTGCGAATCGAGGACCTTCTTGAACACCGGGTTCTTGCCGGATTCCTCCTCGACAAAGCCGTCCCAGGCCTTGAGGTAGGCGATGAGGATTTCGGGTGGCGTGCGCAGCACCTTCACGCCGTGCTTTTCCTGCATTTCCTTCAGTGCGTCGGCGTTCTGCTTCTGCCACGCGGCGTACCAGGAGATGCTCGCGTCACGGCTCGCCGAGCGGATGATTTCCTGCTGCAACGGGCTGAAGCTCTTCCAGACGTCGCCATTGAAGACGATTTCGCCCATCGTGTTGTTCTCGTGCATGCCGGGTGTGTAGTGGAATTTATAGACCGTGTGCAGGCCCAGGCGAAGATCCTCGACGCCGCCGACCCATTCGGCGCAGTCGATCACGCCGCGTTGCGCCGCAGGGAGGATCTCGCCGCCGGGCAGGTTGATCGTGGTCATGCCCATGCGCGTGAAGATCTGCGCGTTGATGCCGGTCTGGCGGCATTTCATGGTCTTGAAGTCGGCCAGGCTCTTGATCGGCCGCTTGAACCAGCCGAACGCCTGCGGGCTCGTCGGGTGCCCGGGCATCACAAACACGTTCAGCTTGAGCGTGTTCTGGTAGAGGTCGTTCCACATCTCCGTGCCGCCGCCGTTCCACATCCAGCTGAGGTAGTCCGAGTGGTCCATGCCGAACGGGCCTCCGGGCGGGCCAGCAAAAAGCACGGTTGCGTTGTTCTTGCCGACCCAGTAGTAGGAGATCGAGTGCGCGCCATCGATGACCTTCTTGGAAGTGGCGTCGAGGACCTCGAAAGCCGGCACCACCTGCCC
>CAMDRF010000050.1 GCA_945906765.1 Nitrosovibrio sp. Nv4 | reverse complement strand
GGCCAGCTCGAGACCGAGATCGACATCCTGCAGGTGGAAAAGCGCATCCGCGGGCGCGTCAAGCGCCAGATGGAGAAGAGCCAGCGGGAGTACTACCTGAACGAGCAGGTCAAGGCGATCCAGAAGGAGCTTGGCGAAGGCGAAGAGGGTGCCGACCTCGAGGAAATGGGAAAGCGCATCCGCAAGGCGCATATGCCCAAGGACGCGCGCAAGAAAGCCGAATCCGAGCTGAAGAAGCTCAAGCTGATGTCGCCGATGTCGGCCGAGGCGACGGTGGTGCGTAACTACATCGAAACGCTGGTCAACCTGCCATGGCGCAAGAAATCGAAGATCTCGCGCGACATCAAGGCCGCACAGACGATCCTCGACGAGGACCACTACGGCCTGGAGAAGGTGAAGGAGCGCATCGTCGAGTACCTGGCGGTGCAGACGCGCGTGGAAAAGATGAAAGCGCCGATCCTGTGCCTGGTAGGCGCGCCGGGCGTGGGCAAGACCTCCCTCGGTCAGTCGATCGCCAAGGCCACCAACCGCAAGTTCGTGCGCATGTCCCTGGGCGGCGTGCGCGATGAAGCGGAGGTTCGCGGCCATCGGCGCACCTACATCGGTTCGATGCCCGGCAAGATTCTGCAGAGCATGAGCAAGGTCGGGGTCAAGAACCCGCTGTTCCTGCTGGACGAAGTCGACAAGCTGGGAATGGACTGGCGTGGCGATCCCTCGTCGGCGCTGCTCGAAGTGCTCGACCCCGAGCAGAACAACAGCTTCACCGATCACTACATCGAGGTCGAATACGACCTGTCTGAAGTGATGTTCATCGCCACCGCGAACACGCTCAACATTCCGGCGCCGCTGCTCGACCGGATGGAAGTGATCCGGCTCTCGGGTTACACCGAGGACGAAAAGGTCAACATCGCGATGCAGTACCTGCTGCTCAAGCAGATGAAGAACAACGGGCTGAAGGAGGGCGAGGTCTCGGTGAGCGAACCGGCGATCCGCGACATCGTGCGTTACTACTCGCGCGAGGCCGGCGTGCGCAGCCTGGAGCGCGAGATTTCCAAGATCTGCCGCAAGGCGGTAAAGCAGTTGCTGACGGAGAAGCAAGAGGGCGAGGGCAAGGCGAAGCGCATCACCGTTACGCCGCGCAACCTCGACAAGTTCCTCGGCGTGCGCAAGTACAGCTTCGGCATGGCGGAAAAGAAGAACCAGGTGGGCCAGGTGACCGGGCTGGCATGGACCGAAGTCGGCGGCGAGTTGCTGACCATCGAGACGGTGACCATGCCGGGCAAGGGCAAAACCATCACCACCGGCAAGCTTGGCGAGGTGATGCAGGAATCCATCCAGGCGGCGTTGTCGGTGGTGCGCAATCGCTCGCGCAAGCTCGGCGTGCAGGAAGATTTCTACCAGAAGAACGATATGCACATCCACCTGCCCGAGGGCGCCACGCCCAAGGACGGGCCCAGCGCCGGCATCGGCATCGCCACTGCGATGGTGTCGGTTCTCACCGGCATCCCGGTGCGCGCGGATGTCGCGATGACGGGCGAGATCACGTTGCGCGGCGAAGTGCTCGCGATCGGCGGACTGAAGGAAAAGCTGCTCGCGGCGCATCGCGGCGGCATCAAGACGGTCTTGATCCCGGAAGAGAACGTCAAGGACCTCGTCGAGATCCCCGACAACGTCAAGAACCGGCTCGAAATCCTTCCCGTGAAATGGATCGACAAGGTGCTCGAGATTGCCCTGGAGCGCCGGCCGGTGCCGCTGCCCGAGGCGGCGGTCGTGGCTGCGGCGCTGCCGCCCGCCGAGGAGAAGCCGGGTTCGCCCGCCGCCGTCAAGCACTGAGACCGGAGGGGGCGCGGTGAACAAGGCAGACATGATCGAGCAGATCGCCCAGGCGGCCGAGGTTTCCAAATCTGCCGCCGAGCGCGCGGTGGATGCCCTGATTGGCGCGGTGAAGTCGAGCCTGAAGAAAGGCGAGATGGTCACGCTGGTCGGATTCGGCACTTTTTACGTCAGCAAGCGACAGGCGCGTGCCGGCCGAAATCCCCGCACCGGCGAGGCCCTCAAAATTGCCGCGGCGAAGGTTCCCAAGTTCCGCGCTGGTAAAGCCCTCAAGGATGCAATAAACTAGCGCCCCGTTCGAAAGGGCGACACTCGTGTCGCAGGGGTGCTTAGCTCAGCTGGTAGAGCGTCGCTCTTACACGGCGAATGTCGGCGGTTCGATCCCGTCAGCACCCACCAGAATCACATTTAGGAGCGGTAGTTCAGTTGGTTAGAATACCGGCCTGTCACGCCGGGGGTCGCGGGTTCGAGTCCCGTCCGCTCCGCCAACGCTTTTCTGCCGGGTCCCGATGTTCGATTTCGTCGCCAAGCACAAGCGCATTCTGCAGATCGTCCTGGGTCTGACGATCATCCCGTTCGCATTCTTCGGCCTGGAGTCCTATACGCGCAGCGTGGGCGGCGCGCAGGATGTCGCCAGCGTGGACGGCTCGGCGATCACGCAGCGGGAGTTCGCCGAGGAAGTGCGCCGGCAGCAGGACCGGTTGCGCGAGATGCTTGGCCGCGGCGCGGACCCGGCGCAGTTCGACACGCTCGAGCTGCGCTTGGCGATCCTGGAGTCCCTCATCTCGCAGCGTCTCGTGCTCTCCGAGGTGTCGAAGGCCCGGCTTGCGATGTCCAAGGAAGACGTGGTTGCGAGCATCCTTGCCGCGCCTGAATTCCAGGAGGGCGGAAAGTTCTCCAGCGAGCGCTACTCGATGTACCTTAGGTCGCGCGGCATTTCGGACGAGGGCAACGTCGCGCAGCTCCAGCTGGAAGCGCCCGCGGGGCGCCTCGCCGGCGCGATCAGCGGGTCGGCGTTCCAGTCGCGCGCGGTCGCCGAACGCCTTGTCGCCCTGCTCAACGAGAAACGCGAAGTGGCCGAAGCGCTCGTTACCGTGGAACAGTACCTTGGCCGCGTGAAGCCGGACGATGCCGGGGTCAAGGCCTTCTACGAAGCCAACCTCGCCGATTTCAAGCTGCCCGAGCGCGTGCGTGCAGAGTATCTCGTCCTCTCCGCGGAAGAACTGGGCAAGGCCGAGGCGCCCACCGAGGCCGAACTGAAGCAAGCCTACGACAAGCTCGCCGGCCAGCTCGGCGTCGCGGAGCAGCGGCGCGCGAGCCATATCCTGGTGAAGACCAGGGAAGAGGCCGAAAAGGTGGCGGCACAAGCGCGCAAGGACCCGCAGCGCTTCGCCGAGCTGGCGAAGAAATACTCGCGGGATCCGGGTTCGGCGGAAAATGGCGGTGATCTGGGCATGAATGCCAGGGGCGCCCTCGCCGGCAGGAGCCTGGAGGATGCGATCTTCAAGTTGAAGAGCGGCGAAATCGGCGGGCCGGTCCAGTCCGAATTCGGTTTTCACGTCATCCGTCTCGCCGGGATACAGGCCGGCAAAGCCGTGTCCTATGAAGAAGTGAAAAAGGACCTCGGCCCTGAGATCGCGAAGCAGAAGGGGGCGAAGAAGTTCGCGGAAATCGCCGACGCGTTCAACAATTTTGTGTACGAGCAGTCCGACAGTCTGAAGCCGGCGGCCGAACGCTACAAGCTGAAGCTCGTAACCAGCGGCTGGATCGCGCGCCAGCCCTCGGCCGAGCAGGGTGTGCTCGCGCATCCGAAGCTGATCGCCGCGCTGTTTTCACCGGATTCGATCCAGCAGCGGCGCAATACCGATGCGGTGGAGGTCGCGCCGGGCGTGCTGGTTGCGGCGCGAGTGGCGGAGCACCAGCCGGAGGCGCAGCGCCCATTGGCGGAAGTGAGGGCCGAAGTCGAACGCCGGCTCATCCGGCGAGACGCGGCGGTGCTGGCGCAAAAGGAAGGCGCGGAGAAGCTTGCGCTGCTCGCCAAGGGGGGCGAGGCTGGCGTGCAGTGGGGCGCGCCAAAGACAGTGTCGCGGCGCGACGCGCAGGGCCTGGCATCGCCAGCCGTGCGCAAAGTCATGACGGCGGACGTGTCCAAGCTGCCGACGTACACAGGCATGGCAGCCGGCGACAAGGGTTACGCGATCTATCGCGTGACCAAGGTCGTTGCAGGTGAATTCAAGGCGGGCGCGCAGAGCGCCGAAGAACTCATGGCGCTCGACCGGCAGACCGGCGCCGATCAGGTGGATGCCTACGTCGCCAGCCTGCGCGCGCGCGCGAAAATCGAGATCAACCGGGCGAACCTGGAGAAGAAATAGCGCTCAGGCCGCGCCTGCCTCGTCGGCAATAGTGACGGACACGACGTTGAAGCCGCTGTCGACGTAGAGGGTCGCCGCAGTAATACCCGTCGCGAGGTCCGAAAGCAGGAACGCCGCCGCATTGCCGACCTCGTCAATGGTTACGTTGCGCCGCAGAGGCGAGAACGTTTCGACATGTTTCAGGATCTTGCCGAATCCGGCGATGCCGGCGGCAGCGAGAGTCTTGATCGGCCCGGCGGAAATCGCATTCACGCGGATACCTCTGGGGCCGAGGTCGGCAGCCAGGTAGCGTACGCTCGCCTCCAGGCTCGCCTTGGCCAGTCCCATGGTGTTGTAGTGCGGGATCTGGCGCTCCGCCCCGAGGTAGGTGAGGGTGAGCATCGCGCCGGCGCGGCCCGTCATCATCGGCAGGGCGGCTTTGGCGAGGGCCGGGAAGCTATAGGCGGATATTTCCTGCGCCTGGCGGAAGGCCTCGCGCGACAGGCCATCGAGCAGGGTGCCCGAGATCGCCTCCCGCGGGGCGAACGCGATTGCGTGCACCAGGCCGTCGAGCCCGTCCCAGTGCCGGCCAAGCGCATCGAACAGGCCGGTGATCTGGTCGTCGCTCGCGACGTCGCAGGGCAGCACGATGTCCGAGTCGAAATCCCGCGCCAGGCCGGCGACGCGATCCTTGAAGCGATCGCCGACGTAGGTGAAGGCAAGTTCGGCGCCTTCGCGGCGCGCCGCTTTGGCGATGCCGTAGGCAATAGACCGGCTGCTGAGCAGCCCGGTGATCAGAATCTTTTTAGCGGAGAGGAATCCCATCCGGGGATTATACTTTCCGCCATGCGCACGCTGCTGCTCCTGTTGGTCTTTCTGACGGGGTGCGGAGAGGTCTGGAATGACCCTTACCCGGTGGCCGACCGGGGCAAGAACGTCCTGTACTCGGTGTTTGCCGAGCGCCCCAAGCACCTGGATCCTGCACAGTCATATACCTCTGATGAGGCGGTGTTCACGCGGCAGGTGTATGAACCGCCGCTGCAGTACCACTACCTCAAGCGTCCCTACGAGCTGATCCCGCTGACCGCGGCTGAGATTCCCGTCCCGCGCCTGGTCGAAAAAAGCGGAATCACGTACAGCGTGTACGACATCCGCATCAAGCCGGGCATTAAATACCAGCCGCACCCGGGATTTATTGCGGAGAATTTATCCTTAAAAAAACAAATTATAGAAGACCTGCAGAGCCCGTATGACCTGCCTCTGGGCACGCGCGAGCTCACCGCGGATGACTACGTCTACCAGATCAAGCGCCTCGCGCATCCACAACTGCACTCGCCGATTTTCGGCCTGATGGCCGAGTACATCGTCGGACTGAGGGAGTACGCCGGGCGCCTGCAGAAGGCCGCGCGTCCGGGGCAGTGGCTGGATCTGCGCGAGCATCCGCTCGAAGGCGTCGAGCGCGTGGATGCGCAAACCTACCGCATCACCCTGAAAGGACGTTATCCGCAGTTCGTGTACTGGCTGGCAATGCCGTTCTTCGCGCCCATGCCATGGGAGGCGGACCGGTTCTTCCAGCAGGCGGGCATGCTGCAGAAGAACTTCACGCTTGACTGGTGGCCGGTCGGCACCGGGCCCTACATGCTGTCCAGGAACGACCCAAACGCCCGCATGGTGCTGGAGCGCAATCCGAATTTCCGCGGCGAGGCGTATCCGTCGGAAGGCGAGGCGGGCGATGCGCAGCGCGGCCTGCTTGCCGATGCCGGAAAGACGATGCCCTTCATCGACCGGGCGGTCTACACGCGCGAAAAGGAGAGCATCCCGCTGTGGAACAAGTTCCTGCAGGGCTACTACGATCTTTCAGGCATCGCCTCCGACAGCTTCGACCAGGCCGTGCGCGTTTCAGTGGAGGGCGAAGCGACGCTTTCGCCCGAGATGGAAGCGCGCGGCATACGCCTGGATACGTCCATTGCACCCACCATTTTCTACCTCGGCGCGAACTGGCTCGATCCGGTCATCGGCGGCGTGAGCGGAGGAGATTCGGCCGAACGTGCCCGCAAACTGCGCCAGGCGCTGGCGATCGCGGTGGACTGGGAGGAGTACCTGTCGATTTTCGCTAACGGCCGCGGCGTGCCGTCGCACAGCCCCGTGGCGCCGGGAATATTCGGTTATCGCGACGGCGCCGAGGGCTTGAATCCGTTAACGCACGCTTGGAAGGACGGCAAGGCGCAGCGGCGTCCGATCGAGGCAGCCAAGCAGCTGCTCGCCGAGGCGGGATACCCGGACGGGCGCGACGCGAAAACCGGCCAGCCGCTGGTGCTGTACCTGGACTCGACGTCCCGCGGGCCGGGCGACAAGGCGGTGGTGGACTGGTGGCGCAAGCAGTTTGCCAAGCTTTCGGTGCAGTTCGAACCGCGCCAGACCGACTGGAACCGCTTCCAGGAGAAGCTGCGCAAGGGCAGCACGCAACTGTTCATCGTCGGCTGGAGCGCCGACTACCCGGATCCCGAGAACTTCATGTTCCTGCTGCACGGCGCGCAGAGCCGCGCGAAGACGCAGGGCGAGAACGCGTCGAACTACCTCAACCCCGAGTTCGACGCGCTGTTCGAGCGCATGCGCAACATGCCGAGTGGCCCGGAACGGCAGAAAATAATCGACCGCATGACCGATATCTTCCGCCGCGACGCGCCCTGGATCGGCGGCTTCCATCCGAAGAACTTCGCGCTGTTCCACAGCTGGCTCGGCAATGCAAAGGCGAACGAGATGTCGGACAACAAGCTGAAGTACCTGCGCGTCGATGCCGCGAAACGCGAGGCCCTGCGCCGGGAATGGAATCAGCCGGTGCTGTGGCCCTCGGTATTGCTTTTTCTGCTGTTGATGCTTTCAATTGTTCCCGCTGTAATTTCATACAAAAAGCGGGAACAGATGGCGGCAAGGACGGTTTCATAGATGTTTGCCTACATCGTCCGCCGGATCCTGTATGCCATCCCGATCCTGGTCGGGGTAAACCTGATTACGTTCGCGCTGTTTTTCATCGTCAACACCCCGGACGACATGGCGCGCATGCAGCTGGGCGCGAAGCGCGTGACCCCGGAGGCGATCGAGAAGTGGAAGGCGGAGCGGGGCTACGACCTGCCGCTTGTCTGGAACGCGTCTGCCGAAGGCTCTGCCAAGGCGACAGGGACAATCTTCTTCCAGAAATCGGTGCGCCTGTTCGTCTTCGACTTCGGTTTTTCGGAAGACAAGCGCGACATCGCGGGCGAGATCAGAGCTCGGATGTGGCCCAGTCTCGCGCTCGCGCTGCCGGTCTTCCTGGTCGGCCTCGCGGTATGCATTACGTTCGCGTTGCTGATGGCATTCTTTCGCGCCAGTTACCTGGATTTCTGGGGTGTCGTGGCGTGCGTGGCGATGATGTCGATTTCGACGCTGTTCTACATCATCGGCGGCCAGTACCTCGCCTCCAAGATCTGGCACCTGGTGCCGATCTCCGGCTATGCAGGCGGCTTGGACGCGGTGCGTTTCCTGATCCTGCCGGTGGTGATCGGGGTTGTCGGTGGGATCGGCGCGAGCAGCCGCTGGTACCGGACGCTGTTCCTGGAAGAAATGGGCAAGGACTACGTGCGTACCGCGCGTGCCAAGGGCCTGACCGAAGGCGTGGTGCTGTTCCGCCATGTGCTCAAGAACGCCATGATTCCGATCCTGACCGGCGTGGTGGTGGTGATCCCAACGCTGTTCCTCGGCAGCCTGCTGATGGAGTCGTTCTTCGGCATTCCCGGCTTGGGGAGCTACACCATAGATGCGATCCAGGCCCAGGATTTCTCGGTGGTGCGCTCGATGGTGTTCATCGGTTCGGTGTTCTATATCGTGGGACTCATCCTCACGGATATTTCCTACACCGTTGTCGATCCGCGCATCAGGCTGGAATAGGAGGAGCAACACGTGCCGGTGATCCTGGTCACTGATGTCCTGGTCTGGCTGCTCGCGGCGGCGGCGACCGGCTACGCGTTCTACTGCCGGCGCCATCCGCACCTCGCGGTCCCCTGGGCGAGAGTCTTCAGGAGCACGGCCGCAATGGCTTCGGTCGTGGTTCTCGGCGTCTATGTCGCGCTCGGTCTGCTCGATTCGCTGCATTTCCGGCCAGAATTGGAGAAAAAGGACGGAGAACAAAAAGCCTACTCATCCGAAGTCCTGTCCGTTCTCGATCTTGCGCTGTCGCATCTTAGGGGGCGCAGCGAGAAGACCTACTCTGCGCCCCTCGCGACGCGCTCCTTCGCCAAGGAGCAGATCGAACTGCCCGATGGGCGCCAACTACGCGATTTCCCGCGCCTGCGCTTCGGCGGCGCCCACCTGCAGGACGAAGGCGAGTGGGCCGGTGACGTGGCGAAGCGGATGCTGACGGGGATTGCTGTTGCGGCGGCGCTGCTGTTCCTGATTTTCCTTGTCATGAAAATCATCAGGAAAAGAAGACCCGAAATTCCCTGGAGTGCAGCCTACGCCGCGATTGCCGTACTGGCGTTGCTGGCTGGCCCGGCGGCGGCGCTGTCATCGGGGTATCACGTCCTGGGCACCGACAAGGTCGGCCAGGACATTTTCTACCTCGCCCTGAAGTCGGTGCGCACCAGCTTGGTGATCGGCACCCTGACCACGCTCGTGCTCCTGCCGGTGGGCATCGCGCTGGGCATCGCGGCCGGGTACTTCAAAGGCTGGATCGATGACGTCATCCAGTACCTGTACACCACGCTGAATTCGATTCCGGGCGTGCTGCTGATCGCCGCGGCGGTGTTGATGATGCAGGTCTACATCGACCTGCATCCCGAAATGTTCCAGACCGCGGTGCAGCGTGCGGACCTGAGATTGCTGTTCCTGTGCATCATCCTCGGCCTGACCAGCTGGACCGGGCTGGCCCGGCTGCTGCGCGGCGAGGCGCTGAAACTTTCGCAGCTCGAGTACATTCAGGCGGCGCACGCTTTTGGCGTGCGCGACACGCGCATCCTCGCGCGCCACATCCTGCCCAACGTCTCGCATATCGTGATCATCGCGATGGTGATGGATTTCTCGGGCCTGGTGCTGGCCGAGGCGGTGTTGTCCTATGTCGGGGTCGGCGTGGATCCTTCGACCAACAGCTTCGGCACCATGATCAATGCGGCGCGCATGGAGATGGCGCGCGAGCCCGTCGTCTGGTGGGCGCTGGCGACCGCGTTCACGTTCATGTTCGCGCTGGTCCTGGCGGCCAACCTGTTCGCCGACGCGGTGCGTGACGGCTTCGATCCACGGGTGCGCATGTGAGCAATTCAATACTGGAAGTTGTAAATCTAAAAACACACCTCGACACGGCAACAGGCGAGTTGCGCGCTGTCGACGGCGTCGACATCAAACTGCGCAAGGGCGAGTGCTTCGCGCTGGTGGGCGAATCCGGCAGCGGCAAGTCGATGACCGCGCTGTCGCTGATGCGCCTGCTGCCAGAGGCGGGGCGCATCGCCGACGGCCGGGTCCTGCTGGACGGCCAGGACCTGCTCGCGCTTCCTGAGGCGGCAATGCGCGCGGTGCGCGGGCGGCGCGTGGCGATGATCTTCCAGGAGCCGTCTACGGCGCTCAACCCGGTCCTGACCGTGGGACGCCAGATCACGGAAGTCATAGAGCGCCACACGGCGCTGACCGGGGAGGCGGTGCGGGCGCGGGCGCTCGCATTGCTCGACGCGGTGGGCATTCCGGATGCCGCGCGGCGCTGCGAGGAATATCCGTTCCAGTTGTCCGGCGGGCTCAAGCAGCGCGTCATGATCGCCTGCGCGCTGGCCGCGGAGCCCGAAGTCCTCATCGCGGACGAACCGACGACCGCCCTGGATGTGACCATCCAGGCGCAGATTCTCGACCTGCTGGCGAAACTCCAGGCCGAGCGCCAGATGGCGATTCTGCTCATCACCCACGACCTGGGAATTGTCGCCCGGATGGCGCAACGGGTCGCCGTCATGTATGCCGGTGAAATCGTCGAGATCGCGGATCGCGACGCGTTCTTTGCCGCGCCCCAGCATCCTTACTCGCAAAAGCTGTTCGACGCGCTGCCCACGCCGGAGAAGCGCGGCACCGAACTTTCGGTGATCCCGGGGCAGGTACCGCCGCTGACCGGGAAATTCGAAGGCTGCCGTTTCGTGGAGCGCTGCGAAGTTGCGTATCTGCGCTGCCGCCACGAGGTGCCGCAGCTGATTGCGATCCCGGGAGACGCCACCGCCCACCGGTTGGTGCGTTGCCACCTTCGGGAGCAGGGTTTGGCGCCCCCGCCGCAGAATGTGTCCACCGAGGTTGAAGAGGGCACGCTGGTCGCGGTCGCGAGCATGCCGGTCATCGTGGAGGCAGAGAATCTCAAGGTGCATTTTCCGATCCACAAAGGATTGTTCAAGCGCACGGTCGGTTACGTCAGGGCGGTGGATGGCGTGTCGCTGGCGATCCATGCGGGAAGAACGCTGGCGCTGGTGGGCGAGTCGGGTTGCGGCAAGACTACGGCAGGCAAGGCGTTGCTGCGGCTCATAGCGCCGACTGGCGGGCGGGTGGTGTTCGCGGGCAAGGACCTGTCGACGCTTTCTCGCAATGCGCTGCGCAAGGGCCGCGGCGCGATGCAGATCATCTTTCAGGATCCGTACGCGTCGCTCAATCCGCGCATGCGAATCGCGGATATTCTTTCCGAAGGCATGCGCAGCCTGGACGTGGGGCGGGACGACAAGGATCGCATGTACCGCGTGGCCGAGTTGCTGGAGCAGGTGGGCCTGCCGCTGGAGGCGCTGGCGCGCTATCCGCACGAATTCTCCGGCGGCCAGCGCCAGCGCATCGCGATCGCACGCGCGCTGGCGGTGGAGCCGAAGCTGATCGTGTGCGACGAGCCCACCAGCGCGCTGGATGTCTCGGTGCAGGCGCAGATACTCAACCTGCTGAAATCGTTGCAGGAACGGCTCGGCATCGCGTATCTGTTCATCACGCACAACATCTCGATCGTCGAGTACCTCGCGCACGAGGTTGCGGTGATGTACCTCGGTCGGATCATAGAACGCGGCACGACTGCGGAGGTGCTC
Organism: Nitrosovibrio sp. Nv4; assembly: GCA_945906765.1. GTDB lineage: Bacteria > Pseudomonadota > Gammaproteobacteria > Burkholderiales > SG8-39 > RBG-16-66-20. The sequence continues at coordinate 11,789 of CAMDRF010000050.1, read as the reverse complement.
GGCGATCCGAAGCACCCCTATACCCAAGCGCTGCTGTCGGCAGTGCCCACGGTTGATGGCAAGCGCGAGATCATCCGTCTGGGAGGCGAATTGCCGTCGCCGGCGCATCCGCCGGCGGGTTGCCATTTCCACCCGCGCTGCCCGAAGGCAATGCCCGAATGCCGGGAAGCCTATCCGGAGGCAGTGCAGCTGGGCCGCACCAGGACCGTCAACTGCATTCTCTACCGCGCGTCGAAGGCGGCGAGCAGCACTCCGGGACGGCGGGGGCGTTGCGGGACCGGGTGACCTGCGCTTCGACAATGTCGCGTGCGATGCCGAGCAGGAACATGAGGAGCGGGTTAGCCGCGGCAGGCGTGACGACGCCGGCAAAAAGCAGAGTGAATACGACACCCTTCCGCAGGACCGGCGCATGGGCGCCCACTCTAGGCATCCGTGGGCACGCTGGTTGCCGCGCCACAGCAAAAAAGTATAAGTAACTTTAGGTATCTATCCTAACTGTCTTATTTGTTTAATGTTAGTCCGACAGATGGCTTTCGAAGTTTTCCTTTAACTGCCTTGCTGGATGCCTTCGCCCGGGTTGGAGCGGCCCTGGTCTGGACGGTCAGCTTCTGGCCTGCGGTCAGCCGGCCAATCTTGTTCCAGCGGCGCAGGTCTGCGACGCTGACGCGATAGCGGTCGGCGATCGCGGGCAGCGTTTCTCCCGTCTTGACGGTGTGGGAGAAGATGCGGGGGCCGGAGACCGCGATCGGCGGCGAGTACATGATCGGCAGCCGGCCCAGGTCCCGCGCTCCACCGGCGGAGGAACCCGTCGGCACCACGATGGTGGTCGGCATTGCACGCGCCCGCGGGCCGATGCCGTTGACTTCCATCAGCTGCGCCACGCCGACGCCGAACCTCTTCGCGATCGCGTCCAGGGTATCGCCCTTCTTCGGCTGGTAGGTCTGCCACGACACCAGCGACTTGTCGTCGTACTTGGTGAGGTTCTGGTGGAAAATTTCGACCCGGTCGGCCGGCAGCACGATGCGCGGCGTCAGGTCGGCACGGATCATCGGCCGGCTGAACCCGGGATTGAGGGCGATGAATTCCTCGACCGGCATTTCGGCCAGCTTGGCGGCGAGGCGGACGTCGATATCGCGTGTCCTGGTGACCGAGGTGAAATAAACCTGGTTCGGAATCGGTTCGAGTCCGATGCCGAACGCCGCGGGATTGGCGAGGATATTCTTCAGCGCCTGCAGCTTTGGCACGTACTGGCGTGTTTCCAGCGGCATGGTGAGGCTGGAGTAGTCGAGCGGCAGCTTGGCGACGCGATTCTTCTCCAGCGCGCGGGCGACCGCATTCTCGCCCCAGTTGTACGAGGCAAGCGCCAGATGCCAGTCGCCGTGCATCTGGTAGATGTCGTTCAAGTAGTCGAGGGCCGCCGAGGTGGAGGCTACGATGTCGCGCCGGCCGTCGTACCACCAGTTCTGGGTCAGCTCGTAGCGCTTGCCGGTGCCGGGAATGAACTGCCAGAGCCCAGAGGCGTGCGCGCGCGAATACGCCATCGGGTTGAACGAGCTTTCGACCATCGGCAGCAGCGCGAGCTCGGTCGGCAGGCCGCGCTTCTCGATCTCCTCGACGATGTGGAAGAGATACCTCCGGCTGCGCTCGAAGACGCGCTTCAGGTATTCGGGGCGTGCCGCGTACCACGCGGTTTTCTCCGCCACCAGCGGGCCGGCCAGGTCCGGCATCGAGAAGCCGTCGCGAATGCGCTGCCAGACGTCGTCCTGCCTTACGGTGCGGTCGACGCGCGCCATTTCCCTGGGCTTTCCCACCTCCTCGCGCGCGCCCTCGAAGGGCGGCAGGCGGTTTGCATCAAGGGGAACTGCGTTCGCGGCTTGCGTTCGTGCGATGCGTGGGTCGGGCGGCGCTTCGCGGAATCCGAGGACCGGGGATTCGAACGCAACGCGGGGCGCCGGCGTCACGGCGGCGGACGGCGCGGTTCCGCTGCCGGGCTGCGAAGCGCAGGAAGCGAGAAGAATTGCCGCCAGGGGCAGAAACCGGAGGGCAGGGACGTGCACAGACGGCATTAGAACCGATTTTTCCATTCTCTGATCGCGGCGAACACGCTCACCGGATCTGCGATGCGTGAACCGAGGTACTTGTTGGCCGAATCGACCACCGCAGGATCCGCGCAGCGCAGGAAAGGATTGGTCGCGCGTTCCTCGCCGAGCGTCGAGGGCAGCGTGGGGCGGCCCGCCGCGCGCAATTGCGTGGCTTTTTCCTCGCGTGCCGCGAGCACGCTGTTATCCGGATCCACCGCGCGCGCGAACTTGATGTTGGCCAGCGTGTACTCATGGCCGCAATAGACCTTCGTTTCATCCGGAAGTGCCGCGAGTTTCGACAAGGAATCCAGCATCTGCGCGGCGGTGCCCTCGAACACGCGGCCGCAGCCGCAGGCGAACAACGTGTCGCCGCAGAATAGGGATTCCAAGCCATAATAGGCGACATGGGCCCGCGTGTGTCCTGGAATGTCGAGCACCGAAAAATCCGCCGTCAATTTCGGAATCTCGACCTTGTCGCCCTGGCCGACCGGATGCGTCAGCGCCGGAATCGGTTCGCCCTTGGGCCCGAACACCGGGACGTTCGTCATTGCCACGAGCTCGGCGATGCCGCCGACGTGATCGGGATGGTGATGCGTGGCGAGGATCGCAACCAGCGTGAGTCCCTCGCGCGTGAGGTACTCTTTCACCGGACGGGCTTCGCCCGGGTCGACGACCGCCGCGTATTTTCCCGCACGCAGCGTCCAGATATAGTTGTCTTTAAAAGCGGGTAGAGGAACGATTTCGAGCATGGACCGTCAATCCTTCGTGGGTGGCAGTACGCCGGGTGGGCCCGGCGTTAACGGCGGCGCGCATCAGTATAGCGGCGCGCGCCCCGGACTCGCGGAGTGGTTTGCGACGCCGCATGGGCGGCATGTCCTCGACTGGGAAATGGGACAGTTCGACAACGCGACCGAGGACGTGTTCGGCTATCGCGCGGTCCAGGCAGGGATGCCGGGCATCGATTTCCTTCGCGCCAATCGCATCCCGTTCCGCTTCACGCTGGCGCTGGAGCACGGCGCCGCGCTTGCCGCCGATCCGATGCAGTTGCCGCTCGCGAACCAGAGCGTGGACCTGGTGGTGCTGCCGCACGCGCTGGAATCCACCGCCGATCCGCACCTCGTGCTGCGCGAGGCGGAGCGCGTACTGATACCCGAAGGCCAGTTGATGATCTCCGGATTCAACCCGCTGTCGCTCTGGCGGATGCGGCAACTATTCGCCAGGAAAGGGGCCGGCGCGCCCTGGGATGAGCGCTTTATCGGCCTCCTGCGCCTGAAGGACTGGCTGCACCTGCTCGGTTTCGAGCTGAACGGCGGGCGCTTTGGCTGCTACGCGCCGCCCTTCGAGAATCCGCAGTGGCTGTCGCGCTTCTCCTTCATGGAGAAGGCGGGGGCGCGCTGGTGGCCGATCATGGGCGGCGTCTACGTCGTGCGTGCGGTGAAGCGCGTGCATGGCATGCGCCTGATCGCGCCGGCCTGGCGCAAGGAACGCGCCCGCAGGCGCGCACTGGCCGCGGTGCCGCAGCGCAACGGCCACGCGGCGAGCCGCTCCAGCACGACGCGCAACACACAGCGGCGAAATGTCGATGGGTGAGGCTGCGCAGGAGAGCGTCGTCGTCATGTATGCCGACGGCGCCTGCAAGGGCAATCCCGGACCCGGCGGCTGGGGCGTGCTGCTGCAGGCCGGCGGCCGCGAGAAGGAAATGTTCGGCGGCGAGGCCCAGACCACGAATAACCGCATGGAACTTACCGCGGTGATCGAGGGCTTGCTGTCGCTGGAGGGCGGCTCCACGGTGCGCGTCTACACCGACTCCCAGTACGTGCAGAAGGGAATTTCCGAGTGGATCCACAGCTGGAAGCGGCGCGGCTGGCTCACCGCGGACAAGAAACCGGTCAAGAACGTCGATCTCTGGAAAAAGCTCGACGCAACCGCGCGTGAACACGAAGTGGAGTGGCATTGGGTGAAGGGGCACGCCGGGCACCCGGAAAACGAGCGCGCCGACGCGCTTGCCAACAAGGGGCTTGAAGTTGGCCTCTAGGCAAATCGTCCTCGATACGGAAACCACGGGTCTCAACGCGAGGATGGGCGACCGGGTGATCGAGATCGGCTGTATCGAGCTGCTCAGCCGCAACGTCACCGACCGGCAATTTCACAGCTACCTCAATCCGGAACGCGAGATAGACGAGGGCGCGGCCAAGGTGCACGGCCTGACGCTCGAATTCCTTTCCGACAAACCGAAGTTCCCGGACGTCGCGCGGGAGTTCGTGGACTACATCAGCGGCGCGGAACTGATCATCCACAACGCACCGTTCGACGTGGAATTCCTCGACCGGGAGCTTTCCCAGGCCGGCCTGAAGAAACTTTCCCACTATGCCTCCAGCATCATCGATACGCTGGCCATGGCGCGCGAGCTGCATCCGGGCAAGCGCAACGGGCTCGATGCGCTGTGCGAGCGCTACGCGGTGAATAATTCGCACCGCACGCTGCACGGCGCGCTGCTCGATGCGCGCCTGCTGGCCGAAGTCTATCTGGCCCTGACGCGCGGCCAGGAGAGCCTGGTCATGGACCTGGCCCAGCCCTCAGCGGCGCAAACCGCCGCGGCGCTGGTGGATGCGAAGAAGCTGACGGTGCTGCGCGCCACCGGCGAGGAAGCCGCCGCGCACGAAAAGATCCTGGATGCCATCGACAAGGCCGCGAAGGAACGCGGCGGCAGCCTGTGGCGCAAACTCCTTAGTCCATCTTAGCGCCGGTCTCCTTCACCACCTTCGCCCACTTCGCGGTGTCGGCGAGCATGAACTGGCGGAACGCCTCCGGCGAATTGCCGACCGGCTCGGAGCCGTCGAGGACGATGCGCTCGCGCACCTCGGGGCTGTTCAGGATCTTCACCAGTTCGGCATGCAGGCGCGCCACGATCGCCTCGGGCATTTTCGACGGACCGATCACGCCGTACCAGCCGACAACTTCAAATCCGGGCAGCGCCTCCGCCACCGCCGGCAGGTCGGGCAGGGCACCGATGCGGCGCGGCGAGGTCACGCCGAGGGAACGCAGGCGTCCTGAGCGCACGTGCGGCTGCGCGGCCTGGATGCCCGCAAAGTTGTAGTGGTATTCCGCCCCGAGCAGCGCGGTGAGCGCCGGGCCGGAGCCCTTGTAGGGCACGTGCTCGGCCTTCACGCCGGTCATCTGCTTGTAAAGCTCCCCCGCGAGGTGACCGCCACTGCCGATGCCGGCAGAACCGAAATTGAGCGCGCCCTGGAACTGCTTCGTCCAGGCGACGAATTCTTCCAGCGTCTTCGGCGGGGAAGACGCATTCACCACCAGCATCAGCCCTGCCGAGGTGAGCTGCGTGATCGGCGTGAAGCTGTTGACCGGGTGATAAGGCAGCTTCGGATTGAGCGCCGCGTTCACCGTGTGCTGGTGGTAGGCGAGCAGCAGCGTGTAGCCGTCCGGCTTGGCGGTGGCCACCATCTCACCGGCCACCACGCCTGAAGCGCTGGCGCGGTTGTCCACCAGCACCTGCTGCTTGAACACCTCCGAAAGTTTCGCGCCGAATACCCTGGCGAGAATATCGGTCGTTCCGCCCTGTGCCGCCGGCGTGATCAGGCGGATGGGTTTGCCCGGGTAGTCTTCCTGCGCGATTGCCGGCAGCGTGCCCGTAAGCGCCAACGAGAGGGCGACGGTCCTAAAGGTCAACTGCATAGCGCGCACGCATATCATTCTGGGTCTCCGCGGGAGTCTCGATTCCGGTCTGGCTGTTACAAAGCCGGGCGCGCTGCCTCTCGGGGAAGCGTCCATGGCCCGGGTCGTGCTGCTACTCGCGACGACGACAAAGGGCGAGAGCTCAATGAATCCTCGGCAATGCACGTCGAGCGCGGATAGCTGCTTCTTCACCGCCCGTTCCTTCGGCGCGTGGTACAAGGCGCGGAGCTTTGCTACAGAGTCGATGTTCATGGAGTCATGCCGCAGAAGCAAGACGATCTTCCCAGCCAGGAAAGACCAATACCGCCGGATGACACTTGAGCGTGCGCGCGAGCACCTTCGCGCGCTCAACGCCCAGGCGAACCCTGTCGTTTTCTATCGCGGACAGAGTGGCCTGTGGAATGCCAGTGCGCTCGGCGAGTTGATTCTGGCTCAGGCTCTGCAGTTCGCGGACGATCCGTACTGATTCGCCGACCGACACGGTGATGCGTCTCTTGGCGGAGCGGAACTGGCTCATTTACGGCCTCCGATAATCATGCGGGGTGATCGAACGATCTGAAACAGTTGCTGATCCGGTACGGTGCGGTAGAGCCTGAGGGACTCTGGCAAAGCTTTCCGCGCCGGGCGAAACGCGGTTAGATCATTGGCAGTAAGTTCCCTGACCTCGCCTTTGGCGTTAATCAGCGGCTTTTGCTTTTGCATATCGATTCACCTCACGTGCGTTGGCTTTGCGGAAACTAATAACGCGGATCCCTTCGGGCGTCTCGGCAAAACAAAGGACATGCAATCGAACCCAGAGCATGCCTACAGCGATATAGCGTGTTTCGCCGTAGTCCTGCCGTTTGTCGACGGTAGCTTTAGGCAATCCGTTCACGGATTGCTGGATCGCCGACTTCGGGGACGATGCGCCCTAGTTCCGGGTACTCGGGAATCGGTTCGGCAATCTCGACGATTTTTGACACGACCGCTTTGGCATACCAGACCGAATCGCGCTCGATGTATGACGCGATAGATTCAATGTCTTCGATTGCCTCGGGCGACCAAACTAGGCCGCGAGCCATTTGCCGAGGCGAGCCTTCGCGTCCTCGTGGGAGACAACGCCCTCGGTCTCGGCGCGATCTATTCCACGCTTGACCTTCTCGAGGACGTACAAGTGATACTGAATGTCCTCGAGGCTCGCGTCTTCCGGCAACCCCTCAATCATTGATTTGGCTTCAGCTTTTGGATTGCGAATGGCGTCTCCAGTACGAACCGCACGTCAATGCTACCACTGGCCCCAAATCCAGAAATCTAACGTTTTGCTCTGCGGCGGGCCAGCATTGAAGTCTGATCTAGCACGATGCTGGCGGCCCGTCCGCAGGGGCAAGAAGTTAGAGGGGCCGTCGCGGCCGTAGACTCATCCACTCGGAAGCGATACGTGACGAAATGAACTACCCAATCATGGACCGCAGCTGTTGCATCACGGCATCTGCAGCAGGAATCGGGAGGCTTTTCTCTCTCTGCAAGGTCTCTGGATTCATATAGGGCCCTCAACGTAGAGCCCACCGGCGTGCGCCGGCCTCATGGCGCACGCCGCGTGCGGCGCCGGGTTAGCGCTCAACCGTGCGCCGCGAGTTCTTCACGCACGATCTTGCGCACGAGATCCTGCGTTACGGGTTGCTCCGCGAGCCCCAAGTGGGCCTTTAAAGCTTCGTTGATTAGCGTCTGATAGCCCTTGCCGGTCTTCTCCGATTGGGCCTTGAATCGGCTGACTATTGCGTCGTCCATGTAGATGGTGATACGCGTCTTCCCTGTCGTAGGGATCACCGCGCCACGCTTTCCTTTGGAAAAGTCATACATCTTTTTCATAGTTTCTCCGTTCCTTGGGGTCGGCTTTCCGCACAGAGATAGTTCGCGATCCACTGCCTCGTGGAGTGTGAACCACGACCATCAGCGACCCGAACGCGTTCATTCCGATGGTGACAAATCGCTGCTCGCCCTCAGCGGCATCATCTTCGACGGTAAGCGCGAGCGGGTCATTCAGAACCCCGTCGCTCTCGGAAAGCGACACGCCGTGTTTCTTGAGGTTTGCCGCATCCTTTTTCGGGTCGAATTCGGCGGACACACTTACAATATATGCATGTTATGCATATTTGTCAATACCTACCGCCAGTGACCTACCGCCAGCGACGTGTGCTCGGACTGTTGAGCGCAACGTGGAAGCCACCGGCGCGCAGCCGATGACCGTTGCTGCAAACCAGCGCCGCTCGCGCGCGTCCGCTGGGCTGCCGGGTTAAGCGGCAACGGTACGGACGGTGCCAGGGAGCTTGCTGAGGATGAGCTCCTTGAGCTGAACTTTGGAACTGGCATTGTCGATATCGATGCCGACGAGACTGCCGTCGGCGTCGTAGTCGAGTTGCACACCCTCCGAGATTTCCCTGGTCTCGACGCTCGTCTTTTCGGAAAGGTCGATATAAAGCGAGTCAGTTTCGGAGTAGTAGTTCAGCTTCATGGTTTGAACCTTCGGTCGGGAAAGGCGTTGTGAATGGTCACTTTATCCTCAAGCGTGATTACCCTCAAGTATCGGCGGCCTTCAATGGATACGCGCGTTCATTTTTTTTCCATGGCCGCCGGCACCCCGGCGAGATGGGCGGGCCGGAGGTGGAGGCGTATCTGTCCTGGCTGGCCAATGAGCGCAATGTGGCGGTATCCACGCATCGGCAGGGTTTGTCGTCGCTATTGTTCCTGTATCAGAAGGTGCTGGGTCTGAGTTTGCTTTGGATGGAGGCGATCGGCCGTCCCCACCGTGAGCCGCGTTTGCCGGTGGTGTTGTCGGTCGACGAGGTGACGCGCATTCTTGCGCTGCTGCAGGGTGAGCACCGCCTATTCGAGCAGCGCACGATCGTGATTCGTACCGGAAAAGGCGGCAAGGACCGCTCTGTGATGCTGCCTCTGACGCTGGCGCCTGCTTTGCGCGAACAATTGGCGCGGGCCCGGGTGCTGTGGTCGGCCGACGGCGAGGCCGGGCGCAGTGGTGTGTCGATGTCGGGCGCGTTGGATCGCAAGTATCCCCGCGCTGGCGCGCCGTCGAATACGTACCGTGCAGGAACTCCTGGGACATTCCGACGTGAGCACGACCATGATCTATACCCACGTGCTCAAGGTCGGCGGCGGTGGCGTGCGCAGCCCGGTGGATTCACTGCCGCAGATGCGCTGATACCACCCATGGCGATATACTTTCTCCGCCATGAGCGCGAAACCCAATCCCTTCGAGACGGACCTTGGCAAGAACCCGGCCAACCACGCGCCGCTGACGCCGCTGGGTTTCATTGAGCGCACGGCGGCGGTCTATCCGCGGCGGATCTCGGTGATCCATGGGGACAGGCGCTATACGTGGCGGGAGACGTACGCGCGCTGCCGGCGGCTGGCGTCGGCGCTGGCGAAGCGCGGCATCGGCGTGGGCGACACGGTCGCCGCGATGCTGGCCAACACGCCGGAGATGTACGAGTGCCACTTCGGCGTGCCGATGACGGGTGGGGTGCTGCTGTCGCTCAACACGCGCCTCGATGCCGAGGCGATCGCCTTCATGCTTGAGCATGGCGGCACGAAGGTACTGATCACGGACCGCGAGTTCTCGCCGACGATGAAGGCGGCGCTGGCGAAGCTGAAGTCGAAGCCGCAGGTGATCGACGTGGACGATGCGGAGTACACGGGCGCCGGCGAGCGTCTCGGCGCGAAGACCTACGAGGAACTGCTCGGCGAGGGCGATGCGAATTTCGCCTGGAAGCCTCCCGCGGACGAATGGAATGCGATCGCGCTCAATTACACGTCCGGCACGACCGGCGACCCCAAGGGCGTGGTGTACCACCATCGCGGCGCGTACCTGAATGCGGTCTGCAACATCGTTACCTGGGGCATGCCGCATCACTCGGTATATCTCTGGACGCTGCCGATGTTCCATTGCAGCGGCTGGTGCTTCCCGTGGACCATGGCGGCGAACGCCGGGACCAATGTTTGTCTGCGGCGCGTGGAAGCGGGAAAAATATTCGAATTGATAAAAGCACATAAGGTGACCCACTACTGCGGCGCGCCGATCGTGCACTCGACGCTGATTAACGCGCCCGAGGAGATGAAGCAGGGCATCACGCACAAGGTGAGCGGCATGGTGGCCGCGGCGGCGCCGCCGGCGGCGATGATCGAGGGTATGGAAAAGCTCGGTTTCGACATCACCCACGTCTACGGCCTGACCGAGGTCTACGGCCCTGCGACCGTATGCGCCAAGCATGAGGAGTGGAACGCGCTCGATATCGGCGAGCGCACGCGCCTAAACGGCCGGCAAGGGGTGCGCTACCTGATGCAAGAGGGGCTCTCGGTGAGGCACCCGGAGACCATGCAGCCGGTGCCCGCGGACGGCGAGACCATGGGCGAGATCATGTTTCGCGGCAACATCACCATGAAGGGCTACCTCAAGAACCCTTCGGCGACGCAGAAGTCCTTCGAGGGCGGCTGGTTTCATTCCGGCGACCTTGCCGTAGTGCACCCCGACGGTTACGTCAAGATCAAGGACCGCTCGAAGGATGTCATCATCTCCGGCGGGGAGAACATTTCATCGCTCGAGGTCGAGGACGTGCTCTACCGCCATCCCGCGGTGCTCGCGGCCGCGGTGGTCGCCATGCCGGATGAAAAATGGGGCGAGACGCCGTGCGCGTTTGTGGAACTGAAACCCGGCGCCAAGGTAAGCGAAAAAGAGCTGATCGAGTTCTGCCGCGGTCACATGGCGAAATTCAAGGCGCCGCGCGCGGTGGTGTTCGGCGAGGTACCGAAGACCTCGACCGGCAAGATCCAGAAGTTCGTGCTGCGAGAGAAGGCCCGCTCGGCGACCGCGATTGATTCCTGAGGACCACGAGACATGAGCGCACAACCCCAGGAGCAGCAAGCCTTCCTGCTGCGCGAAGAGCGCGACGGCATCGCCACGCTGACCATGAACCGTCCGCAGCAGATGAACCTGCTCACCTCCGGGATGTTGACGGCACTGCAAGATGCTTTCGATTCGATACAGAAAAATCCGGACATAAGAGTCGTCGTGCTCGCCGCGACCGGCAAGGGCTTTTGCGCCGGCCACGACCTGAAGGAAATTCGCGCACTCGGCGAGCCGGCGAAGATCGCCGGCCTGTTCACCCAATGCAGCCGGATGATGATGACGATCCAGCAGTTGCCGCAGCCGGTGATCGCGAAAGTGCAGGGTGCGGCCGCCGCGGCCGGCTGCCAGCTGGTCGCGCAATGCGACCTTGCCGTCGCCATCGACACGGCGAAGTTCGTCACGTCGGGCGTGAACTGGGGATTCTTCTGCTCCACGCCGGGCGTGGCTATCGGCCGCAACCTGCAGCGCAAGCACGCGATGGAGATGCTGCTCACAGGCGAGCCGATCAGCGCGCAACGGGCGCTGGACTGGGGATTGGTCAACAGGGTCGTCGCGGCCGATGCTCTCGACAGTGAAACGCTTGCCCTCGCCAGGACCATTGCTTCAAAACCGCCTTCGACCGTGGTGGCTGGAAAGCGCGCCTTCTACCAGCAGATGGACATGGATCTGCCGCAGGCCTATGCGCTCGCCGGGCAGGTGATCTCGTCCGACTTCGCGCACCCGGAAGGCCGGGAAGGGATGAATGCCTTCATCGAGAAGCGCCCGCCGGACTGGAAGTAGGCAGTGAAGCTGCAAGGCCTGCGAGTGGTTGACCTGTCGCTGTTCCTGCCCGGACCGCTGATGACGCAGTTCATGGCCGATCACGGCGCCGAGGTCGTCAAAGTCGAGTCCCTGCACGAAGGCGAGCCGAACCGGGGGATCGGCGCGAAGCGCGATGGCGTCAGCGTCTACTTCGCCAACACGCACCGCGGCAAGAAAAGCCTGGCGCTCAACCTCAAGGATCCCGCGGGTGTCGAGGTGCTGATGCGGCTCGCGGAAAAATCCGACGTACTGATCGAGGCTTTCCGGCCCGGCGTGGCCGACCGGCTCGGCATCGGCTACCGGCAGGTCGCGGC
>CAMDRF010000049.1 GCA_945906765.1 Nitrosovibrio sp. Nv4 | reverse complement strand
GGAGTGTCTCCCGTTGCGGCAGTAAAGAGCAAGCACCAATCACGCCACGCCGCGGCGCTTCCTGCGCAGGGTTGCCGCTGCCAGGATCGAATACCGGTATGCGGGGAAAGAAAGCGTGGCGCACGACAGGAGAATATCCCGCCGAAACTCGGCGTACGCGGCTATCCGGCGGTCGAGCGCGACCACTTGGTGTGGATCTGGATGGGCGATCCGGCGAAGGCGGAGCCGGCGAAGATTCTCGACTTTCCGTACCTGCGCGGCGCGGGCGCGAAGCAGTACCGCAACTGCCAGTTCTTCACGCCCGAGACCGCGCGCAGCACGCACTTCTTCTGGGACTACCTGCACGACTATGATCTGCAGGACGCGAACATCGCGTTGTCGCTCTATCACAGCATGGTCGCCGAAGAACGCGAGGGGGGTTGAAGGCCGTCGCCGCGTAGCCTGAGATGGTGTGCGACCGCGTCCCCTACGGGTTCCGCCGCCGCTCCCTCAGGCGATCGTCGTTTCGGTGCGGCTCTTGTCTCCGCGGTTGTCGAGCCAGCCGATCTCGAGCTTGTCGCCGACCTTGGCGCCCTTCAGCCGGAACGAGAACAGCGGGTTGCGCGACACGGCCTGGCTGAGCTGGCCCTCAATCACGGTCCTGCCGTTCAGCTTCACCGTGATCTCCTTGATGAAGTGCGGCGGGATGATCTTGCCGGCGCCGTCCGTGCGCTGCCCGGTCTCCATCGGGTGGCCCATCAGCACCCGCACGTCGGCGGTATCACCCTTGAGCGTGGCCCTGACTTTCATCGGTTCCGCCATGTCAGCCTCCGCATCCGCCGATGGTGACCTTGACTTCCTTCACCGCGGTGAAGAACTTGCCGCCGGCCTGGGCGATCACCCTCACGTTGGACGATTCACCCATCTTGACGTTGAGCCTGACGAACGGCGCCGCGCCCTCGATGAAGTCGAACTTCGCCGCGAGCGGGAAGGAGTTCTTCTCGATCAGCACCGCGATGGACTTGGTGTTCGGCAGGTTGCTCGTCACCTCGATCAGCACCGCGGCGCCGTTCTCGGCAAGCTGCGGCGCGTCGATGACGATGTCCTTGCTCTCCGCGGGGCTCGCCGCGCCGAGGCTCTTGAGCGCCTCGGCCAGGCTCTTCGCGTCGAAGGCGTCCTTGTGCCATCCGGCAGCGAGCAGGTCCCGCGGGCGCAGCAGCCCGGCGGCGCAGGCCGCCGCGAGCGCCCCCGAAGCGCCTGCCCGCTTCAATACCGCTCTTCGGAATTCATTCATGCGCACTCCTGGCGAGCGGAAATGTTACTTCCTTCCCGGGCCTTCGGGAAGGACTCGAACCCTGAGTTGTTCTTGCTCGCGCATCGAACCCCTTGCGGCCGCAGTTGGCGGAGTACACTGGAAGCTCGCGCTTGCCAGCGAGAAGGGTGGACTGACCGCGCCATGGCCGCAGTGGTTTTCCCGTACCTGAGTCCGGTTTGGGTGCTTGCCGCGCTTGCCTTGCTCGCCGCCGCGCCGGCAGCGGCGCAGTCGCGCTTCGATGAGGATGCGCAGGCGCTGGCCGGCTACTGGTTCGCGCCGGCGCGGGGAGCCGAGCCGGCGCGCACGCTGCGGATCACGCAGGTGATCTTTGCCGACGCGGAAGGGGCGGTGCTTGCCGGTCACTACGGAAATTCCGCCGCCGTGCTGCCGCCGGCGCGCGAGATCGTCGCGCGCTGGAAGGACCGGCGGCTCGATCTGGAGGTGACCGCGTGGGACGGCAAGCGCCTCGCGCTGGCGGCCGCGGCCGACGGCACGCTGCGCGCGGCAAGCGCCGGCGGCCGGCCGGAACTGCGTTTCGCGCGCAGTACCTTCGAGGCGATTCAGCGTCACGCCGCCGACCACCCGCCAAGCGGGGCGCGCGCCGGGGCACGCTCGGAAATCGAGCTGGTCTACTTCGGCGCGATCGACTGCTCCATGTGCCGCGCCTGGGAGGAGAGATACCTGGCGAAGGGCGAGCTCAAGGGCGCGCCTGAATGGCCGCAACTGCGTTTCACGGAGCTCAAGCGGACCACCCTCGCCGAGCCGCCGCGGCTGGAAGACGCGCCGCCGCGCCTGCGGCCGCGCTTGGAGGAACTCGCCGCGCAGGGCGTGCCGCTGCAGTACGTACCGACGTTCGTGCTCTACGTGAATGGCGCGCTGCGGGCGCACGCGGTCGGCAACGCGGCGTTCGAATCGTTCGCGCATGCGGCGCTGCGCGCCGCGGTGCGGGAGAAACTCGCAGCCTCCGCGGCCGCCGGCTCTTCGCCGCAACCACGGGCGCGCTGACGGTGTCAGGAGGGAAGACAGGGCCCCTCCCCCGTCTCAGGGCGCGAGCACCCGGCGCAGGAACAGCGCCGTCCATCTGGCCGCGTCCTCGGTGGCGAGCTTTTCCTCCGGGCGCTGGTCGGCGCGGAAGTCGAAGGCGCGGGTGATTCCCATGCGGCGCAGCTCGAACTCCTCGGCGCCGACGATGAACAGGCTCGGCACGGCGATGCGCTCGATCTCCGGCGCCCAGCGGTACACCTGCCAGGGCTCGGGGGCGTTGGGATTCACCATGTGGCCGTAATAGGTGACGATGCAGGCCACCTCCTTGCGCTTCGCGGCGAGGAGGATGGCGTGATAGCCGTCGCGGGGTCGTGGGACTCGGGCCAGGCGGGAATGAAGCGGGGGCTGTGGTAGTCGGGCGCGAGCACCGCGAAGCCGTATCGCGCGACGCGCTGCGCCTGGCCCTCGGCCTGCTCGCCCCAACCGCGCCGGCCGTGAACGAACAAGACGGCGGGATGGGGGCCTTTGCCGGGCGGCAGATAGAGCTTGGCGGTGATTTCCAGATCCCCATTGCGGTAGCTCACGTCGCGCACCGCCGCCGCCGGCGCCGCGAACGCACAGACAGGGAGCCAGAGCAGGGCGAGAGCCGCGACGGTGCTTTTCAAAGCCTTCATGGGACCTCTGTGTAATTCAGAAAAACGGGCCGCATGCCAATTCTGCCTCGCACCGCACGTGCGTTTCATCGTGTTACGGGCTCTTGCCGCCTAGCGCTCTCGGCGGGCGAGCGCGCGCGTTTCAATTCGGGGCGACAGGGTTGTTTCTCGGCGATCCAGCCGGTGATGCCGTGGCGCACGTTGTAGACCTGCGTGTAGCCGATTTTTTCGACCAGTTCGCGCGCCAGCTTGCCGGTGCGGTTGCCGATGCGGCAGATGACAATGACCGGCTCGTCCCGGCGCACCTCCTGGGTGAAGCGCGGTATGAAATCGGGCAGCAAACGCCCTTTTTCGTCCACGTAAGTCAGTTTCCGGCTGCCCGCCGCCACGCCGGTCTGACGCCATTCCTCCGGGCGGCGTATGTCATAAATCGGCACCCCCTGGGCCAGGAGCGTCTTCAACTGGGCGTTGTCGATGTTGGCATAGGGCGGCTCGGCGCAGGCACCGAGGGCCGGGGCCACTTCTGATCATCGAGCCACTTTGGTAGTCCTGTCTGCGTCGACGAAATGTCTTGTACTCTTATCGGTCCTATCGTGGAGGACGCCCTGATATTAGACGCCAGATCCAATCAAACCAGCTGGAACCTGTGACGCGTTCTTCAGCGCGCTGGACGTTGCGCCTCATAACGTCTCCGATAACTTGGTCTGCCACCCCAGGTGAGAAAACGATTCGGAGAAGTCGGTGAAGAACAACCAAACCAACCACGAGTAACCCCGAGATCCACCCCCAGCCCGGAATTGCTGCTAACGGATTCGCAAACGCAATCAGCGCTGCACCAAGCACTATCCACGCGATGCCAAATTTGGCAAATGCTTTGGCGACGCCCCGTAACTGAAGTAAGAAAAACGCCTTGGCTTGGGCGGTTGAATACAGCGGTGCCGGGCGCAAGGCATCGCGCGAGCGGGTGTACAATTTCCCTAACACCCCACACTAGGAAAACGCATCATGACCGCGACTGCAAGGGCAGCACGCCTATCCGAGAGAGCGCGCGCGACCCAGGCCAAGCCGCGCCTGCGCGCGGTAAAGCGCAAGGTACTTGATATCGATCCTGCCCAGCTTAATCGCGCAGTCCAAGCCATCAACCGGGCGAACAAGCGCGACGACTGGTTCGACTTCCTGCGACACGTCGAATGAGCCTGCGCCGTGGCGACCTTGTCACGGTCGCCGCCAAGGGGCCGTACACCGGCAAACCACGCCCCGCGCTGGTAGTGCAAGCGGATCCCTTGTCACAGCTCGCCAGCGTGATGGTATGCCCGTTGACCAGTGAACTGATCGCCGCCGCACCGCTTCGCGTGCGTATCGAGCCGGGTCGGCTCAACAATCTTCGTCAATCCTCCGACGTCATGGTGGACAAGCTAAGCGCCGTGCCGCGGGATGCTGTCAGTGAATCGTTCGGGCGCTTGAGCGCGGCGGAACTCTCTAGTGGATGTTTCGTTGCGACTGCTGCTCGAGATATAGCCTGATCGCGTCCGTCGGGACGTCAGCCTTCATGGAACAGAATCAGGGGCGCAGGAACTTGACGATTTCCTCCATCGCATCCTCCCCGTAAAGGTCGCGGAAGAAATGGTCCGCGCCCGGGATCAACGTCATCCGCAGGCGCTTGCCGTCCACGAGGGGAGCGATCAGCTTGTCGAGATTGCGCACGATCTGGTCACCCCCGGCCACCACGACGAGCGCGGGCTTCTTCACTCGCTTGAGCAGCGCCGGCATCTCCAGCTCCGGGCCGGGGGCATAGTAGGACGCGAAGGAATCGGCGGTCACGGTCGCGGCCGGGCAGAGGAGGAAGGGGACTTTTTCCATCCGGGTTTGGCCCTTGCCCGCCTGCACCAGCTTGCGCGCCTGTTCGAGCAGCGGCCTCAGCGGCGCGCCGAACTGGGCCTCGTAGCGCGCGGGCTGCGCGAACTCCATCGGATTGATGGGCGCGAGCAGCACGAGGGAGTCGATCGCGGGGTGGCCGCGCTCGGCGGAAAACCACGCGGCCTGCTGGCCGCCGCGCGAGAACCCGAACAGCACCACGCGCTTGGCGCCGTTCGCTTGCAGCCAGTCAAGCCAGGCGCCGATCTCGGCGAGCGCATCGCCGAACCGGTGCGTGCTCGGGCGCTCACAATCATACATGCCGCGGCGGTTGTCCACGCCGAGACCGAGGTTCACCACCAGCGTGCTGAAGCCCTTCGTGCGGAGCATCGTCCGAAACTCGCGCATGGTTGAGAAGTCATTGTGCTGCATGGTGCCGTGGACCATCAGGACCATGCCGTCGCCGGGCGATTTGCCTTCGGCGATCTCGATGGTGGCGTTGAGCGTGAGCCCCGCATGCCGTAGCGTCACTTCGCGCGCCGAGGCGCCTGCCGGCGCGAACGCCGCGGCCGCAAGCAGAACCACGAGCAGCGCGGCGGCTAGGAGGGGGTAACGGGGGAACCTGGGTTCCACTGTTCCTTCACGCATCGAGCAGCCGGTACTGGACCTTCATGGTGAGCGCGGCGCCGGCGATCATCGCGGCCACCGCGATGAAGGAGCCGAGCGCGAGCGTCGAGGCGCCGGTGACGCCCTGGCCGATGGTGCACCCCATGGCGAGAAAGCCGCCGAAGCCCATCAGCACGCCGCCCGCGACGTGATTGACGAAGTCCCGGTACGAGACGAACCATTCGAGGCGCAAGCCGCGGCTCAGGACCGAGTACAGGAACGAGCCGAGCAGCACGCCGAACACGCCCATGATGCCGAAGTTGAGCAGACTGAAGCGCGCCGGCTCGAACAGGTAGCGCCCGGCGTCGCCGATCGGCGTGATGAAGGTGAACGACTGCACCTCCACGCGGCTCGGGCGCTCGGCGGCGAACGCCGCGGCGGCCCGCCAGTCCTCGCCCGCCGGGCCGCCGGTGATGAACCAGCCGGCAAGCACCGCGAGGCCCACCACTGCGCCGCCCAAAATATTGTCGAAGCTGCCGCGGAAGTCCGCCGAGCGGAAAACGAACCACAGCAGCGCGCCGACCACCACGGCGCCGATGACAGCGCGCGTGAGCTTCGGGTCCGTTCCCGCCAGCCCGCTGACGATGGCGTCGATGTTCTGCCCGGAGATCTCGTAGCGCGCCAGATCGATCGCCGTCGGCCCCATCCAACTCATGACCGCGATGTTGAAGAACTCGGTGGCGAACATGAGGTAGCCGACCGCGCCGATCATCGCTACGACGAACACCGACTTGAGGTTGCCGCCGCCGATGCGCACCAGGCTCTTGGTGGGGCAGCCGCTGGCGAGCGTCATGCCGATGCCGAACAGAAAGCCGCCGAGCAGGTAACGCAGCCAGGCGAACTGCGCGGTCCGGTACGGCGGCATGGTGTTGCCAGGCAGCGCGATCAGGGCAGCGAACTCCAGCAGCGCCAACCCGCCGGCCGCCACCGCAATGGCGAACAGCCAGGATCGAATACGGCCCGTATCGCCCATGTTGACCCAGTCCGAAACGGCGCCCATGGTGCAGAAGTTGGTCTTGGCGATCAGCGCGCCCATCACGAGCGCGACGGCGAATACCGACAGCAGAACCTTGAAGTGAATGTCGAATTCCATCACGCCCCGTTCCTGGTTCGCTACGCCACCTTGACTCGGGAGCGTGTGTCGACGCGCACCCGCTTCTGCGCGCGCAGGTAATTGGCCACCACGTCGAACACCGGCGGCCCATCCACCTCCATCATGCTCGCCCAGCCGGCCGCCTTGTAGCGCCGCGCCGAGTCGATGAGCTGGCCGCCGATGCGCAGGTCCGTGATGCGCTGGCCCACTTTCTTGTCGGGATCGATGGTGTAGCTGACCCCGCCCACGCGCACCATGTCGCCGCCCTGGCGGTAGTACGGGTCCTTGTGGAAGATGTTATCGGCCACGTCCTCGATCACGGTCTTGACCTCCGCGCCGCTCATCTCGCGCGACCAGGTGTTGGGGTAGGTGAGCGCGGTCTGGGTGTAGACGTCCTCCAGCGTGATCGTCTGTCCCGGCAGCACGCTCGCGCCCCAGCGGAAGCCGGGCGAGAACACCACCTGCGCGTCGTAGTGCTTGAGCATCGCTTCCAGGATGATCTCGTCGAAGCTGCCGTTGAAGTTGCCGCGGCGGTAGAGCAGGCTCTCGGACACCGCGAGTTTCTCGGCGAGCCTGGCCTGGTACGGGGCGCGGATGTTCTTGATGAGCGCCGCCATCTCCGGGTCCGCGGGGATGTAGTTCGACAGCACCGGGATCAGCTTGTAGCGGTAGCCCGCGATCTTTCCGCCCTTCACGTCCAGGTCCAGCCGGCTCAGGAACTTGCCGTAGGCGCCGGAGTTGATGACCAGCGTGTTGCCCACTTTGATCGGCCGCGGGATGCCGTCGTGCGTATGGCCGCCGAGGATCACGTCGATGCCGCGCACGCGGCCAGCGAGCTTGAGGTCCACCCCCACGCCATTGTGGGAGAGCAGCACCACCGCATCCACTTTCTGCCGCCGCAACTCATCGACCCGCAGCTGAAGTTGTTCCTCGCGAATGCCGAAGGACAGGTCCGGAACGAAGCGCAGCGGGTGCGAGATCGGCGTGTACGGGAACGCTTGCCCGATGATGCCGATGCGCGCGCCGCCCAGCTCGCGCACGGTGTAGGGCTTGAACACCGGGTCCCCCGGCGCCCCCCAGGAGATGTCCATCACGTTCTGCGCGACGAATTCGCCCTTGAAGCTGCCCGGCTTGTCCTTGTCGCCGAAGATCTCCTTCACCCGGCCGATGCCGAAGGTGAATTCCCAATGCGCGGCGAATACCTCCACCCCCAGTTGGTTGATCGCCTGGAGCATGTCCTCGGCGTTGGTCCAGAGGGACGTTGCCGAGCCCTGCAGGGCGTCGCCGCCGTCGAGCAGCAGCGTCTTGCCGGGGCGCTCGGCGCGGATGCGCCTCACCAGCGTGGCGATGTGGGCGTAGCCTCCCATCCTGCCGTAGCGCCGGGCGAGTTCGGCGAAGTCCAGGTGCGCGAGCGCGTAGGCCTCGGCCGTGCCGCGCTTGATGCCATAGAACTTGAGGAACTCCTCGCCGGTGAGGTAGGGCGGTTTGCCCTTCTCCGGCCCGATGCCGAGCAGCGTGTCGGGCTCGCGGTAGTGCACCGGCAGCAGCATCGCGTGGCTGTCGGTCATGTGCAGCAACGTGACGTTGCCGAGCGGCTGAAACTCGAGCAGCTTCTCGGGCGCGCCCGCCGCCAGCAGCCCCGGCCGGTCGGTGGCGGCCAGGCCGCCGGCGATGGCGGCGAGCTTGAGAAAATCGCGCCGGGTCACTTCCATCGTTGCCTCCCGCCGCGGCGTGTCAGGACCGGCATTCGAGAAGCAGGATTCGCGCTTGCGCTCAGTGCGAAATCCTTGGCACCAGCAGCTTGTCGCCGCGCTGCGTCTGCTTGGAGATGAGGAACGTCTCCAGGTCCGCATACTCCGGCGCGTCGCCCGGCAGCATGTTGGCGAGCAGCGGCGTCATGCACCACTGCATGCGGATGCGGATGTCGATCGGCCGCTGCCACGCGGTGCGCCAGTACGGATGGTTCACCATCGCGTCCTTCTCCACGTCCGCGAGGAAGCGGCCGCCGAGGAACTTGTTGCCGCCGCCGCGCGCGGTGTGGCAGTCGGAACAGGATTGGCCGCGCTGCCCCACCCTGCGCTGGAACAACTCCTGCCCGCGCTTGACGGCCGCCGCCACGTTGGCGTCCTTCAAGTCGATCTGGTAGGGCATGCCGTTGGACTGCGACTTGACGAGGATCGACATGGTGAGGTTCTGCTCGCCCTGCGAGGGCATCTCGTGTCCGCTCGTTTCGGGCGCGTGCACCGCGAGGAAATCCTCCACCGACATCATGCGGCTGTGCCGCGCGATCCACTTGGGATAGCGCGCCCCAACGCCCGCCATCGAGGCGATCACGCCCAGCGGGCGCTGCGCGTCCGCTGCCCCGATATTGCCGTGGCAGCCGGCGCAGGACTGCTGGCCTTTCGGGCCGGGCTTGCGCCACAGCGGCACCGCGACGCTGTCGGCGAGCCCCAGCACGGGATTGGCCGTGAGGTCGAGCGGATCACCGTAGTCGGGCTTCACCACATCCCGTGTGAACGGGTTCCACTGCTTGTCGTCCGTGACCTTGTCCGGCACGCCCGGAGGATTGCCCTTGAGCGTCTGCAGGTAGGCGACCACGTCCACGATCTGCTGCGCGGTCCACATGCCGGAAGCCCCGAACGGCGCCATCGGGGAGGTCTCCCCGAATACCACGCGCGCATCGTAGATGACCTGGTAAAGATGGGCGTCGGTGAGGCCGCGATGGCCGATGGTGCGCAGGTCCGGACCCACGTTGCCCGCCGGCCAGACGGCGGCATCCGGGATCAGGTGACAGGCCGTGCAGGGTCCCCGCATCAGCGCCTGCCCTTTCTTGGGGTCGCCCTTGATGCCCGCGGGCATCTGCCCTTTCTTGGGCGGCGGGTAGGCGGGGCTGCCGGCGGCGAACGTCGGCCACTGCTCGAAGTTGTCGGTGCCGAAGCCGCCGAACGGGTAGCGCTCCTGGATTCGCTTGCCGCCGAGGTCCTTGACGATACCCTGCGACTGAAGGGTCGCCCTCGATGTCCATTCCTTGGAAGTGACGGTCGTGCCGACCGTCGCGCACGCGGCCACGAACAACAGGCCGATCGCGACCAGCCCCGGCCGCTTGAAGCGAAGAAGTTTCCGCACCCAATGCTTCATGACCAACCTCCTCCTGTTTACGCGGTGCACCGCGTCAGAACTTGATCTCGGCCTGCCCTTCGTAGATCTTGCCCTGCGTGTCGTGGAACAGGATCTTGACGACGCCCGGCGCATCCACTTTGACCTGAAACGAGATGAAGGGATTCTGGCTCACCGCCTGCGTGGTCGTTGCCTCGAACACTTTCCTGCCGTTGTAGGCCGCCTCCACCTTGTGGATGAAGTTGTAGCTCTTCTCCACCGGCTTGCCGTCCTTGAACGCCATGATTTCCATCGGGTGGGTGACGAGGGCCCGCACCGTCACGACATCCCCGGCTTTTATCTTTTCAGGAAGACGAATCCGTACTTGTCCGGTGGACATTAATCTACCTCCAGGATTTTTTTAACGTGGCGCGGCGACGCCGGCGCCCGCGGCTCAACCGCCGCAGCCGCCGACCGTGACCTTCACCTCGCGCTTGACTTCGTAGAGCGCGCCCTTGCTCGTTTCGGCGATGGCGCGGACATCGGTCGTCGAGGCGAGCCGGATGTTGGTCGCCACCGAAGCCTTGCCGGAGTCCGGAGTCAACGAGAACTGCGCGTTCAACGGACGGCGGTTCTTGTCGCTGATGATGTAGATGTTGCTCACGTAGTCGTCCTTCGCCATCGGCAGCTCGACATCCACCCGGACGGGCACCACCGCTCCGTTCTCGGCGATTATCGGCGCGTCAAACTTGATCCGGTCGCCCGCCGGCTGCAACGGCCGGTTGCCGAACAGCCGCTTCAGGGTATCGGCGATCTTTTCATCGGGTTCGGGCATGCCGGTGGCCGCGCCCGCCGGCATGGGCAGCCCGAGGGACAGCGCGCCCGCGACGAGGCCGCTCGCGCCGAGTATCCTCAGCGTCCGGCGGCGACCGTTCGAAAACATGTCTGGTTGAGCTAATTTCCGCTTCATATCGCCTCCTGATTATGCGTACACGATCTGACGTGATAAGAGATTAACGGTTTGCCGCGCTCGTGGACAGCCCCTGTCGATAAAACGTCTTTATGCGTCCATGCGTCGCGCCGCCGCGCCGGCGGGCCGGCTTCGGGTCCGCCGGGAGTCCGCTATGGACGCAGGTAGGCGTAGCCCTCGCGTTGCTGCAGGCGCGTGATCTCGGCCACGCCGGAAGGCACGAAGGTGGCTTCCGGAATGAACTTGCTCCTCTCAAACTTGCGGTTGCGCAACGTGATGTCGCAAACTTCGAATCGGACCCCCTGCGTCTTGAGTTGGTCGACCCTCACGTTATATGAATTACCGCTCTTGTCCTTCGCGCCTTCGAACAGGAAGTCCACCCCGCGCGCGTGCGTCACCACCACGATCTGCGCCTTGGGATTGACTTCAAGGTGGTTGCCGACGTTGCGCAGGGCATCTGCCGCCTGTGCTTCCGAGTCATTGATGTGATAGACGACCTTGTCCGGTCCGACCGGATTCCTGACATCGGCCTTGCCCTGCGCCAGCGCAGTTCCGGCAAACCCGAGTAACGGCAGCGAAACCATTGCAACAAAAAGATTTCTACGCAGCATCTGATCCTCCAAAAGGTTGAGTCTGTTGAGTGTTGTTTACGTACCCACCTCAATACGATACCGTGGGAGCCGCAGGCTTATTCCCGGCGCGGGAATAAAATCCATCGGCGAGCGATATTTCAATGGAGCGGGCACTTGGCGAATTCCGCGCACGAGCGTTTCGAGCGGCTGATGCTGCCGCACCTGGACGCCGCCTATACGCTGGCGTTCTGGATGACGCGAAACGAGGAGCAGGCGAAGGACGCGGTGCAGGAGGCGTACCTGCGGGCGCTCAGGTTCTTCGGCTCGTTTCGCGGCGAGGACGGCCGGCCGTGGCTGCTCAAGATCGTGCGCAACGCCTGTTATGAATTGCTCAAGCGCGAGCGCGCGGCGGGCGCGCCGGAAGAACTGGATGAGCAGGTCCACGCGCCGGATTCGGCCGCGCCGGGCGCGGTGCTGATTTTCCCGGTCAATCCGGAGGCGGCGGCGATCGAGCGCGCGGGCCGCGGGCTCGTTCACGATTGCCTAAGAGCACTGTCGCACGATTACCGGGAGGTCCTGGTGCTGAGAGAGCTGCACGGCTGCACATACAAGGAGATCGCCGCGATCGCCGGCATTCCGATCGGAACGGTGATGTCGCGCCTGGCGCGCGCACGGCGGTTGCTGCAAGCGAAGATCACCGGGCGCGTGAAGCGCGAAGACACCGGCACATGAACTGCCTCGAAACCACCCGCCTGCTGAACCCGTATGTGGATGGCGAACTGGATCTGTCCGCGGCGCTGGCGATCGAGGAGCACATCCAGGCCTGCGCGCGCTGCCGCGCGTCGTTCGAAGGCCTGCAGGCGGCGCGCGCCGCGGTCAGCCGCGAATGCGAGTTCAAAACCGCTCCCGAATCGCTGCGCCTGAGCCTGCAGGCCGGCATTGCGGGCGAGGGCGCGCGCGGCGTCGCCTCGCTGCTGCGTTCGCCGCTGGCGGTCGCCGCGCCAGGGATTGCGGCGCTGCTGCTGGCTGGCTGGCTCGCGCTGGCGGATGTGCTGAATTCCGGCAAGCCGCCTGCGGCCGTCCAGGCGCGGATCGTTTACCACGTGACCAGCAGCGAGACGGCCGGCGCGGCGTTGCGCACCCTCGGCAATCACCTCGATGCCGCCCCCGAGGTGGCCGTGGTGGTGGTCGCGCACAATAACGGCGTGGACTTCCTGCTGCGCGGTGCACGCGACGAGTCCGGCGGGGTGTACGAAGCCACGGTAAAAACCCTGGTCCGGCGCGGGGTCGAGTTCCGCGTGTGCAACAACACGCTGGCGAGGCGCAATATTGCTTCGAGCGAGGTCATTCCGGCCGCGACGCTGGTGCCTTCGGGGGTCGCGGAGATCGGCCGGCTGCAGAGCCGCGAAGGCTTCATCTATCTGCGGCTCTAAGGGGGCAAACGATGAAACTCAGACGCATCTTTGTTTCGGGCCTGCTGGCGATTTTTGGCGCGGCTGCCCTGGCGGCGGATCCTCATCCGGTCGTGACGTATTCGAAGCAGGCGAAATTCGACGAGGTGCGCGACGACCTGAAGCTCGCCATCGAGGCGCAGGGCCTGGTGATCGACTACCAGTCGTTCGTGAATCGGATGCTCGAGCGCACCGGCAAGGACGTCGGCTCGGCGCGCAAGCTTTACGCGGACGCGCAGGCGTTCGTGTTCTGCAGCGCCGCGCTGTCGCGCAAGACCATGGAAGCCGACCCGGCGAACATGGCGCTGTGCCCGTACAGCATCACGGTGTATGCGATGGCAGGCGAGCCCGGGAAAGTGTACGTATCCTATCGGCGCCCGTGGCGCCCGGACGGCACGGCCGCCTCCAAGGCGTCGCTCAAGGACGTCGAAGCGCTGCTCGATGCCATTGCACGCGAGGCCGCCGGCCTGAAAAAGTAGCCGCTTGGGTTGAATTCTCAGTCGGGAGAATCAGGCCAGCTTATAGGCGCATCAGTACAGGGGCTTTGCCGTTCGCCCTAAAGCCCCCGAGAATATCCGCAGATCACGTTCCAGGACTGAAAAGAATCTTGCCCAGCCTAGTCGCGCCGCACGGAGGTGGCCCCCTCGAACCGCTGATGCCGGCGGGGGAGGCGCTTGCGGTCGAGCGCGCCCGGGCGCTAACGCTGCGTGCTGTCCGCGTCAGTTCGCGCGAGAAGGGCGACCTGATCATGCTCGGTATCGGCGGCTTCACGCCCCTCCAGGGCTTCATGACGCGCGCCGACTGGGAGGGCGTGTGCGACCGCTACCGCACCCAGACCGGCCTGTTCTGGCCCATCCCGATCACGCTTTCGGTCGACGCGGAAACGGGCGGCGCTACGCGCCTTGGTGATGAGATTGCCCTCGCCGACCCCGAGGACGGCGCGCTGCTCGCCACCATGAAGGTGACCGAGAAATACGCGATCGACAAGGCGCACGAGTGCCGGAGCGTGTTCCGCACCACCGATGCCGCTCACCCGGGCGTGAAGATGGTGATGGAGCAGGGCGAAGTGAACCTCGCCGGTCCGGTGAGGGTGCTCACGGACGGCGGCTTTCCTTCCCGCTACCCGGGCCTCTACATGACCCCGGCGCAGACGCGGGCGAAGTTTGAATCGCTCGGCTGGAGCAGGGTTGCCGCCTTCCAGACGCGCAATCCCATGCATCGCTCGCATGAGTACCTCGCCAAGGTCGCGATCGAGGTCTGCGACGGTGTGTTGGTGCATTCGCTGCTCGGCAACCTGAAACCCGGCGACATCCCGGCAGAAGTGCGCACGCGGGCGATCGGCGCGCTGATCGAGCGCTACTTCGCTCCCGGCACGGTCGTGCAGTCCGGCTATCCGCTCGACATGCGTTACGCCGGCCCGCGCGAAGCGCTGCTGCATGCGGTATTCCGGCAGAACTACGGCTGCGCCTACCAGATCCTCGGGCGCGATCACGCGGGCGTGGGCAGCTACTACGGCCCGTTCGATGCGCATCGCATCTTCGACGAGATCCCGCAGGACGCGCTGCAGACGCGGCCGCTGAAGATGGACGTGACGTTCTGGTGCTACCGCTGCGGCGGCATGGCCTCCGGGCGCACCTGCGCGCACGGCGACCAGGACCGCCTGCAGGTTTCCGGCACGCAGCTGCGCAAGTGGCTGTCCGAGGGCAGCCCGGTGCCGCCCGAGTTCAGCCGGCCCGAGGTATTGGAAGTCCTGCGCGAGTACTACGCCGGGCTGGAATAGCGCGAGAAGGTCGAGGCGCCGCTCGCGGCGTGCTTGCGCCTCAGCACTGCTCCCACGGCAATCCGGCGTGGCGCCAGCCGGCGAGCGAGTTGCGCTGGTGCTTCTCGCTCAGCCCGCCCTCGAAGCCGTGCGCGACGTTGAAGACGCGCGTGAAGCCGTGCTGCTCGAGGGTTTCGCCCGCCTCCCGCGAGCGGTTGCCGCTGCGGCAGATGAGCACGATCGCGCGCGTGGCGTGGTTGGTGCCCGCGAGCTTCCTCACCTGGCCGACGAAGTGCGGGTTGACGTCCCAATCCGGCCCGTCGTTCCATGCCACGTGCAGCGCGCCGACGGGATGCCCGACGAACAGATACTCCATTTCGCTGCGGCAGTCGATGAACAGCGCGTCGGCGTTTTTCTGCAGGAACTCCTGCGCCTGCCTGGGGTCGAGGTGATCCATGGGACGCAGTATTCTAGCCGCCGGCCGCAGGGACGCCGGCGGCTTGCATCGTGCCGAACCGTTCCTTCGCGAACGCCACGAAGCCGTTGACCAGCTTAGAGTGAAACCTTTCCTTCGGATAGACCACCGAGAAGTGGCGCTTTAGGCGCGGCGACAACGGAATCTGGACCAGCCGCCCGAGGCTCAGTTCCATGACGACGGTCGCCCGCGACATGATGGCGAAGCCCAGGCCGGTGGCCACCAGCCCCTTCAACGCCTCGGGGCTGCCAAGTTCCATCACGACCTGCAGCGAGTCGGGCGGGACGCCCGCTTTCTGCAGGTAATGGTCGATGACCTCGCGCGTGCCCGATCCCGGCTCGCGGCTGATGTACGCGTGTTCCATGAGCGACCTGGGGGTCGCGGATTTCTGCTTCGCCAGCGGGTGCGAGGGCGCGCACACGACCTGGAGCTCGTCGTCGCAGCAGACATCGGTCACGAGTGAAGGAAGGTGCGAATCACCCTCGATGAAACCGAGGTCGAGGCTGTGCTCCGCGATACGGTTCTGCACCGTTTCCGAGTTGGCGACGAAAAGCCGCGGCACGACGGCCGGATGGCGCGACTTGAACTCGCCGAGCACCTGCGGCAGGAGGAACTCGGCGATCGTGGTGCTCGCGCCGATGAGCAGCGGGCCGGCCACCTGGCCGCTCAGCTCCTTCATGCGGGCATCAAGCTCGGCCGAGAGGGCGAGGATGCGCTCGGCGCAATCGAGCGCCATGGCGCCGGCCGAAGTCAGGGAGATGCGCGCGTGCGTGCGGTCGAACAGCCGCGTGTTGAAGTGCTCTTCGAGCTGCCGGATCTGGAAGGTCACGGCGGGCTGCGTCATGAACAACGCCTCCGCCGCCTTGGTGAAGGAGAGGTGCTTCGCGACCGCGTGGAAAACCTGGAGGCGCCTGTCGGCCATAAGCCCTTCCCGCTATATGGAAGAGCTATTCAAGCATAAAACTGCGCGGTCAGTCGATGATGTGGTGGACCGGCGCCTTCTCCATTGCCCAGCTTCCGGTATCGCGGTCGTAGCGGGACAGCGTGTGATGGGTGACGGACTCCGAGGCCGCGGTTGAGCAGCACGCCGTTGGTCATGTAGTTGGTGCTGATGCCGCCGGCGTATTCGTCCATGATCTTCTCCAAGCCCTGAAGACCATGGATCGGGAGGAGGTAACTGGGCGATACGGCCTTCGGTGAAGGAGCCTGAGGAGAACTTGTGCGCGGTGCCGCCGATGGTGTCGCCTCGTCGGGATCCAAGAGCCATGAAATATCGGTCTCATAGACCGAGTTTTCATGGTAACTTATCGCCGATGATCGTCCGCCGTCATCACCTCCTGGCGCTCGGCCGCCTGCTCAAGCGCTATCCGGTGGTCGCCGTGCTGGGCGCGCGCCAGGTCGGCAAGACCACGCTGACCGGAGATTGGTTGCGCGGCCACGCCGCGCGCGGCCGGCGTTTTGACCTGGAGGATCCGCGGGAACGGGCCCGGCTGGCCGACCCGATGTTGGCCTTGGCCGACCTGGCCGGCATCGTGGTCCTGGACGAGATCCAGCGCGTGCCGGAGTTGTTTCCGGTATTGCGGGTGCTGGCCGACCGGCGGCCGCTGAAGGCGCGGTTTCTGCTGCTTGGCAGCGCGTCGCCGCAGCTGCTGCGCCAGAGTTCGGAGTCGCTGGCAGGACGCATTGCCTACCACGAACTTCCGGGCTTTTCGCTGCGCGAAGCCGGCCCCCGGCTCGCCACTCGGCTCTGGCTGCGCGGCGGCTTTCCGCGTTCCTTCCTTGCCCGCGGCGACGCCGCAAGCATGCAGTGGCGGCAAATGTTCCTGCGTACTTTCCTTGAGCGGGATCTCCCGCTGCTCGGTATCAACGTAGCCGCCGACAGCATGCGGCGATTCTGGACCATGCTCGCGCACCACCACGGGCAACTCTGGAACGCTTCGGAGTTCGGCCGTTCGTTCGGCGTCGCCGATACCACGGTGCGCGGCTACCTGGACAAGCTCACCGATGCGCTGGTCGTGCGCCAGCTCAAGCCCTGGCACGAGAACATCGGCAAACGGCAGGTGCGCTCGCCGAAGGTCTACGTCCGCGACTCGGGCCTGCTGCACGCGCTGCTCAATCTGCCCACGCAACGCGACCTCGAGAACCATCCAAAGGTGGGCGCCTCCTGGGAAGGTTTCATCATCGACCAGATCCTGCAGCAGCTCGAGGCGCGTCCCGATGAGTGCTACTTCTGGCGCACGCATACCGGGGCGGAGCTCGATCTGCTGGTGGTCCGGGGGCGCCGCCGCCTTGGCTTTGAAGTCAAACGCACCACCGCGCCCGGCATTACGCCCTCCATGCGTTCCGCCCTGAAGGATCTGGGGCTCGCCTCGCTGACCGTGATTCACGCGGGCGAGCATTCCTTCGCCCTCGCGAAGAACGTCCGCGCCCTGAGCTGGCGCGCAGTCGTCAGGGAAATCGGGCCGTTGCCGTAAAACACCTGGATCGAGCGTCAGAGACGCGCTCCTCGCCTTTTGCTGCAAGGCGCGGTACTGCCCGAGTTGCCGAAATGGGAGCACTTCCGCGAGCAGCCTCGGATAGACTTTCCTATCCGTCGAGGTTCGGCCCTTTCAGTCGATGATGTGGTGGACCGGCGCCTTCTCCATCGCCCACTTGCCGGTATCGCGGTCGTAGCGGGAAGGCTCACCGGCTGCACCTCGATCGCCTTCGCCTCTTTACACAACGCAACTAGATTGCGCCGACTGATCTGGCTGTACGGTTGCGTACGCTCGGGTGCGTCGACCTCGGCCAGGCGCACGATCGTCTTCACGTTGCCGTCGCGCACCGCGAGCGTGTCACCGTCTGACGCGTTGACAAACACAAGCGCAGCGGCTGTGAGCGGTACGAGCATCAATTCGCCTTCGGCCCATCAATCGACGCATAGCCGAGCGGGGACTTCATGTGGGGATCGCATGCGCACGCGACGCCTGCGTCGCCGCATAGCTCGCGTGGCCAACCTTCGAGGGGATGAGTCTCGCAAATCCAACCGCAGTCTTTGCAGATCGGGCACTTCATTCGGTCAGTCGCCTTGCCTCTTCGAGGTGCCACTTCATACCCTCTGCATTCGTACCGCGCGCCTCGATCGCTTTGAAGATCAACAGTAGCCGGCCAAAGATCGGGTGCTGATAGTGCGCAGATTGCATCTGCCCTTTCACTGTGTTCGAATCGGCAAAGCTCTTCGCGATCGTTGCACACACAGCCGGTGCTATGTGCCACCTGAAGTTTGTAACGTTACTCAGGAATCGCTCGGGCTGCTCGACACTTGCTGGCAACGCCTCTTGCTCGCTTGGCCGATAGAACACGGTCGAGCAACGCAGGCAATAATCGAAGTCGGTCACGCGATCCTTGCCGCTCGGCAGCGTCACGACCACTTTTCTGAAGCGCTAACTACCTCGGCTACCTTTACGAGCATGCACCAATCACCAATTGCCGATTACTTGTCGCGCAACCTTTGGCTTGCGGATGGTCGCTCGGAAAGAGCACGCCGTATTCGCGAACAGTTGATGAGCGAACGGCTCAGCCCGGAATTGTAACCGACCATGGACCGTCGCAACGCCAGCCTAGATTTCCCGCCACCCTCGATTGGCGGATTAGAAGTAGTCGAACTTACCGTCTTGAACATTCCGGCCGCTCCTGAGCCGCGATAGAATTTTCCTGTCGATTATTACGACTTCAAAGAGCGCGGGGTCGAATGCGACAACTGCAAATGGACTCGCCTCGGCAAGCAGCAGCGATCGGTGACTCATTTGACTGCGGTGCTGAGTATCACTGTCCCGTGTGCGATGAGTATTCGGCTTCGTAGCTATCCGTTGATCTCGGAAGTGAAAAGCGACCCGCGCGCCAATCCTCTCGATCGAATGGCTGTCACCATTGCTGAGGCTCGCATGGCGCACGGCTCAGTGAGCGACGACTAGCCGATCAGCGGCGGGACGGACGTTGAGAGGCTCAAGCGCTAAGCTGCCATCTGAATGTCTCAACCCGACCCAAAGCCGAAGTTAGCGAGCGCCGATAGCGGTCGTGGTTTCGTCCGATTGCGGACATCGCCTCAACGACAGAGTGCGACCCTAAACTGCTGTCAGACAAACACCACTATCCGCGACGCTGGTAGCAGTCACGCTGCGTCGAAACCCAGCCCTCTGATCAGGAAGTCGGTCAGCCCGTCGACGACCTGTTCATGCGTCAGGTCCTTGTAGAGCGACCAGCGGCGCAATGCGATCATCACTGGCAGGAAGGTGACGATGTGGGCAGCCAGATGGGTGTTGCCGATCGGCAGCGACACCTGTCGAGCGGCGTCGGCAACGATCGTCTCGAACATGCCGATGAATTCCTCGACGCGCGCCAGGATCACGCGCAGTGATCGCGGTTCGAGCAGGTGGCTGTCCTGGTAGATCAGCAGGATCTCCTGCTGATGCTGGTACATGACCTCGCAGACGGCGCGCACGGCCGAGCGGACGCGCGCGACCGGATCGTGGCTCGAATCGAGCGCCTTGCGGGTCTCCTCTTGGTACTCGGCGACGATGCGGTCGCAGACCAGATAAAGAATGTCGTCTTTCGAGCGGACATAGTTGTAGATGGTGCCCTGCGTCATCCCGGCGGCGCGGCCAATGTCGCGCACGGTGGCGTTGTGAAACCCTTTTTCGATGAAAACGCGAATCGCCGCGGCGATCAGTTGCTCGCGTTTCTCGCGCACCAACCCGGCGTCCTTCGTGACGGCCTTGACCTGCCGCTTGGGCGGCGAGCGTTCCGTGATCCTCGCAATCTCGTTCAACGCACTCTCCCTTTTTCTTCGAACTGAGCACCCAGTCAGCATAATCCCGCATGCGGCGCCCAGGAACGCCCGGCGATTCTGCTCTTCTATAGAGGGAAAGTCTTTGCGCACCGCAACTTGACCTCAAACCTTCCCGGCTGTATCCTGAGCACTCAGTCAGTTTGGTTCGGCCGGACTGATAGTGACGAGCGCACAACGGGCATGGCCCGCGGGAGACAGCTGATGAAACGGATTTTGTCGATTCTGGCAGGCGCGGCGGTCGCCGTCGTGCCGGCGATGGCGGCAGCCCAGCAACAGGGGGTAACCGCCGACACCATCAAGATCGGCGCCTACGGGCCGATCACCGGTCCGGCGGCTTACATCGGCCTGGCCGGCCGCGACGGGATGAACCTCGCGATCAAGGAAATCAACGCGGCCGGGGGTATCAACGGCCGCAAGATCACTGTCGTGTTCGAGGACGACGCGCATTCGCCGACGCGGGCTCTGGCCGCGGTGAAGAAGCTGGTCGAGCAGGATCAGGTGTTCGCGATCATGTCGGTCGCCGGCAGCAATGCGACGGTCGGCACCATCGATTACGTCCGGGACAAGGGTGCCGTGATGTATGTGTCGATCGCTTCCGCGCCGCCGGTGACCTGGCCGTTCGCGCGGAATCTCTTCCGCGGCGGCACGACCGAGACCGCGCGTTACGGCGAGCTCTACGCCGAATACCTGGCCACCAACGCGAAGAACAAGCGCATCGCGATCATGCATGGACGCGAGGAGTATCCGCGCAACGAAGGCGACGCCACCGTCGACAAGTTGAAGAACTGGTTCCAGATCGATCCGGTCGCGCGCGTCGAGTTCAACATCAACGACAAGGATTTCACCTCGCAGCTGATCCAGGTGCAGAAGGCGAACCCGGACGTCATTGCGTTCTTCGGCAATCCTGCCGAGGCGGCGATTGCGATGCGGCAGGCGCGCGAGCTCGGCATCAAGCAGCCGTTTTTCGTCGGCAGCAACATGGTTGATCCAAGCCTTGTCACCGCCGCGCGCGCCAACGCCGAAGGCGTGACCGGCTTTTCGCTGATCCCGTTTTTGCCGGGCGCAAATTCGCCGGAGATGAAGCAGTGGGAAGCTAACTGGCGCAAGGAGTATCCGAACGCGCCGGCAGGCCGCCCGAACAACTTCGACCTGCTGGCCTATGGCGACATGCACGTGCTCGCCGAAGGGATGCGCCGCGCCGGAAAGAATTTGACGACCGACAGCCTGATCAAGGGGCTCGAAGGCATCAAGGACTACCGCGTAGGCCCGGTGGCGACGCCGCGCACTTTCTCGGACAAGCATCACATCGGCAATCTGACATTGGTGCCGATGCAGGTCAAAGGCGGCTCGTGGGAGCCGGTGCAATGGCAGAGCAAGCGGCAAAGCGACATTTTGTCCCGCTATAAGTAAGAAGAACTGCCAGGCAACGCGCGCATGCGGCGTTCACGCCGATGACGGCGACCCTCGCTTTTCAACTGGCGATTGCCGGGATCAGCGTCGGGAGCATCTACGCTCTCGTCGCCCTTGCCGTCGTCATCCCGTTCAAGGCGTCTGGCGTCCTGAACTTCGGGCAGGGCGAGATGGTGACCGCCGGTGCCTACATCGCGCTGGTGTTGACCACGCTGGCGCTGCCGTACGCGGTGGTGTTCCTTTTGGTGGTGCTGGTGGGCGCCATCGGCGGCATCGTCATCGAGCGGGCGCTGATCAGGCCGATCATTCGCGCGCCGGAGTTCACGGTGGTGATCGCCACCTTCGCGATCGGCCTGCTGATCAAGGGAGCGATTCAGTTGCGCTTCGGCGACAGCCCGGCGGCGATCGACGGGCCGTTCGGCATGGATCCACTGCTGGTCGCCGGACTGCGCTTCAACCCGACGTCGGTGTGGATTTTCGTTTGCATGCTGCTGGTCACGTTCGCGGTGATCGCGTTCTTCAAGTACACGCGGCTGGGCAAGGCGATGCGCGCGGTGTCTATCAACGCCGAGGCGGCGCGCTTGATGGGCATCCGCGTGGAATCGGTATGGCGCTGGGCGTGGGGCATCAGCACCGCAATCGGTGCTGTCGCAGGCCTGCTGGTGGCGCCGGTGATCGGCGTCAATCCTGAAATCGGCACGCTGATTTTGCGCGGGCTGGTGGCCGCGGTGATCGGAGGCTTCACCAGCGTGCCGGGCGCCATCATCGGCGGACTCGCCGTCGGGCTGATCGAAACATTCTCCGGCGTGATCGTCGGTAGCACCTTCAAGAATCTGGTGCCGTTCATCATTTTGATGCTGCTGCTGGTGTTCCGGCCTTACGGTCTATTCGGTGTGGCCGTGGCCAAGCGCGTCTGACGATGTTCAGCCGGCAGACCATCATCGCCTTCATCGCGCTAGTGCTGCTGGCCGCGCTCGGGCTTTATGTCGGCACCTACACGATTTACCTGCTCAACCTGGCGATGATTGCGGTCATCGCGGCGGTCGGACTCAACCTGCTGACCGGCAATTCTGGTCAGATCTCGTTGTCGCACTCGTCGTTCATGGCGATCGGCGCGTACGTGTCGGCTCTGCTGTCCGCGCGCTACGGCGTACCGTTCTGGGCCGCGATCCCGACGGCCGCGGCCGTGGCGGCGTTGATCGGCGCAGCGCTCGGCTTTCCGGCGAGTCGGCTGCACGGCATCTATCTTGCGCTCGCCACGCTGGGCTTCCTGCAGATCGTGCAGATCGTGATCGAGGAATTCGCCGACATCACCGGCGGCGTGCGCGGCATGCGCGTGCCCAAGCCCGCGTGGTTCGGCGCAATGCTGCTCAACGAGTACGAAATTTTCCTTGTCGTTGCGGTGAGTTGCGTGTTCGCGGTGTGGAGCGCGACCAACATACTTGCGTCGTCGTACGGGCGGGACATGAACGCGGTGCGATTGAGTCCGCATGCGGCTCAGGCGCTTGGCGTCGCGGTTGCACGCGTGAAGCTCGGCGCGTTCGCGCTGTCGGCCGTTTATGCTGGCGTGGCCGGCGGCCTGCTCGCAATGGTGGTCGGATTCATCGATCCGATCGAGTTCGGTGTGTCGGCCGCGCTGCGGCAGATCACCTACATCGTCGTCGGCGGAATGGGGTCGGTGGCCGGGTCGGTGATCGGCGCGGTCGTGCTGTCCGGACTGCCGGAGGTGCTGCGGCCGGTGCGCGAGTACAGCGATGTGATCTACACCGGCATCCTGCTCGCGTTCCTGCTGTTCATGCCGCACGGGCTGGTGAGCATTTGGGACGCGGCGCGGCTGTCGTTGCGACGTGCGCTCGCAAGGTCGTTCGCAAAATGACCGACCGCCTGAAACTCGAGCGCGTCAGCGTCCGCTTCGGCGGCGTGGTGGCCGCACGCGACGTGTCGCTGGCGGTTGCGCCAGGCGAGATCCGC
>CAMDRF010000048.1 GCA_945906765.1 Nitrosovibrio sp. Nv4 | reverse complement strand
TCGTGACGCGCTCAAATCAGACTCAGCAGCGCGCACTCCAAATGCTCGAAACCATCCGCGTGTAGCCAAAAGCAACACACCCGAAATGAACTCAAGCCCCCGCGCTACAAGAGAAATTCGCTCAACGACCGTAGGAACTTCGGTTTAGGGCACTTGCCGCAAGGCATCGAGCGCTTCCCGGTAGGCCACGCTCTTCCTGAAATCGCGCCCGCCGCGGCGCCGCATTTTTTCAATTCTTTCAGGAAAAGAAACCGAAGTTGAAGCAAGCGAATCAAGCAGCTTTTCCTGCCCTTCCGGGTTCTGGCAGAGCAGTACCAAGTCGCAGCCCGCGGCCAGCGCGGCTTTTGCCCGCTCCGGGATGCCACCCGCGGTACTTGCGCCCTCCATCGACAGGTCGTCGCTGAAGATCAGTCCGTCAAAACCCAGCTGGCCGCGCAGCACGTCCTGCAGCCAGTAGCGGGAATAACCCGCTGGCTCAGGGTCTGCCTGCGAATAAATCACGTGCGCGGGCATGACCGCCGCCAGCCCGGCCTTGATGGCCGCCCGATAAGGCACCAGGTCTTTCCTGAAGATGTCTTTCACCGGCCGCTGGTCCGTCGGCACCGCGACATGCGAATCCGCAGCCGCGAAACCGTGCCCGGGAAAATGCTTGCCTACCGCCGCCATGCCTCCCCCGGCGAGGCCTTCGATGAGCTGTGCCGCGAGCGCACCGGCCGCGTTCGGGTCGTAATGGAACGCGCGGTGCCCGATGACGGCGCTAGCGCCGTAGTCCAGGTCGAGCACCGGCGTGAAGCTGAAGTCGACGCCATGCGCGCCGAGTTCCGCTGAGATCACGGTGCCCACCGCCCGCGCCGCGCGCTGCGCGGTCTCGCGGTCGCGGTCCCATAGCACGCCGAGCCGGCGCATGGGCGGGATCGCCGTGAAACCGAGGACGAAACGCTGCACCCGCCCGCCTTCGTGGTCGACGCAGATCGGCAAACCGGGATCCCGCAGTGCCGTGATTTCTTCGGTCAGCGCGAGCAGCTGTTCCGGGTTCTCGAAGTTGTGCGCAAACAGGATCACGCCGCCTGCGGCTGGGTGAAGCAGCCGGCGGCGGTCATCTTCGGTAAGGGCGGGCCCCGCCGGGTCGAGAACCACCGTCCCGAGCGGCAGTTTTACCCGTCGCATTCCAGGATCACGGTCGCGGAGGCGATTTCGCGTTCGTCAGTGAGGGACAGATGGGAATTGCGGATTTTTCTTTCCTGAAGCAACGCTTTCAAGGGCGAAGAAAATTCCAGGACTGGCTTGCCGGATTTCAGGTTGACGACCCAGACCCCATGCCAGTTGGCGGGCGCGTGAATGCCGGTGCCAAGCGCCTTGGAGAATGCTTCCTTGGCCGCGAAACGCTTCGCCAGATAGGCGACCGGCTGCTTGTGGGCGCAGAAGCGCTTGAGTTCGGACTCGCAGAGAATGCGCCGCGCAAAGCGGTCGCCGAATCGCTTCAGCACTTTCTCGACGCGACCGATTTCGATCAGGTCGGTACCGATGCCGTAAATCATCGGGCAGCTTCGGTGATCAGGCGTTTCATTTCCCGCACGGCTTCCCGCATGCCGACGAACAGCGCGCGGGAGACAATGGCATGGCCGATATGCAGCTCGCGCACGTCGGGCAAGCGCGCCACCGGTTCCACATTGAAGTAGTTGAGCGCGTGGCCGGCATTGAAACGCATGCCGAGCTCGCGAATGCGCTTGCCCGCCTTGCGGAGTCTGGCCAATTCGCGCACCACCGCCGGCGATTCGGCGTCGCGTCCCTTGGCGTGAAAGGCGTGCGCATAGGGGCCGGTATGCACCTCGCAGACCGAAGCGCCGATCCGCTTCGCGGCCTCCACCTGCTTCAGGTCGGCATCGATGAACACCGATACCACGATGCCGGCGCCGGCGAGCTTCGCCACCGCCTGCCTCAGGCTCTTTTCCTGCGAGCGAATATCGAGACCGCCCTCCGTGGTCACCTCGTGCCTGCCTTCTGGCACCAGCATCGCCATCTCCGGCTTGATGCGGCGCGCGATCGCAATCATCTCCAGCGTGGCCGCCATCTCCAGGTTGAGCTTTATGTGCGTCAATTCCCGCAGCCGCGCGACGTCCTTGTCCTGGATATGGCGCCGGTCCTCGCGCAGATGCACCGTGATGCCGTCCGCGCCGCCCAGGTGCGCTTCGACGGCAGCCCAGACCGGGTCGGGCTCATAGGTGAGCCGCGCCTGCCGCACGGTAGCGACGTGGTCGATATTGACGCCGAGTTCGATCACAGGTCCTGCAGTTCCGACAGCACGGCCCGCGTATGCAGAACCTGGCCGCCCAGGCGTTCCGCGATCAGCGCGCGCATCAGGCGCCGCGCTTCGTCGCGCGTGCGCGAGTTGGCGTAGTTGTCCGCTGCCATGTCGAGCAATGTCCTGCCGCTGACCACAGATTCTCCGTTATCGCGACGGGTTTCCACCGGCCCTCGTTCGGCCTCGTAGGCATAGTGTTTTGTCGCATCGATCTGCGCCCCGTTCACCGCGTCCCGGTCGAGCACGGGAGCATACCCGAGTTCGGCGAGCATCCTGCGCTCGAAACCGCGCAGGATTGCCGCCTGCGCGGCGCCCACCTCGAGAGGCGCGAGCGAGGCGCCTGCAGCCAGGCGCGCAAGCGCCTCGCCATACGCATCGAACAGTGCTTCGTGCGGATCATCGCGCGGCAGCAGCCGCAGCAGCAGTTCATTGATGTAGAAGCCGCACATCAGGCCGATGCCGGAAAGCGAAGCCTGTCCGCCGCCCCATTCGACCGACATCAGGGTGCCCAGCTCGGCGGAGGCGGACCACGTCATGCGCAGCGGATGAAAGGCGAGCAGCACGCCGCGCATCGCGGAGCGCGGCCGCCGCGCGCCGCGCGCCAGCAGTCCGACGCGGCCGAACCTGCGCGTGAATACTTCGACGATGAGGCTGGTCTCCTTGTACGGGTAGGCATGCAGCACGAAAGCGGGCTGGTGCTCGGCGCGGCGCTTCATCGCATCTACTTAGCGGTAGCCAAGTTGTCGCAGCAGGCGCTCATCCCCGGTCCAGTCGCGCTTCACCTTGACCCAGACGCCGAGGTATACCTTGCCGCCGAAGAGGCGCTCCATGTCCTTGCGCGCCGCTGTCGAGACGCGCTTGAGCAGTTCGCCGCCGGCGCCGATCACGATCGGTTTCTGGCTCTCGCGCTCGATCCAGATCGTCGCCTCAATGCGCCGCAGGCCCTTGCCTCGTCCCTTGGGTGGCTCGTCCTTGAAGCTCTCCAGCGACACGTCGCAGCGGTAGGGCAATTCCTCGCCCAGCAGCAGAAACAGTTTTTCGCGCAGAATCTCCGCGGCGAAAAAGCGCTCGTCGCGGTCGGTGAGATGCTCGGCGGGATAGGCCGCCGGGCCTTCCGGCAGCAGCCCCGCCACCACGCGCAGCAGTTCCGGCAGGTTCCTGCCGTTGCGCGCGGAAACGGGCACGATGGCGGCGAAATCGCGTTCCTGCTGCAGCCGCTCAAGGAACGGCAGCAGTTCAAGCTGGTGCTTCACCAAGTCGACCTTGTTCACCGCCGCGACGACGCGCTGCTCGGCGGGGATGCGCGCCAGCACCTCGCGGTCCGGGGACCCAAAGCGTGTCGCCTCGACAACGAATACCACGACGTCGCAATCGCGAGCGCCCTCGGTCGCCTGGCGGTTCAGCGACCGGTTGAGGACGTTCAGGTGCTTGGTCTGGTATCCGGGCAGGTCGACGAATACGTACTGGCAGTCGGCGGTGGTCAGGACGCCGTTCACAGAATGGCGCGTGGTCTGGGCCTTTGGCGAGACGATGGCGAGCTTGTGGCCGACCATCTTGTTCAGCAGGCTGGACTTGCCCGTGTTGGGCCGACCGGCCAGCGCCACAGTGCCGCAGCGAAACGCGCTCATGTCGCCGCTATGATCCGAGCAGCGCGAGCACGTGTCCCGCCGCCTGCTGTTCGGCGCGCTGGCGGGAGCTGCCGTGCCCCGTGGCTTTCAGCTCCAGGTCGTCTACCGCGCACTCGACTTCGAATACCAGGCTCTGCTTCGCACCGGAGGTCGAGACGACCCGGTACCGCGGCTTGGCGCGGCGCTTGGCTTGCAGGCATTCCTGCAGGCGCGTCTTCGCGTCCTTGTCCACCGCATCCGGATCGAGCTGCGTCAGTGCGGTGCCGAATGTGCGCTCGATGACTTCGCGCGCGATGGCGTAGCCGCCATCCAGAAATACGGCGCCATAGACCGCTTCAAGCGCGTCGGCAAGGATCGACGGTCGATCCGCGCCTTCATTGCGGGCGGTACTTTCGTCCAGCCGCAGGAATGCGGCGATGCCGAGTTCGCGTCCGACGCGGGCCAGCGATTCCTCGCGGATCAGGCCGGCGCGGATCCTCGAGAGCTTGCCTTCGGGCAGGTCCGGATGGCGCTGGAACAGCAGCTCCGTGACGGCGCAGCCGAGCACGCTGTCGCCGAGAAACTCGAGCCGCTCGTAATGCGGCGAACCGAAACTGCGGTGCGTGAGCGCCTGCGCGAGCAGCGCAGGATCCTTGAAGCGGTGGCCGATGCGCCGCTCGAGTACCGGATGGCGGGCCACCGTCGCGCGCGAAACGCTATTCCTTGGATACCGCTCGGAAATCGATATACACGCCTACGTTTCCGGCCAGCGGAATTTCCTTGCGGTAGCTGGCGGATATCAGCAGTTCGCCGCCATCCTTGGTTACTTCGAGGTCTTTTCCCGATACCGTTGAGATGGCGCCGATGGTCGCGCGCGCGTCGAAGGCCTTGCGCACGTCGGTCACCGAGGCGCCGGGCTTTTCCTGCGCGATGGCGACGACCGCCCTCTTGATGGAGGCGAATTCCAGGTACGAGGGGCCCATCTTCATGCCGACCATCGCGAGAACGATAAAGATCGCGGCACCGGCTATCAGACCGCTAAGGCCTATACCAAGCTGCTTCATGCGCATGTTTTTTCTCCCAGGGCGCCGTTACCGGAAAGTGCCAAAGCGGCCCAACTCATTCAAGTTGAGCCAGATGAAGAACGCCTTGCCGACGATGTTCGCGTCGGGGACGAATCCCCAGACGCGACTGTCGCTCGAGTTGTCCCTGTTGTCGCCCATCATGAAATAGTGGCCGGCCGGCACCGTGCAATCCAGGCCGCCGCTATTGTAGTCGCAGTTCCCGGAATGCCCGAAATCCATGCTCCGGCTGAGAAAGCCGGGCGCTTCCTTCTCCAGGATGATCTCGTGTCCGGCGCCATCGAAGCTCTCCAGGTAGCGCGGGAAGTACTGCAGGCGCTCGCGGGACTCATAGTCGCCGAGTTGCTGGCGCGGCACCAGCGTGCCGTTGAGGCGCAGCTCCTTGTTGCGGTACTCGATGCGGTCGCCGGGCAGGCCGACGACGCGCTTGATGTAGTCCAGCGACGGATCGGCCGGATAGCGGAACACCATCACGTCGCCGTGCTTGGGGCTGCCCAGATCGACGATCTTGACGTTTGCCACCGGCAGGCGGATGCCGTAGGTGAACTTGTTGACGAGGATGAAATCGCCGATCAGCAGTGTCGGGATCATCGAGCCGGACGGAATCTTGAACGGTTCGACGAGGAACGAGCGCAGCGCGAACACCACCATGATCACCGGAAAGAAACTGATCGAGTACTCGACCCACCAGGGCTGCTTGGCTTCCTTTACTCGCCTGGTTCTCAAAAAGTATTTGTCGAAAAGCCAGACCAGGCCGGTGACCACGAGCAGGAGCAGCAGGAAAAGGGCAAAACTCATTTGTCGCCCGTCTGCAGGACCGCGAGGAAGGCCTCCTGCGGGATCTCGACCGCGCCCACCTGCTTCATGCGCTTCTTGCCCTCTTTCTGCTTCTCCAGCAGCTTGCGCTTGCGCGTGATGTCGCCGCCGTAGCACTTGGCGATCACGTTCTTGCGCAGCGCCTTGACGTTCTCGCGCGCGACGATGTTGGCGCCGATCGCCGCCTGGATGGCGATGTCGAACATCTGCCTGGGGATCAGGCTGCGCAGCCGTGACACCAGGTCGCGGCCGCGGTGCTGCGCCGCCTCCCTGTGAACCATCGCCGAGAGCGCATCCACGCGCTCGCCGTTGACCAGCACGTCGAGCCGGATCACGTCCGCCGCGCGGTATTGCTTGAATTCATAGTCGAGCGAGCCGTAGCCGCGCGTGATGGATTTCAGGCGGTCGAAGAAATCCATCACCACTTCGGACAGCGGCAGGTCATAGGACAGGACCACGTGCCTGGCGGCGTAGTGCAGGTTGGTCTGCACGCCGCGTTTCTGCAGGCACAGCGTCATCACCGCACCGACGTACTCCTGCGGCAGGAAAATCGTGGTCGAGATGATCGGCTCGCGGATTTCCTCGATTTTCGAGGGATCCGGCAGCTTGGCGGGGTTCGACACCGTTTCGACCGAGCCGTCGCGCAGCCGCACCTCGTAGACCACCGAGGGCGCGGTGGTGATGAGCTCCAGCTGGTGCTCGCGCTCGAGCCGCTCCTGCACGATGTCCATGTGCAGCAGGCCGAGAAAGCCGCAACGGAAGCCGAAGCCCAGTGCCTGCGAAATTTCCGGCTCGTAGTGCAGCGACGAGTCGTTCAGGTGGAGCTTCTCCAACGCCTCGCGCATCGCCTCGTACTGGTTCGATTCGACCGGATAGAGCCCGGCGAAGACCTGCGGCTTGATCTCCTTGAACCCGGGCAGCGGCGCGGCGGCCGGCTTGTCCGCGCGCGTGATCGTGTCGCCGACCTTGGCGGCGCGCAGCTCCTTGATGCCGGCCACCACGAAACCCACCTCTCCGGCTGCGAGGCTGTCCTTGGTGCGCGACTTGGGCGTGAACACGCCGACCCGCTCGCACATGTAGCCGGCGCCGGTACTCATCAGCTCGAGCTTGTCCTTGGGACGCAGCGATCCATCGACCACCCGTACCAGCATCACGACGCCGACGTAGTTGTCGAACCAGGAATCGATGATCAGGGCTTTCAGCCGCGCCTGCGGATCGCCGCGCGGCGCCGGTATCCGCGCGATCACGGACTCAAGAATGTCCTGGACCCCTTCCCCCGTCTTGGCGCTGACGCGCAGCGCGTCCTGGGCATTGATGCCAATGACGTCCTCGATCTCCTTGATCGCGTTCTCCGGATCCGCCGAGGGCAAGTCGATTTTGTTCAGCACCGGAATCACCTCGACGCCCTGCTCGGTCGCGGTATAGCAGTTGGCGACCGTCTGCGCCTCCACGCCCTGCGATGCATCCACCACCAGGATCGCCCCCTCGCAGGCCGAAAGCGACCTGCTCACCTCATAGGAGAAGTCCACGTGCCCCGGGGTATCGATCAGGTTCAGCAGGTAGGTCTCGCCGTTGCGCGACTTGTAGGCCAGCGCCGCGGTCTGCGCCTTGATGGTGATGCCGCGCTCGCGCTCCAGGTCCATCGAGTCGAGCACCTGGTCGGCCATCTCGCGGTCCGAAAGCCCGCCGCAGATCTGGATAAAGCGATCCGCGAGCGTCGACTTGCCATGGTCGATGTGCGCGATGATGGAGAAATTTCGGATGTGGCTCTGTTCCATAAGAAAAGAGGGCGCCCCCCGGTAGGAGGCACCCTCTGCCCGTAAGCGCTATTTTAGCTCAGCTCTTGTCGGTCAGGCCGTTCACGGTCACGAACGCCATCGCGTCGCCGCGGCGCACCTGGAGGGTGATGACCGCGTTCTTGTCCAGTCCGGAGAGCAGCTTGTTGAGCTGTTCAATCGACTTGAGTTCGGTGTGCTGTCCCTTGTGCACCAGGGCCATGAGCACGTCACCGCGGCGCACTTCGGCGCGCGCCTCCGGCTTCACCTCGGTGACAACGAGGCCGCCTGACACTTTCAATTCCTCTTTCTGCTTCGCGGACAACTCGCTCACCACGATGCCGAGGCGATTCGCAGCCAGCGCGGCGGGCTTCTGCGCGCGCGGCGTTTCAAGCGCGGCGAGCTTCGATTCCTGCAGCTCGCCCACCGTAAGGCTCAGGGTTCGCGTCGCGCCCTTGCGCCAGACCTCCAGGTCGGTTTTCGCGCCCGGGCGCGTCGAGCCGACGATGCGCGGCAGGTCGTTGGACGCCTCCACCAGCTTGCCGTCGAATTTGGTGATGATGTCGGTCGGCTCCACGCCAGCCTTGTCCGCCGGGCTGCCCTTCTCCACCGAATTGACCAGCGCGCCGCGCGCGCGGTCGAGGCCAAAGGAAGTCGCGAGGTCCTTGCTGACCTCCTGGATCACGACGCCGATACGGCCGCGCGAGACGCGCCCCTTGTCGCGCAACTGCTTCTGGACATCCAGCGCGACGTCGATCGGGATCGCGAACGACAGTCCCATGAAGCCGCCGGTGCGGCTGTAGATCTGCGAATTGATACCGACCACTTCGCCGCGCATGTTGAACAGCGGTCCGCCCGAATTGCCCGGGTTGATGGCGACGTCGGTCTGGATGAACGGCACGAAGTTCTCCTGCGGCAGCGAGCGCCCCTTGGCCGATACGATGCCCGCGGTGACGGTGTTCTCGAAGCCGAACGGCGAGCCGATCGCCACCACCCACTCGCCGACCTTGAGCCGGCTCGGGTCGGCGAACTTCACGGAGGGCAAGGGCCCGGTGGGCTCGATCTTGATCAACGCCACGTCGGTGCGCTTGTCGGTGCCGATGACTTTCGCCTTGTATTCGCGCTTGTCGGTCAGCTTGACGGTGATCTCGTCCGCGCCGTCGATCACGTGCGCGTTGGTGAGGACGTAGCCGTCGGCGGAAATGATGAAGCCCGAGCCGAGCGAGCGGCTCTCCGGTCGCGGCCCCTGCTGTGGCCCCTGTTGCGGACCGGGCTGCTGGCGTGGAATGAAGCGCCGGAAAAATTCCTGCACTTCTTCGTCCTCGGCGCCCGGGATCTGCGGGATTGCAGCGACGCGCCGCGCCGCCTGCGTGGTGCTGATATTCACCACCGCGCCGCCCTGGTCCTCGACCAGCTTGACGAAATCCGGCAGCTCGCGCCCTTGC
Organism: Nitrosovibrio sp. Nv4; assembly: GCA_945906765.1. Classification (GTDB taxonomy): domain Bacteria; phylum Pseudomonadota; class Gammaproteobacteria; order Burkholderiales; family SG8-39; genus RBG-16-66-20. The sequence continues at coordinate 14,364 of CAMDRF010000048.1, read as the reverse complement.
GCGAACGCGACGCCGGCGAATGCAAGCGCCAGCACCGCGGCCTGGGTTCTGAACCAATTCATGCTCATTCTCCTGTTACCTGGGTTTTTTGAATTCGACACCGGCGGCGATGCGCTGCACGCTGGCTGCGGGCGCTTCGCCTACCACGGTCACGACGTGGTTCGCGACTTCGCGCGTGAAGATCTGGAATGCGCCGATGCTGGAAGGGCCGGGCCGCACCGCCTCCGCGCGGCCCGCCATCGGCTCAATGAACACCGACACCGCAGCCAAACCGTCCGAATACACCATCTGCCCCGCCGGCCGCGCCTCGCCAAGCCTGCGCGTCACCTCGATAATCTTGCGAAAGCCGGGCAGTTCGGCGCCGCCGCTCCAGCCGGAGCGCCCCAGATTGGCCGGCGCCACCGCGGCGTCCTCGATCCGCCAATTCTGCGCCATGTGCCGCGTCTTGACCTGGTCGCGAGACACATTGCCGATCGTGAGCTGGACAAAGGAAAACTGCTCCACGGTGTTGCCGCTGCTATTGAAGACGCGTGCCTTGAGCAGCATTCCGGTATTGACGTCGAACCACAGCTTGTAACCGTAGCGCAATTCGTCCTTCGGCGTGAGTACCACCGCCTCGCAGTCGAACCCCGCGATGCGTGCTGTCTCGCCCCGCGTGATGGTGTAGTTGCGGGCAAGGTCGGAAACGCGTTCCGGCAGCATCGCCGGAAACGCCTGCGGGTCTGTCCTGCGCTCCACCTTCACCGTCTGGCTCTCCGGCAGGTAGCAGCGAACCGTATCGCGGGTGCGCACGAACTCCCGCGGCATGCCATCCAGTACCTCGACCCGCTCGACCTCGCCGCCCGGGCCCGACCGGCGCGTGATGCGCGAGGTTTCGACGCGCTCCCCCTGCTGGTAAACAAAGGTCCCGGTGTAGGAAAGTTTTTCGGTCGCCTGGTAAATTTTCCTGAGGAGCGCCAGAGCTTCCGTCGAGGTCTCGCTCTGCGCCTGGGCCTGGGCTTGCGCCAGGCCGCAGCTCGCGAGCAGCGCGAAGCCGAGCGCCCGGATCATCACCGTTTCTGCACCACTGCTTCGCCCGATACCATGCGCACGTAAGGCGCCACGCCCTGCAGCGAATTGCGCGGCGAAAGGCCCTGGTGGGCGTAGAGGTAGTCATAGGCCGCCGCGGGGGGCGGCACCTGTGCCGTGGAGGACGGCACCTGTGCCGTGGGCGGCGCCACCTGCGCGACCTGGGTCGTGTCCTCCTGAAGCCCGAAGGCGACCCAGCCGACGAAGGCCACGGCCGCCAGGCTGGCCGCCGCGGACAGGAATTGCCAGCGCGGTCGTTGCGGCGCCGGTGCAAGGCGCACTGGCGCCATGACAGTCGCTTCCTGCGCCAGGCGCGCCGCGACGCGGGCCGCGAATCCCGCCGAAAGCATGCGCGTATCGCGCATTGCATCGCCGATCAGGTGATAGCGGCGCCAGGTATCGCGCGCCTCGCCCTCGGACCTGAGCGCATCCAGCGGTCCCGCCGTCTCGTGCGACTCCAGTTCGCCATCCAGCAATTCCGAAATTCTCGCTTTCATCACCACCTCTTGTCCGCCGCCGTATCCAGCAGCGGTTTGAGCTTATCCGCAATCGCTTCGCGCGCCCTGAAAATCCGCGAGCGCACGGTGCCGATGGGGCAGTCCATCAATTTCGAGATTTCCTCGTAGCTCATGCCCTCCAACTCGCGCAACTGGATCGCACTGCGCAATTCCTCCGGCAACGATTCGATCGCCGCATTCACCGTCGTCGCAATTTCCTTCGACAGCAACAGGCTTTCCGGCGTGTTGATGTCGCGCAACTGATCGGCGCTCTCGTACCCTTCCGCTTCCTCGGCATCGACCTCCGTGGAGGTCGGCGCCCTTCTGCCTTTCGCCACCAGGAAATTCTTGGCGGTATTGATGCCGATCCGGTACAGCCAGGTATAAAACGCGCTGTCGCCGCGAAACGAAGGCAACGCCCGGTAGGCCTTGATGAATGCCTCCTGGGTCACGTCTTCGGCTTCGCCCGGATCCCGCACCAGGCGTGAAACCAGCCGTGCAAGCTTGTGCTGGTACTTCTCGACCAGCAGTTCGAAGGCCCGTTTGTCGCCGCGTTGCGCGCGCTCGACCAGAATCTGATCGACTTCGCGCTCAGACATCGCCGCCGGACCCCCTGCCCGCCATGCCTATGTGCCACAGACAGTAAACTTTGCAAATAGTTCTGGGCGGCAGCGTGCACCGCGTCATGTTAGACGTTGCCCCGAAGCCACGCCGGGTATCCTCCCCCAGAGTGCCCAGAGCCGCAATATCCGGGCGCTTGCCGCCCCGAGCATACCCGCCGTTACCATCACGCTGCGCCCTGCGAAGGAGAGGGGGGCAAGTGCCACCCAATGGCGCGTTACGCCGATGCCGCGCACCGCGCGCACCGCAATGGCTTCCCCGCTTGCCAGTACCACCAAGGCGGCACCCGATGCGTGGATCTCAATCGCTCGAGGCGAGCGCGGACCGCGCAGCAAGGCGCGGTCCCATGCGGAGGCACCACCCAGCGCGAGAATCAGCAGCGCGACCGCCGTTCCGGGGAAACCTGACATTGTTGTCAGAAAGCATGCGGCGGCGGCAGCGTGGACCGCCAGTATCAATCCCGCATAGGCCCCGGAAGGCGCCAGCTCCAGCCGCTGCGATCTGGCGTCGTTCAGAGGTGCTTGAAGACCAGACTGCCGTTGGTGCCGCCGAAGCCGAATGAATTGGACAGAGCGGTCCAGATCTTCATCTGGCGCGCGGTATTCGGCACGTAATCCAGATCGCAAAGAGGGTCCGGATTCTGCAGGTTGATGGTCGGCGGCGAAACCTGGTCGCGCAGCGCCAGGATGCTGAAGATGGCCTCGATGCCGCCTGCGGCGCCCAGCAGGTGGCCGGTCATGGATTTGGTCGAATTAACCGCGACCTTCTTCGCGCGGTCACCCAACACGCGTTTCACCGCTACGCTCTCGGCAAGGTCTCCGAGCGGCGTCGAGGTGCCATGGGCGTTGATGTAGTCGATGTCGCCGGCCGTGAGGCCCGCGTCGCGGATCGCATTGTTCATGCAGCGGAACGCGCCATCGCCGTCCTCGGCGGGTGCGGTCATGTGGTGCGCATCCGAAGAGACGCCGTAGCCGGCCAACTCGCAGTAAATGTGCGCGCCACGTTTCTTCGCGTGCTCGAGTTCCTCCAGCACCACCGCGCCGGCGCCCTCGCCCAACACGAATCCGTCCCGGTCCCGGTCCCAGGGGCGGCTCGCGCCGGCCGGATCGTCGTTGCGCGTCGACAGCGCCCTCGCCGAGGCAAAGCCGCCCATGGCGAGTTCGGTGACCGTCGCTTCGGCGCCGCCGGCGATCATCACATCGGCCTCGCCGTAGCGGATCGATTTGCCTGCTTCGCCGATGCAGTGCGTGGACGTCGTGCAGGCGGTGACGATCCCCAGGTTGGGTCCCTTGGTGCCCAGCATGATCGAGAGATTTCCCGCGATCATGTTGATAATGGTGCCGGGAATGAAGAACGGCGAAACACGCCGCGGGCCGCTTTTCAGCAACTCGTTGTGCATCTCCTCGATCAGCGGCAGGCCGCCGATGCCGGAGCCGAAAATGATGCCAAAGCGCTCGGCGGTATCCGGGGCCACCGCGTTGCCGGAGTCTTTCCAGGCCTGCAGTCCCGCCGCCATGCCGAAATGGATGAACCTGTCCATGCGGCGCGCGTCCTTGGCGGGCACGTATTGCGTGACCTCGAAATCCTTTACTTCGCCGGCGATCTGGCAGGAAAGGCGCGACGGGTCGAAGCGGGTGACGCGGGTGATGCCGGATTTCCCGGCAATCACGTTTTGCCACGCCTGCGGCACTGTGTTCCCCACCGGGCTGATGATGCCCAGCCCGGTGACGACGACTCTACGGCGCTGCACTGGTGGGAACGATCAGGCCTTGGAATGCGACTTGATGTAGTCGATGGCCAGCTGTACGGTGGTGATCTTCTCGGCATCCTCGTCTGGAATTTCGGTCTCGAACTCCTCTTCGAGGGCCATCACCAGCTCGACCGTGTCGAGCGAATCGGCGCCCAGGTCGTCGACGAACGACGACTCGGACTTGATCTCCGCCTCATTGACGCCGAGCTGCTCGGCGATGATTTTCTTGACGCGTACTTCAACGTTTTCCATCCTGCGCTCCTTTCCTGTGTGGAGTCGAACCTGCAACCCTCTGCGGAGGGGCGTATTTTACCGGAATCAGGCCATGTACATTCCGCCGTTGACGTGCAGCACGCTGCCCGTGACGTAGGCGGCCGCGGGTGAAGCGAGGAATGCGACGGCGCTGGCAACGTCCTCCGGGCGGCCCAGGCGGCCGAGCGGGATTTGCGCCAGCAGCGCGCTCTTCTGTTCCTCGGACAGCGCCCGGGTCATGTCGGTATCGATGAATCCCGGGGCGACGCAGTTCACCGTGATATTGCGGCTGCCGAGCTCGCGCGCGAGCGATTTCGCCATGCCGACGACGCCGGCTTTGGCGGCGGCGTAGTTCGCCTGGCCGGGATTGCCCGCGGCGCCGACCACCGACGTAATATTGATGATCCTGCCCCAGCGCGCCTTCATCATGCCGCGCATCACCGCGCGCGACAGCCGGAACACCGGCTTGAGATTGGTTTCCATCACCTCGTCCCAATCCGCGTCCTTCATGCGCAGCGCCAGGTTGTCCCGGGTCACGGCGGCATTGTTGACGAGGATCGCGATGTCGCCGAATTCCTTTTGCACGGCGGCGATCAGCTCGTCGGACTGCGCAGCATTGCGCACGTCCAGGACCCTGCCGGTCAATCCGCCCTCTGCTATGGCTTGAGCGCCCTGCGCCGTGGTCGCGGTGCCCACCACCCGCGCGCCCTGTTTCGCGAGTTCGACCGCGATGGCGCGGCCGATGCCGCGCGAGGCGCCGGTGACCAGTGCAACTTTCCCTTGCAGCATGAGACCTTGCAGCATGAGACCTTGCAGCATGATCAGGCGCCCTTGACTGTCGCGAGCGCCTGCTCGAGCGACGCGCGATCCGTTGCCGCCAGGCCCTGCATGCGCGGATCAATGCGCTTCACCAGGCCTGCCAGCACCTTGCCCGGTCCGCACTCGACGACGTGGGTCACGCCCAGCTCCGCCATGGCGCGCATGATCTCGACCCAGCGCACCGGCGATGCCGCCTGGCGGACAAGCGCGTTCTTGATGTGATCCGGATCGGCTTCGACTTTTGCATCGACGTTGTTGATGACGGGCACGGCGGGAGAATTGAAAACCAGATTCTTCAAATACCCGTCCAGCTTGAGTGCCGCGGGTTGCATGAGGCTGCTGTGGAAAGGCGCGCTTACCGGCAGCGGCATGGCGCGCTTCGCGCCGCGCGCCTTGCATGCCTCGATCGCGCGCGCAACCGCATTCTTGTGCCCGGCTATCACGACTTGCCCGGGCGCATTGAAGTTTACCGCCTGAACGACGTCTCCCTGCGCTGCTTGCGCACAGGCGGCACGCGCCGCATCGTCGTCCAGCCCGAGGATCGCGGCCATCGCGCCCTGGCCTTCGGGCACCGCCTGCTGCATGGATTGAGCGCGAAACCGCACCAGCGGCAAGGCGTCCGCGAAGCTAAGCGCGCCCGCGGCCACCAGCGCGGAATATTCGCCGAGGCTGTGGCCGGCGACGATCGCGGGCGCGGGGCCATCGAGCGCGCGCCAGGCGCGGTAAGCCGCGATTGCAGCGATCAGCATCGCGGGTTGCGTGTTGACGGTGAGGCCCAGCTGTTGCGCAGGGCCGTGGTCGAGAATATTCAGGAAATCGTCGCCAAGCGCCGCCACGGCTTGCGCGCGTACCGCGTCGACGACGGGCAGACCCGCATAGGCCTTGAGCATACCGACCGATTGCGAGCCCTGCCCGGGAAAAACCATGCCGAGTTTCATCGCCTGTCTGCCTTCACGTGCTCACATCGTCACCAACGATGCGCCCCAGGTGAAACCGCCGCCGACACCCTGCAGCAACACCTTGTGACCGGGCCGGATTTTCCCGGCACGCACGAATTCGTCAAGCGCGAGCGGAACCGAGGCTGCGGAAGTATTCGCGTGATGGTCCACCGTGACCACCAGCCGCTCGCGCGGCAGGCCCATCCGCTTGGCAGTGGCTTCGAGGATGCGCACGTTTGCCTGGTGCGGGATCAGCCAGTCGATGTCTTCCAGTTGCATCCCCGCCGCCGCGACGACTTCGCGTGCCGATTCATCGAGGACCCTGACCGCGAGCTTGAATACTTCCTTGCCTTGCATCTGCAGGAACGGCGAGCCGACGATCTTGCCGCCACTAACGTTGCCCGGCGCCGAGAGGATTCCGACCTGGCTGCCGTCCGCGTGCAGCACGGATGCATGGATGCCGGGCTGCTCGCCGGCGGCCAATAGCACGGCCCCGGCGCCGTCGCCGAACAGCACCGCGGTGGCGCGGTCGTTCCAGTCAAGAATGCGGGAGAAGACTTCCGCGCCCACGACCAGGACTTTTTTCGCAATCCGATTTTTAATCATGCTGTCCGCCGTCGCCAGCGCATAAACGAAGCCGCTGCAGACGGCCTGCACATCGAATGCCGCACAGCCCTTCACGCCCAGCTTGGCCTGCAGCAGGCAGGCGGTGCTCGGAAAGATGAAATCGGGCGTCGATGTGGCAACGATGATGAGGTCGATGTCGGCGGCCTTGACGCCGGCCGCATCGAGCGCGCGACGGCTTGCTTTCAGCGCGAGGTCGCTGCAAGTCTGCGACTCGTCGGCGATGTGGCGCTGCCTGATGCCGGTGCGCTCATGAATCCAGGCGTCGCTGGTATCGAGTTTCTTCGACAGCTCTTCATTGGTGACCACGCGCGGCGGCAGGTAGCCTCCGGTACCGACGATGCGGGAACGGATCAAGCGTGCACCCCTGCCATCTGCTTGCTGATGCGGTGCACGACATCGTTGCGCACCGCTTCCGCAGCGCGTGTCAGCGCTTGGCCGAATGCGTGCACGTCCGCCGAACCGTGGCTCTTGATGACGATGCCTTTTAGGCCAAGCAGGCAGGCGCCGTTGTAATTGCCCGGGTCCATGCGCGCGCGCAGTGCCTTGAGTACCGGCATGGCGATCAGCGCCGACAGTTTGCGCCAGGGATTGCGCGAAAACTCCTGCCGCAAGAAAGCGACGATCATATTGGCGACGCCCTCGGAGGCCTTGAGCACGGAATTGCCGACGAAACCGTCGCACACGACCACGTCCACCGTGCCCTTGTAGATATCGTCCGCTTCGACATTGCCGTGGAAATTCAACCCGCTCGCGCGCAGCAGCTCCGCCGCCTGCTTTACGCTGTCGTTGCCCTTGATGTCTTCGACGCCGATGTTCAGCAGGCCGACGCTCGGACGCTCCTTGTGCTCGAGAGCGGCCACCAGCATGGCGCCCATGACGCCGAACTGCATCAATTGTTCCGGCGTGCAGTCCACGTTGGCGCCCAGGTCGAGAATGTAGGTATAGCCGCCGCGCTGGTTGGGCACGCCGCTGGCGATCGCCGGCCGGTCAATCGCGGGAAGCGTCTTCAGCACGAAGCGTGAAATCGCCATCAGGGCGCCGGTATTGCCCGCGCTGACGCAGGCATGCGCCTCGCCGGACTTGACCAGGTTGACCGCGACTCGCATCGACGAGTCCTTCTTGTGGCGCATCGCCTGTGCCGGGGGTTCGTCCATCGCGACGAGCTGCGTGGCATGCTGGACGCGCAATCCCGCGCCCGCCGCCGCGCCATGTGCCGCGAGTTCGGCTTCGATGGCGTCGCTCAACCCAACCAGGACAACATCGACATCGGCGTTTGCGCGCTGGAATTCAAGCGCGGCGGAGACCGTGACATGGGGACCGTGATCGCCGCCCATGCAGTCGATTGCTACGGTGATATTCACCGCGCGCGGATTGGGCGCGGTTACTCGCCTTTGCCCTTGGCGACTTTCTTGCCGCGGTAGAAGCCGGTCGGGCTGATGTGGTGGCGCAGGTGCCGTTCGCCCGTGGTCGGCTCGACCGCGAGCGAAGGCGTGGTCAGGAAATCGTGCGAGCGATGCATGCCACGCCTGGAGGGCGACTTCTTGTTCTGCTGGACTGCCATGTTCAACTCCTTGATATTAAGGTTTCAATGCCTGGTGCCGTCAACCAGCCCGCGCAGGCCCGCGAACGGCGAACTTTCTTCACTTGCCGCTCCCGCTTCCCGCCCCGCGCAGCGCTCGTGCCGCGGCGCCAGCGGTATCGCAAGCAGCACTTCATCCTCCACCAGATCGCGCACCGGCATTTCCCGGCCGGCGACGATCCGCTCGGGCCCCTCGGCTTCCAGCGGCTCAGCGTCGACCTCAGCTTGCGTTGCCGCAAGCACCAGCGACACATCGATGTGCAGCGGAAACTCCAAGGCGCCCAGGCATCGCTGGCAGGCGAGCTGCACCACGCCGCCGACCCTGAGGTGCAGTGCCGGGTATCCCCGCTCCTGCGCCACGCCCAGCAAATCGTACTGGAGCGTTCCCTCATCCGTGCGCAGCACATCGCGCAAGCGCGAAAAACCAGCTACCGGCCACGACCCATGCAACGTCGAGCCGGTCCTCGCGAATTCAAGGCCGTCGATGACCGGCTGGCGCGACATACAGGGGCAAATGGTATCATCCTGAAAAATCTCTGTCAAAACAAAGTCATGCCTTCGCCCAGGCGGATCGTTCTCGCCTCTACTTCAAGGTATCGCCGGGCGCTGCTGGAGCGCCTCGGCATAGCGTTCGAATGGGTCGATCCACAGACCGATGAAACTGCCAACCCCGGGGAGCCCAGCGGCGCGACAGCGCTGAGGCTCGCTGAAGCCAAAGCTCGTGCTGTGGCGCCGCGCTATCCCGACGCCCTCGTTATCGGCTCCGACCAGGTGGCTTCGTGCGACGGCATGCGGCTCGACAAGCCCGGCAACCACGACAACGCCGTACGCCAGCTCACCGCCATGAGCGGCAAGACCGCCAATTTCGATACTGGCGTCGTGGTGCTGGACGCGAGAACCGGAAAACTGGCCGGGCGCGTGATCGGCTGCCGGGTTGTTTTCCGGACCCTGAGCGCGCCGCAGATCGAGCGCTACCTGCGCCAGGAACAGCCTTACGACTGTGCCGGCAGCGCGAAAGTCGAAAGACTTGGCATCACGCTGGTCGAGCGCATCGATACGGAAGACCCAACATCCCTCATCGGCCTGCCGCTCATCGCGCTCACGGAACTGCTCGCGCAGGCCGGCGCGGCGGTCCTCGGCTGATGGCGGGCATCCTCTACGCCATTCCCACGCCGCTCGGCGGCGCGGCTGCAGACGCCCTGCCCGCCTGCGTATTGAAGACGATAAAGACGCTGCAGCACTTCGTCGTCGAGAACGCCAAGACAGCGCGGGCATTTCTGCAGGAAGTCGGAATGCCTTGCGCGATTCAGGAGCTCGATATTTCAGTTCTCGAATCTGATGTCTCGCAACACATAAAGAAACTCCAAGAAAATCTTTCCATCGGTTTGCTTTCCGAAGCCGGCTGCCCGGCGATCGCCGACCCCGGCGCAGCGCTGGTGGCGGCTGCCCAGCGCGAGGGCATCCGCATGGTGCCGCTGGTGGGGCCTTCGTCGATCGTGCTGGCGCTGATGGCCTCCGGACTCGAAGGACAGCGATTCGCATTCTGCGGCTACCTGCCGCGCGAAACGGATGAACGAAAGAGAAAAATCAGGGAACTCGAGTCGCGCTCGCGGCGCGAACGCGAAACGCAGATCTTCATCGAAACGCCCTACCGCAACGATGTACTGCTGACCGCCCTGCTCGACGTTTCATCCGAGAACACGCTGCTATGCGTCGCCACGGATCTCACGTTGCCAGACGAGCAGATCAGGACGCAAAGCATCGCGCAATGGCGCCGCGCGCGCCACACCATCGGCAAGCGCCCGAGCGTTTTCCTGCTGCTGTCAGCGAACCACTAGCCCGGAGCGCGCGGCAAACTCGAGCAGCGAGCCCATCGCGCCGGCGCCGAAGCGGCGCGCGAATTTCTCGGCGATGTTGTCCTTCTGCGTGTAGTCGACGATGTCCTCGGCCTTGATCACTTCGCGCGCGACGTATTCCAGGCCGCCGAGCGCGTCCGCGAGGCCGAGTTCAACGCTCTTCGCGCCGCTCCAGATCAGGCCGGAGAACATGTCCGGGGTTTCCTTCAGGCGCTTGCCGCGGCCTTCGCGCACCGCGGCGATGAACTGGTCGTGGATCTCGCCGATCAGGCCGGCGATGATCTGCTTGTGCGATTCATCCTGCGGCAGGAACGGATCGAGCATCGCCTTGTTCTTGCCGGCGGTGATCAGCCGGCGCTCGACGCCGAGCTTTTCCATCAATCCGGTGACGCCGAAGCCGTCCATGCGCACGCCGATCGAGCCCACGATGCTGCCCTTGGCGACGTAGATCCTGTCCGCCGCCGCCGCGACGTAATAGCCCCCCGACGCGCACAGGTCCTCCACCACCACGTAGAGCGGAATCTCCGGGTACTTCAGGCGCAGGCGCTTCATTTCGTCGTAGATGCTCTGCGACTGCACCGGGCTGCCGCCGGGCGAATTGATACGCAGCACCACGCCTTGCGTGTTCTTGTCCTTGAATGCCGCCTGCAGCGCGCTTGCCACCTTTTCCGCGCTCGCGTCGGTTCCGGGGCCGATGACACCGGCGATCTCGACCAGCGCCGTGTGCTTGCCGCCCTTCGAATCCCCGCCGCCCTTGAAATCGAGCGCCAGCACGATGACCACGGTGATGTAGCCGAAGGTGAGCAGCTTCCAGAAGATGCCCCAGCGGCGCGCGCGCTTCTGCTCCTTTAGAGCCTCGCTGGCAAGTTTCTCGATCAACCCGCGTTCCCACTGCCCGTCGTTGTCAGCCATCGTCGATTCCCTTGCAGTAGACCTTGCCGTCGCGCTCCTCGAACACCAGCGGCACGAGCGGCTTGCCGCCGCAGGGCCCGCCGAGGCATTTTCCGCTGTCGGCAGCATACGTCGCGCCGTGCGTCGAGCATATCAAATCGCGTTTCTCCAGATCGAAGACTTCTCCCTCGCGCCAGTCGAGTTCCATCGGCATGTGGCCGCAGCGATTGAGATAGCCATGCACGCGCCCGGCGTAACGCACCACAAACGCCGGCGCGTTCTCGCCGAAGTATTCCACCTCGAAGCGCACCGCCTTGCCGGCGTCCTGCAGCGCGTTCGAAGCGCAGATCAGGCGTTCGCCGTCAGCCATTGTTGCAGCTCCACGACACTCGCAACGCATGCGCGCGGCTCCCAGGCGCGCAAGGATTCGAGCGGGTGCGCGCCATAGCTGACCGCGACCGCATCCACCCCGGCACTCCTGGCCATTCCCAGATCATGCGACGTATCGCCGATCATCAGCAGCCCGCTGCTTCCGATCTCCAGTTCCGCCATCAGTTCCAGCAGCATTGCCGGATGCGGCTTCGGCTGGGTTTCGTCGCCGCAGCGCGTGGCATCGAACAACGCGCCGATCCCGCTCGCCTGCAGCGCGCGATCGAGACCGCGCCGCGGCTTGCCGGTCGCCACCGCGAGCCGGTGCCCGCGCTGCTTCAGCTCCGAGAGTAATTCAGGCACCCCCGCAAACAGGCTGAGCCCATCTTCGCGTTCGACGAAATAGCTCCGGTACAGGGCGAGGAACTCCTGATAGCGCTCCGGCGGCAGCGTCGGCATGGCATGGCGCAACGAGTCGCTCAGGCCCAGGCCGATGACGTGGCTTGCGGTCTGCCGGTCCGGAACCGGCAGCGCCATGTCGCGGGCCGCGTGCTGGATGCCCTCGGCGATCACCGCGGCCGAATCGAACAGCGTGCCGTCCCAGTCGAAGACGATCAGGGAATATCTCAATCGTCCCACGGATTCATGACTTTTATGCCGCAATCGTCGTAGTCGCCAACGTTGCGGGTCGCGACCGCGGTGCGGACTTCATCAGTTCCGAAACGACGTTGGTATCGAGAACGATCACTTGCGCGGGGTCTTGCCGCAAGTCGGCCCACCCGCGGCGGCTCGCGCGTCGTTTCAGGCGCAGGGAGCGCGAGATCGACGCCGCCGAGCGGCCGGAAGCGCGCGCCGATCGCCGCGCCAAGGTCACGCGGCGCGGTGTCGTTCTCTTCGAGCGCCGCGCGCACGCGCAGGCGGGCCTTGGTATGCGCGTCGAGGTTGCGGATGGTGATGCTGGCCATGGCGGGTTACTGTGCAATCAATGATGGCATTGTAATCAACGCGGCGATACCCTGCAATCCAATCTGGCGACACGAGACTCGATCAGCCGAACCGCCGTCGCTTCAAAAGTGACGACCAGATCAACATCGCGCGTCATGCTTGGCGTGCCACTACCCGATTACGCGGTCGGCGCGCTCCGGAAACGCCGATTGCGCCAACTCATCCCCGTAGAAGCGCCGGCACAATTCGCGTCGCCGCTCGCTTTCGTTCAAAGCCGGGTCGAGGGAGGAGAGCACGATCTGCTGCGCAGTCTCGAACATTTGCAGCGCCATCAACGCGCGCTCCGAGCCGGTCATCGCCGCGTATCGCGCCGCGAGAAAAGCTTCGATTTCTGAGCTGGTGTCATTCATTCTCCACCTCCCTCAGCAATCCATTGAGATCAAGGCGTACGGCCCACTCGTCCAGATATGCCCTATCCAGCGGCGCTTTTAGCAGCAATCCGACGTCGCGGCGCTGCTGTTCAGAGCGGGATTCGCGCGACCAATCGAGCTTGGAAAGAATTAAATCTTCGACGCTCACGATCCACAAGGGTGCTCCCGCCAGCTCGACCCTGCGGCGGCGCTCGAACTCGGCGCGCCGGTAGGCGGTGTCCTTGCGCGGGATCAGATCGATCTTGAGCACCGACGGCAGATGAATGATGTTCCACGGTCGCCCACCACGAAGCGCCGCGGCGATCGCGCCGGCGTCGGCATGATAGTCGGCGCCGAGCGCGGCGGTCAGTTGCTCTACCTTCGCCGATTCGAGGACGACGACCAGATTGATGTCGCGCGTCATGCGTGGTCTGGCATAAAAGCTCATCGCCAGCGAGCCAGTGAGCATGTACGCGATAGCGGCGCCATCGAGCCGCGCGCATACGTCACGCAGCGCGAGAAGCTCTGGAGTTGGCGTCAACATGGAACATCACCAAAGTTCGATTTGCAAAAACGAAGCATATCGTCCGGCAATGGTGATTCCAGAACGACCCGCTTGTCTTCGACCGGGTGCTTGAACGCAAGCCGGCGCGCGTGCAGGAAGAGCCGCTTCACGCCTTGTCTGGCAAGCGCCCGGTTGAACTCGAAATCGCCGTACTTGTCGTCGCCGAGCACGGGGAATCCGGCATGGGCGAGATGCACCCGTATCTGGTGCGTGCGTCCGGTCATGAGGCGCAACTGCAGGACGCTCAGGCCGCCTGAACTGCCCAGCACCTTGACCCTGGTGACCGCCGCCATGCCGCCTTCTTTGACGGCGACGCGCCGCTCACCTTTCGCATTGACGTACTTGTGCAGGGTGTCGGTGATGTCGAAATGCTTCCTCGCCGGAGCGCCTTTGACGAGGGCGACGTAGATTTTCTCGATCTCGCCGTCGCGCAGCATGCGGTGCAGTTCGACCAGGGCGCTGCGCTTCTTCGCGATGACCAGCAGGCCGGAGGTGTCGCGATCCAGCCGGTGCGCGAGTTCCAGCATCTTCGCTTGCGGGCGCGCCGCGCGCAGCAATTCGATGACCCCGAAGCTCACTCCGCTGCCGCCATGGACCGCGACGCCGGAGGGCTTGTCGATGACCAGAAGGGACGGGTCTTCATGCACGATGGGCAGGCCGAACGGCTTTGCGGGCGGCTTGGGATTCGAAGCGGCAACCCTGATCGGCGGCACCCTGACTTTGTCGCCGATCTTGACGCGGTAGTCGGGCTTTACCCGCCCGCTGTTGACCCGGACTTCGCCGCTGCGGACCACCCGGTAGACATGGCTTTTCGGCACGCCCTTCAGGTGGCGCAGCAGGAAATTGTCGAGGCGCTGCGACTCGCTTTCTTCGCCAACTTCGAGGACGGTCGCACGCGCCTTGCTTAAGTCATTCATTTTCAATACAATCCGGGAACTCGCTTCGAGTTGCGAGGCACAGGGACCACAAGACGCGTGAGCTTGGAGGTTGCGGATTTCGCAACCAATGCCAACCGGGCGCCGGAACCTGCAACCCGCCTCCTGTCCTGATGGGTAGAAACCCGACCGGACCCGAAGTACAGTGGTTAATTTCGCTCACCGGAAGTAGCGATGGTACTGGAAACGCGCGCAGACGGCGTGGTCCATTTGACTGGTCTTTTCCCCCCAAGGAGAACACT
>CAMDRF010000047.1 GCA_945906765.1 Nitrosovibrio sp. Nv4 | reverse complement strand
ACGCCAATCAAGTACGGCAGTCCCTCGTTTCCGGCCTACGGCTACGACCTGAAACTGCTGCGCGAGTCGGATGCGAGCGAAGCGGGCGCCGGCGAGAAGGCGGTGGTGGCGATCGAGCCGCCGTTGCCGCCCGGATGCATGAGCACCATCTGGGGCGATGACGAGCGCTTCGTGAAGACCTATTTCTCGACCTTCTCGAAGAAGCTTGTCTACTCGACGTTCGACTGGGGCATCCGCGACAAGGACGGCTACTACTTCATCCTCGGGCGCACCGACGACGTGATCAACGTCGCCGGCCATCGCCTCGGCACGCGCGAGATCGAGGAGGCGGTGAACATGCATCCCAACATCGCGGAATGCGCGGTCGTCGGGGTGATGGATCAGCTCAAGGGTCAGATGCCTCTTGCTTTTGCCGTATTGAAGGATCCGTCGAAAAAGACTTCTGCACAGGAAGTCATGGATACCGTCGACCGGCAACTGGGCGCGATCGGACGGCCGAAAGCGGTGCATTTCGTGACCCTGCTGCCCAAGACGCGTTCGGGCAAGACGCTGCGCCGCTCGATTGCGGCGCTGGCCGAGGGGCGCGATCCCGGCGACCTGACCACGATCGAGGACCCGAATGCGCTGCAACAGATCAAGGACTGCCTGGGAATCAAATGAAGACGCGACCGGTACTGACGCTGGAAGACTGCCTCAAGGTTTACGCCGCGGCGGAGGCCGAGGCGCGCAAGAACAACTGGATCGTGGCGATCGCGATTCTCGACGACGGCGGCCACCTGCTGCATTTCGCGCGCATGGATGGCGCGACCCCCGCCAATGCCGGCATCGCGATTGGGAAGGGGCGCACCGCCGCGATTTCGCGCCGCTCCACCGGTAAATGGCAGGAGATCGTGAAAGGCGGCCGCACCGAGATGATCAAGATGCCCGGCATCCTGCCGGTGCAGGGCGGCGTGCCGATCGTCGTCGACCAGGTCTGCGTCGGCGCGGTCGGCGTCTCGGGCGTGCAGTCCCACGAGGACGAGCAGATCGCCCAGGCGGGCATCGACGCGCTGAAATAAGTCGTGAAGTAGGGCTCTATCCGAGGACGATCACGCGTTCTTTGGCGAACGCGTCGATCTCCCCGGCGCCGTAACCCAGTCCGGCAAGCAGTTCGCGCGCGCCTTCGCCAATGGCGGGCGGGTCGCTGCGCTTGGGTAGGCGCTTGCCGTCCAGCGCCAGCGGCAGTGTCGGGGCATGGAAGCTTTTGCCGCGGGGCGTCCGGGTCTCGAGCAGGCCGCCGGAGGCCTTCAGATGCGGATCGTCCAGGAGGTCCCAGGGTTTTGAGATCGGCGCGAAGGGCAGCCCGATCGCTTCCAGCTTTGCCGCCAGGTCTGTTTTTGAATATTTCTTCAGCGCCTCGGCGAGCAGCGGCAGCAGCCAGGAGCGCTCTTTCACCCGTTCGCCGTTGGAGCGCAGCCGCGGATCGGCCGCGAGATCGGCAAGGCCGAAGTCACGGCAGAAAATTTCCCATTGCGTATCCGTGACCACGCCGACGAAGAGCCGCGCATTTTCCGATCCGGCATCGGCGGTCTCGAAAATGTCGTAAACACTCCAGGCAGGGCGCTTCACCGACATTGGCGGCGGGGCTTCGCCGGTGAGTTCGAACTGGGCGATGTGCTGCGCGACAAGGTATGCGGTGCTCTCGAACAGCGCGCTGGTGACGAGCCGGCCGCGTCCGGTCGTTTCGCGCTCGCGCAGGGCGGCGAGCACGCCGAGCGCGCCGAAAGTGCCGCCCATGATGTCGACCACCGAGGAACCGGCGCGCAGCGGGCGGTCGGGCAGGCCGGTCATGTAGGCAAGTCCGCCCATCATCTGCACCACTTCGTCCAGGGCCGCACGATGCTGGTACGGGCCGTCAAGAAAGCCCTTCAGGGAGCAATACACCAGCCGCGGATTGCGCTTGGCGAGCGCTGCGTGGCCGAAGCCGAGCTTTTCGAGCGCGCCCGGGCGGAAATTCTCGGTCAGCACATCCGCGGTATCGATGAGCCGGTGCACGATGTCGCGCCCTTCGGCGCGCTTCAGGTCCACCGCGAGGCTTTTCTTGTTGCGGTTGAAGACCGGGAAGAATCCCGCGCCCGCCGCTTGCAACCGGCGCGTGTTGTCGCCTTCGAGCGGTTCGACCTTGATCACCTCGGCGCCGAGGTCGGCGAGCGCCAGCCCGCAGCTCGGGCCCATCACCATGTGTGCAAACTCGACTATACGCACACCCTGGAGGGGAAGCAGGGGCCCCTCCCCCTGCTTAGGCGGCAGCACGAAACCCCTTCGGCAGGCCGGCCATCGGCGTGTGGCCGTAGACGGGTTCGTCGGGAATGCCGGCGACGAGGAGCTTTCTCGCTGCCATCAGTTTCTCGAAATCCACACCGGTGCGCACGCCCATGCTCTCGAACATGAAGACGAGGTCCTCGGTGACCACGTTGCCGCTGGCGCCGGGAGCGAACGGGCAACCGCCCAGGCCGCCCATCGAGCTGTCGAAATGGCGCACGCCTTCCTCGTACGCGGCGAGCGCATTTGCAAGCCCCAGGCCGCGCGTGTTGTGCAGGTGCGCAGCCTCGAGCTTGTCGCCGATTTCCGCCTTCACTCGCTTGAACAGGCGACGGATCTGCGCCGGATTGGCGTAGCCAACCGTATCGGCGAGCGCGACGCAATCGACCCCGGACTCGGCAAGCATGACCGCGAGACGCACCACGTCGTCCTCGGGTACTTCGCCCTGCATGGTGCAGCCGAACGCGGTGGCCACGCCGGCTTCGATCTGGGGACCCTCCTTGCCGCGCAGTTCGACGCATTTGCGCACCTCGTCGGCCATCTGCTCCGGCGTCATGCGCACGTTGGCGAGGCTGTGCGCACGCGATGCGGAGACCGGAAACGTGATCTTCTGCGCTCCGGCCGCGACGGCGCGCTCAAAGCCCCTTACGTTAGGGGCGAGCGCGACGACCTTGAGATTCGGTATGCCAATGGCAAAGGCGACGATCTCCGCGGTGTCGGCCATCGCCGGAATCAGTTTCGGCGGCACGAAAGATCCGACCTCGATTTCCTCGATGCCGGCCGCCGCCATGGACGCAATCCAGGCTTTTTTGGCCTCCGTCGGCATCAGGTGGTGGGCGTTCTGGAGCCCGTCGCGGGGGCCGACTTCGCAGATGAAGATTTGTCGCATGCTGACCTCCAAAGACGCGATTCTAGCGCCCGAGGCTGCGCTCGATGCGTGTCAATGCGAACCCGCAGTACGCGGCGCCGGCAGTGAATGCGAGCATCGCCCACAGCGTCGCTCCCCAGCCGCCGTAGTGCGAGGCGAGCCAGGCAAGCGCGATCGGGCCGACGAACTGGCCGGCCTGCGAGGTCTGCAGCACCATGCCGTTGGCCGTGCTGATGTGCTGGGGGGTCTTGGCGTGCACCGGCAGCCCGGAGAATATCGCGCCCGGGATGACGCCCGCACAGGCGGAGAACGCCAGGCACAGCAGGTAGCGGGCGGTATCGGGCAACCAGGGTCCGAGCATGCCCGCAGAGCACAGCGCCATGACCGCGCTTGCGGCGATGACCATCGGCCCGCGGCGCACGCCGTGCGAGAGCAGCCAGCCGCCCGCAACGTTGCCGGGCGCGTTCGCCAGCACCATGAGCGCGGTAAGGAACGCGGCGGCGGCCGGGCTCGCGCCGCGTTCGTCGACGAGGAAGGTCGGCAGCCAGACCATCACCGAGGCCCACTGCGAGACATAGAACGCGAACAGCACCGCAAGCGCGAGATTGCCGGGCCGCGCCAGGGATTCCGCGAGCAGACGCAGCGAAGCGATGCCGCCGTGCTTCGGCGAAGGCGCGTAGCGGGCGGCAAGCGCAAAGCTGGCGGCCGCCGCCAGCGCCAGCATCACCCACAGTCCGCGCCAGCCCCAGGCCGCGATCACCGGCGGCGCAATGAGTAGCGCGATGCCGCCGCCCGCGGGCATGTACGCGGCCCACAGGCCGAGCGCACGGGCGCGATCGCGCGGGCCTTCGGCGGCGGAGGCGATCAGTGCCGAGCCCGATACGGTGAACAGGATGAAGCCGATGCCCTCGAGAAAGCGCGTCGCGAGCAGCACTGGGAAATCCCGCGCCGCCGCGCCCAGCAGGCCGGCGAACGCGAGGATGGCGAGCCCGATGAGGCCGAGCCGGCGATAACCGTAACGGTCGCACATCGTGCCGGCGAGGATGCCCGCCAGGCCGCCCATCACGTTGAACGCGGTGGCGATGAAACCGGATGCGACCAGCGTCAGGCCGAATTCGGCGCGCTGCAGGGGCAGGGCCGGCGCAACCTTCGTCATGTAGGCGCCACAGATCATGCCGGCGCCGAATACCGCCCAGATGGCGCCCCAGCGGGTACGAGGGGGTACGGGGGGCACGGGGCCCCCTGTTCCCTGCTGATTCAGGCGGCTGTGACCGGGATTTTCAGTTCGATGATCTTTTTCGACCACTCTGCGGGGCCGGTGTTGTGCACGGAGGTGCCGTTCGCGTCCACGGCGACCGTCACCGGCATGTCCTTGACCTCGAACTCGTGGATCGCCTCCATGCCGAGGTCGGCGAAGGCCAGCACGCGTGACTTGCGGATCGCCTTGGCGACGAGGTATGCGGCGCCGCCCACCGCCATCAGGTAAGCCGCCTTGTGCTTGCGAATCGCCTCGATCGCGCTCGGCCCGCGCTCGGCCTTGCCGATCATGGCGATGAGGCCGGTCTGCGCCAGCATCATCCCGGTGAACTTGTCCATGCGCGTCGAGGTGGTGGGGCCGGCGGGTCCGACGACCTCGTCGCGCACCGGGTCCACCGGTCCGACGTAGTAGATGACGCGGTTGGTGAAGTCAACGGGAAGCTTCTCGCCCTGCGCCAGCATGTCCTGGATTCTCTTGTGAGCCGCGTCGCGGCCGGTGAGCAATTTTCCCGACAACAGGAGCCGCTGGCCCGGCTTCCAGCCTGCAATTTCATTTTTGCTCAAAGAATCCAGATTGACGGGCGTGGAGTTTGCGTCCGCGGTCCAGGTCACCTTGGGCCAGTCGTTCAGCGACGGCGCCTCGAATTGCGCGGCTCCGGAGCCGTCCAGCACGAAATGCGCGTGGCGCGTCGCAGCGCAGTTCGGGATCATCGCGATCGGTTTGTTGGCGGCGTGCGTCGGGTAGTGATGGATTTTCACGTCCAGCACCGTGGACAGGCCGCCCAGGCCCTGCGCGCCGATGCCCAGGGCATTTACCTTGTCGTAGAGCTCGATGCGCAGTTCTTCGTACTTGTCGCGCGGCCCCCGCGCCTTGATCTCGGACATGTCGATGGTCTCCATCAGCGACTGCTTCGCCATGAGCATCGCCTTTTCCGCGGTGCCGCCGATGCCGATGCCGAGCATGCCCGGCGGGCACCAGCCGGCGCCCATCGCCGGCACCGTATTCAAAACCCAATCGACCACCGAGTCGGAAGGATTGAGCATGGCGAACTTTGCCTTCGCTTCCGAGCCGCCGCCCTTCGCGGCGATGTCCACCTCGACCTTGCCGCCGGGGACGAGCTGCACGCTGATCACCGCCGGCGTGTTGTCCTTCGTGTTCCTGCGCGCGAACTGCGGATCGTCCAGCACCGAGGCCCGCAGCTTGTTGTCCGGATCGAGATAGGCTCGGCGGACGCCCTCATTGATGACATCTTCCAAAGAATTGTCAAAATCAAACCGCACCCCCATGCCGACCTTCAGGAACACGTTGACGATGCCGGTGTCTTGACAAATGGGGCGACGGCCCTCGGCGCACAACCGCGAGTTGGTGAGGATCTGCGCGATCGCGTCCTTCGCGGCGGGCGATTGCTCCCTGTCATAGGCACGGCCC
The DNA here is from genome assembly GCA_945906765.1 of Nitrosovibrio sp. Nv4. Lineage (GTDB taxonomy): Bacteria > Pseudomonadota > Gammaproteobacteria > Burkholderiales > SG8-39 > RBG-16-66-20. Next base: position 17,867 of record CAMDRF010000047.1, on the reverse strand, counting down.
AGCGCCTGGATGTAGTCGCGCGGGTGGTAATAGGAGATGAACTGCAGCGCGTCGGCGACGCTGGCAACGAGATCATCCTGCCTGATGGTGCTCATGCGTGCTTTCCCTGGCCGCCAGGACCCGCGCGTGGCATGAGGCGGTCGCTGGCGGCGATCGCCAGGGCCGAGAGCAGGAAGGTGATGTGGATGCCGGTCTGGGCGATCAGCGTCTTTTCGTCGTAGGCCGAGGCATTGATGAAGGTTTTCAGCAGGTGGATCGACGAAATGCCGATGATCGCGGTGGCCAGCTTTACCTTGAGCACCGAGGCGTTGACATGAGACAGCCATTCCGGCTGGTCTGGATGGCTTTCGAGATTCAAGCGCGACACGAAAGTCTCGTAGCCGCCGATGATCACCATGATAAGCAGATTGGAAATCATCACTACGTCGATCAGACCGAGGACCACCAGCATGATCACGGTTTCGTTCAGTTTGACGGGACGATCGACACCCTCAATCGTGACCGCGTCGAGAACATGGCCGAGCGCGTCGCTGTTGCCGAACGCCGCCAGTACCAGGTAGTAAAGTTCCTGCCAGAACAGCCAGACATAGATACCCTGCGCGACAATGAGGCCCAGGTACAGGGGCAGCTGCAGCCAGCGGCTGGCGAAGATCAGCGAAGGAATCAGCCGCAGGGCGCGGGCCTCGTCAGGCGATTTCATGGGGGTCCTTGCCTTTACACATGTCGGAATTGGTGATTGTATTCGGGTAAGCGGCGTGTAAGCACGCCGGCAACAGAATAGCATTCGGAGGAGGAGCCCCATGTCGTCGCAGATCGAATCCGTCCTGTCCGAGACGCGCGTATTTCCGCCCTCGGCGGAATTCGTCAAGCAGGCCAACATCTCCGGCATGGACGCCTATCGCAAGCTGGTCGCGGAGGCGGAAGAGGATTTCGAGGGCTTCTGGGCCCGGCTGGCCAAGGAGCACCTGCTCTGGCACAAGCCGTTCACGAAAACGCTGGACGAGTCCAAGGCGCCATTCTTCCGCTGGTTCTACGACGGCGAGACCAACGCTTCCTACAACTGCCTCGACCGGCACCTGAAGACGCAACCGGACAAGACCGCGATCATTTTCGAGGCCGACGATGGCAAGGTGACGAAGATCACCTATCAGGCGCTGTACCAGGAAGTCTGCAAATTTTCGAATGCGCTCAAGGCAAGAGGCATCAAAAAGGGCGACCGCGTCCTCATCTACATGCCGATGTCGATCCAGGCGGTGGTCGCGATGCAGGCCTGCGCGCGCATCGGCGCCACGCACTCCGTGGTGTTCGGCGGCTTCTCGGCCAAGAGCGTGCAGGAACGCATCGTCGATACCGGGGCGATCGCGGTGCTGACCGCGGACGGGCAGTTCCGCGGCGGCAAGGAAATCCCGCTCAAGCCGGTGGTCGATGAGTCCATCGCGCTGGGCGGTTGCGAGACCGTGAAGACCGTCATTGTCTACAAGCGCTCGGGTAGCGCGGTGCCGATGACGGCCGGACGCGACCTCTGGTGGGACGATGCCGTGAAGGGGCAGGCGGACAGCTGCGAACCGGAGTGGGTCGACGCCGAGCATCCGCTGTTCATCCTCTACACCTCGGGCTCGACCGGCAAGCCGAAGGGCGTGCAGCACTCGACCGCCGGCTATCTCCTGTGGGCGAGCCTGACCATGAAGTGGGTGTTCGACAACAAACCGTCGGACATCTTCTGGTGTACCGCCGACGTGGGTTGGGTCACGGGCCACACCTACATCACCTACGGCCCGCTCGCGGTGGGCACGACCGCAGTCGTGTTCGAAGGCGTGCCGACCTATCCGGACGCGGGACGCTTCTGGAAAATGATCCAGGACCACAAGGTCAACGTCTTCTACACCGCGCCGACCGCCATCCGCTCGCTCATCAAGGCGGGCGGCGAGCTGCCGAAGAAATACGATCTCTCCAGCCTGCGCATCCTCGGCACGGTGGGCGAGCCGATCAATCCGGAAGCCTGGATGTGGTACCACACGGTGGTCGGCAACGAGCGCTGCCCGATCGTGGATACCTGGTGGCAGACCGAGACCGGCGGCCATCTCATTTCGCCCCTGCCCGGCGCGACCCCTACCAAGCCCGGCTCCTGCACCTTGCCGCTGCCGGGGATCATCACCGATATCGTGGACGAGACGGGCCATTCGGTGGGCAGGGGAAAAGGCGGAATCCTCGTCATCACGCGGCCCTGGCCCGCGATGATCCGCACCATCTGGGGCGATCCGGAACGCTTCAAGAAGAGCTACTACCCGGATGACTTCCAGGGCAAGTACTACCTCGCGGGCGACGGCGCCAGCACCGACGCGGAGGGCTACTACCGCATCATGGGTCGCATCGACGACGTGCTCAATGTTTCCGGCCATCGCCTCGGCACCATGGAGATCGAGTCGGCGCTGGTGGCGAATACCAGGCTGGTGGCGGAGGCCGCGGTGGTCGGGCGGCCCGACGACCTCACCGGCGAGGCGGTGTGCGCGTTCGTGGTGCTGAAAGGCGCGCGTCCGAGCGGGGCGGAGGCGCAGAAGATCGCCAAGGAACTGCGCGACTGGGTCGGCAAGGAAATCGGCGCCATCGCCAAGCCCAAGGAGATCCGCTTCGGCGACAACCTGCCCAAGACGCGCTCGGGCAAGATCATGCGCCGCCTGCTGCGCTCGATCGCCAAGGGCGAGGAGATCACGCAGGATGTCTCGACGCTGGAAAATCCGGCGATCCTCGATCAACTGAAGCAAAGCACTTAAGCGGAGGAGGCGGCCATGGCATTGAAAGTTCCACATTGCGCGAGATGTTCCGGGGCCTGCGAACTGAAGACGTTGGCGTCGGTTTCCGCGGAGGACGGACCCCTGAAGCTGACTCTGCTCGACCTGCCGGTGTTCGCCTGCGTGAAGGATCACAAGGCGCCGGTGCACGGCGATTTCATGATCTGGCTGATACACGAGATCCGCGCCCGGGAGGCGCAGATCGAGGCGGGTCGTGAAGAAGGGATGCTCTTCAAGAAGCACCTGTGCGGCGCCTGCGGCAAGGATCTTGCCGCGAAATCCGAGGGCCGGCGGGTGTACCCGTACGAACTCAAGTACGAAGAGTTGGCTCCGTTCAAGGTTCAGATCGACATGCCGCTCTATAAATGCAGCGCCTGCGGCAAGGAGCAGATCCGCTCGACCAGGGACCTGCACGGCCGCGTGCCGGCGGCCATGGTCGGCATCAACGACGACGCGGGGTTCCCGCATAGCGGCTAGGAGGCGGCATGCAGGAGCATGAGCGCAGGGGCCAGCGCCTGATCGCGCTGTTCATCCTCGGCTGCGTGCTGTTCAATTACCCGGTGCTGTCGCTGTTCAACGTCGCCACCGAGGTCTTCGGCGTGCCGGTGCTCTATGTGTACATCTTCACCGCCTGGGCGCTGCTGGTCGGATTGATGGCGCTTGTGGTCGAAACGAGGCGCTAGCAGGCCCATGCTGCAGGGTCACGTCATCGTCCTGGTGGCCTTCGCCTACCTGGGCCTGCTGTTCGGCATCGCCTACTATGCCGACCAGCGCGCCGACGCCGGGCGCTCGATCATTGACAACCCGACCATCTACGCGCTGTCGCTGGCGGTTTACGCCACGGCCTGGACGTTCTACGGCTCGGTGGGGCGCGCGGCGAGCGACGGCATCGGCTTCCTGCCGATCTATCTCGGGCCGACGCTGATGATCGCGCTGTGGTGGCTGGTGATGCGCAAGATCATCCGCATCAGCAAGGAAAACAGGATCACGTCGCTGGCCGACTTCATCGCCTCGCGCTACGGCAAGAGCGCGCTGCTGGGCGGCCTGGTGACGGTGATCGCGGTGATCGGCATCCTGCCCTACATCTCGCTGCAGCTGAAGGCGATCTCGACCAGCTACGCGATCCTGCTGCAGTACCCGGAGATCAGCATGCCGGCGAGCGCGGCGGCCGGAAAGCCGGCGCTTGCGGCCGATACCGCATTCTGGGTGGCGATGATCCTGGCTGCCTTCACCATCCTGTTCGGCACCCGGCATCTCGATGCCGCCGAGCACCACGAGGGCATGGTGGCCGCGATCGCCTTCGAGTCCATCGTCAAGCTGCTGGCGTTTCTCGCGGTGGGCCTCTATGTCACTTACGGCATGTTCGACGGCCTGGCCGACATCTTTTCCCGCGCGCGTTCGTCGCCGGACCTCGCTCCGCTGCTCGCGCCACTGGAGGGCGTTGCGGGCGGCTACGCGAGCTGGGTCTGGCTGACGATCCTGTCGATGATGGCGATCATGTTCCTGCCGCGCCAGTTCCAGGTCGCCGTGATCGAGAACAAGAACGAGCGCCACCTGAACAAGGCGATCTGGCTGTTCCCGCTCTACATGCTGGCGATCAACCTGTTCGTGCTGCCGATCGCCTTCGGCGGCAACCTGCATTTCGCGCCCGGCACCGTGGACGCCGACACCTACGTGCTGACGCTGCCGATGGCGGCGAAGCAGGAAGGCCTCGCGCTGCTCGTCTTCATCGGCGGGCTGTCGGCGGCCACCGGCATGGTGATCGTGGAGACCATCGCGCTCTCGACCATGGTGTGCAACGACCTGGTGATGCCGGTGCTATTGCGGTTGAAAGGCCTGCGCCTCGCCGAGCGGCGCGACCTGACCGCGCTGCTGATCGGCATCCGGCGCGGCGCGATCCTGCTGATCCTGCTGCTCGGCTACCTGTATTTCCGGTTGGCCGGCGAGGCCTATGCGCTGGTGTCCATCGGGCTGATCTCGTTCGCCGCCGTGGCGCAGTTCGCGCCGGCGCTGCTCGGCGGCATTTTCTGGAAGGGCGGCACGCGCCACGGCGCGCTGGCGGGCCTGCTCGCCGGCTTCGCGGTCTGGTGCTACACGCTGCTGCTGCCGGCGCTGGCGCGCTCGGGCTGGCTGCCGATCGGCCTCATGGAGGAGGGCCCGTTCGGCATCGCCTTGCTCAGGCCGCTCGATTTGTTCGGCCTCTCGGGCCTGGACCAGATCACCCACGCGATGATCTGGAGCATGATCGCCAACATTGGCGCCTACGTCGCGGTGTCGCTGTCGAGCACGCAAAGCGCGGACGAAACACGCCAGGCGAGCCTGTTCGTGGACGTGTTCCGCCAGAGCGGCGAGGTGGGCGGCGCGCGCTTCTGGCGCGGCACGGCCTCCGCGCCCGACCTCTATGACCTGCTGGCGCGCTTCCAGGGCGCCGCCATGGCCGATGCCGCCTTCGCCGACTATGCGCGCGCGCGCGGGCTGCGCTGGCCGGACCAGGGCTTCTTCGCCGATGCCGAGTTCGTCCATTACGTCGAAGTGCAGCTGGCGGGCGCGATCGGGGCGTCGTCGGCGCGCATCATGGTCGGCTCGGTGGTGAAGGAAGAGGCGCTCACCCTCGACGAAGTGCGCGCGATCCTGGACGAGGCCTCGCAGGTGGTGGTCTACAGCCACCGCCTGGAGCAGAAGTCGAATGAATTGGAACGCGCCACCGAGGAATTGCGCGCGGCGAACGAGCGCCTGAAGGAACTCGACCGCCTGAAAGACGATTTCGTCGCCACGGTATCGCACGAGCTGCGCACGCCGCTCACCTCGATCCGCACTTTTTCTCAGATCCTGCGCGACAACCCCGATCTCGAGCCCGCCGAGCGCGCCCGGCAACTCGGCATCGTGATCAAGGAAAGCGAGCGCCTGACGCGGCTGATCAACCAGATTCTCGACGTCTCCAAGCTCGAGTCCGGCAACGTCGAATGGCACCCGGGGCCCGTGGACCTGAAGGAAATCGTCGAGGACACGGTGGCCGCGATGAGCGAACTGTTCAAGGAAAAGCGCATTGAACTGCGCACGCGGGTGCCGGAGCGCGTGCCGGTGGTGACCGCGGATCTGGACCGCATCGTGCAGGTGATGCTCAACCTGCTGTCGAACGCGATGAAATTCTGCGACGCGGGACAGGGCAGGGTGGAGATCGCGCTGTCGCAGGCCGGCCGGTTCGTGCGCGTGGACGTGCGCGACAACGGGCCGGGCATCGCCGCGGCAGACCAGCTGGCCATCTTCGACAAGTTCCGCCAGGCCAGCGATCCCCTGCTGGGGAAACCCCAGGGTTTCGGCCTGGGGCTGCACATCTGCAAGCGCATCGTCGAGCGCCTGGGCGGCCGCATCTGGGTGGTGAGCGGGCGGCGCGAAGGCACCTGCTTTTCATTCACGCTGCCGATCGAGGCGAGCTGATCGCGCTGCGGCGCAGCAAAGTGGCTTGCGTCGGGGAATGTAAGCGCGTTGTAAGATTCCATGTGTACCATCCGTTAGCTATCTTCCAGGGAGGCAGTGATGGAGCTCACCGCAAAGCACCACGAGTACTGGCACAAGAATCTTGTCGTTACAGGGATTCTGCTGGCCGTCTGGTTCATCGTCACGTTCGTCGAAGCCTGGTACGCGCGGGAACTGAACACGATCACGTTCTTCGGTTTCCCCCTCGGGTTTTACATGTCGGCGCAGGGATCCCTTGCCATCTACGTCATTATTATCGGCATCTACGCCTTGTATATGCGCAAGCTCGACCTTGAATACGGCGTCGACGAAGGAGATCTCGAATGAGCAGCCAAGCGTTCTCGCATTCGGCATTTAAGAGCCAGCTCAAGAAGTATTACGGCTTCTACACGGGCGGTTTCATCGGTTTCGTGATCTTGCTCGCGATCGCCGAGCAGCTGGGGATGTCGAGGCAGTGGATCGGCTACTGGTTCCTGTTCGCGACCATCGGCCTGTATGCCGGCATCGGCGTCATGAGCCGCACCGCTGACGTCGCGGAGTATTACGTCGCCGGAAGGCGGGTGCCGGCGTTCTTCAATGGCATGGCGACGGGCGCCGACTGGATGAGCGCGGCCTCCTTCATCGGCATGGCCGGCACGCTGTTCCTGCAAGGCTATGACGGCCTCGCCTGGGTGATGGGATGGACCGGGGGCTACTGCCTGGTGGCGCTGTTCCTCGCGCCCTACCTGCGCAAGTTCGGCCAGTTCACGATCCCGGACTTCCTCGCCGAGCGCTACGGCGGCAACATCGTGCGCACCATCGGCATCATCGCGGCGATCACCTGTTCGTTCGTCTACGTCGTCGCCCAGATCTATGGCGTCGGCCTGATCACCAGCCGTTTTACCGGCCTGGCTTTCGAGATCGGCGTGTTCGTCGGCCTCGCCGGAATCCTGGTGTGCTCGATGCTGGGCGGCATGAAGGCGGTCACCTGGACGCAGGTCGCGCAGTACATCATCCTCATCATCGCCTACCTGACGCCCGTCGTCTGGCTGGGAATGAAGCACACCGGTATCCCGATCCCGCAGGTCGCCTATGGCTACACGCTGCAGAAGGTCGGCGATCTGGAGAAAAAGATCACCGCCGATCCGAAAGAGATCGAGGTCCGCAAGATCTTCGCCGACCGTGCGGCAGCGGGCAGGGCCGCGCTCGCCGCACCGGACAAAGCGTATGCCGAGGGCAAGACCAAGGTCGAGCAGAATCTGGCAAGCGTGAAGACTGCGAATGCTCCTGCAGACAAGATTGCGGACGCTGAGAAAGCCGTTGCCGCCTATCCCGCGAACGTGAAAGCCGCTGAGGTTCAGTGGAAGCGGGAGACGGGTCTTGCCGCGCGCGCGGCGCCGCCCCGGCCGCACGCCGAGGCGTTCGCCGGCAAGGACGAGAAGGCGCGCGACCTCGCACGGCTGAACTTCATCGGCATTGTGTTCTGCATGATGTTCGGCACCGCGGCGCTGCCGCACATCCTGATGCGCTACTACACCACGCCCAGCGTGCAGCAGGCGCGCGTCTCGGTGTTCTGGTCGCTGTTCTTCATCTTCCTGCTGTATTTCACCGCACCCACCCTGGCGGTACTGGCCAAGTTCGACATGTTCACCAACCTTGTGGGTAGCCAGTTCGCATCGCTGCCGGCCTGGGCGGCGGCATGGGCAAAGGTGGATCCGGGGTTGCTCAACATCACCGATATCAACAAGGACGGCATCGTGCAGTGGGCCGAAGTGGTGATCGGCGGCGACCTGATCGTGCTGGCGACGCCCGAAATTGCGGGCCTGCCGTATGTGGTTTCCGGGCTGGTTGCGGCCGGCGGCCTGGCGGCGGCGCTCTCTACCGCGGACGGGTTGCTGCTGACGATCGCCAACGCACTGTCGCATGACTTGTACTACAAGATGATCGACCCGCATGCTTCGACCACGAAGCGCGTGACGATCTCCAAGGTCCTGCTGGTGGTGGTGGCGGTCACGGCGGCCTACGTGACCTCGTTCAAACCCGGGGACATCCTGTTCCTGGTCGGTGCGGCGTTCTCGCTTGCGGCCTCGGCGTTCTTCCCGCCGTTGGTCCTGGGCGTGTTCTGGAAGCGTGCCAACAAGTGGGGCGCGATCGTCGGCATGGTCGCGGGCTTGGCGATCTGCATCTACTACATGCTGCGCACCTACCCGTTCTTCACCAACATGGGCGTGCCCAAGATGGACCTGTGGTTCGGGCTGAACCCGGTGTCGGCGGGCGTGTTCGGCCTGCCGGTGGGACTGCTCACCATCATTATCGTCAGCTATCTGACCTCCCCGCCGTCCAAGGAGGTGCAGGAGTTGGTCGAGCACGTGCGCTACCCGAACCTGACGGGCGATACGGTGGTCAGCGAAGCCAGGTAGCCTCGGGCCGCTGATTCAGACAAGGCCCGCTTCGGCGGGCTTTGTTTTTTCGAGGTCATTTTTCGGCAAGGAGATTGGAGATGAAGGCAATACTGGTTGCCGCCGCCTGCGGCATGGTGCTGGCCCTCACCGGCTGCTCCGACGGCGGGCAGCCGCGTGGCCTGTTTACCGGTTACGTGACGGACAAGACGGAGGAGGAAGTCGTTGCCAAGGTGGGCAAGCCCGATTCCATCAACAACAGCAAACCGAACACGCCGAGATGGATCTACAAGAGGAAAACCTTCGACCCTGAAAATATGAATCAGGTCGACAACGAAACCATACTCATCTTCCAGAAGGATGCCGCCGACAGGTTAAAGGTCAGCCAGGTGATCTTCGGCTGAGTCTTTCAGACGACCAGGTCCTTGACCAGGTGGGCGAGGTCGCTGCGCTCCGCGTCGTGAATCAGCTTGCGCGTCATTTTCGGGTCGAAGCGGAGGAGGTGCATGACCACTTCGTTCACCTTTTCCGGGTTGCGCAGCGTGTGGTAGGACATGCCCAACTGGTACCAGGCATGGGGATTCATGGGCTGCAGCGTGGCGGCCTCGTGGAGCGCTTTGGCCGCGTTCTCATGCTGCCCGAGCGCGGCGTGGGAAAGGCCCATGCCATACCACGCGCGGTCGATCTTGGGATTCAATCGGGTCGCCTCGCGAAACGCCTCGATCGCCTTCGCGTACTGGCCGCGCTTGTCGAGAGTGAATCCGAGATTGAAGTGAGCCACCGCGTTGCCCGGGTCAGCATGCAGCACCGTCTCGAAGTAGGGTTCCGCCTCGGCGAAACGATCCTGCGACGCGAGCAGGTAGGCAATGCGGTTGGCGGGCCTGAGGAAGTCAGGCTTGGCGCGCATTGCCGCACTGTAGGTGGCGATCGCCTGCGGCTTGAACCCGAACAGTTCGAGCAGGCGGCCGCGCAGGTAGTATTGCCAATGTTCCATCTGACGATGCCGGGTTGAGCGGATGTACGAGGTTATCGTAATTCTGAAGGCACTGACCGAGGTGGCGGGCGTTGCTTTCTTCGGCCAGGGCGTGCTCTGGGTGATTGCGGGTTCCAAGCGCGACCAGAATGCGGTCTACAACCTGTTCAAGACCCTCACCTCGCCGGTTACCAAGGCGACGCGTGCCATCACGCCACGCATCGTGATTGACGGGCACATCGGTCTGGTGGCCTTTTTCCTGTTGATGATCCTGTGGCTCGCGCTGACGGCGTTCAAAGTCAAGCTGGTGCTCGATGCGGCCGCTGGCGCCGGCTGACTGCTAGAATCCGCAGCTGCCGAGGACCGGAGAGATGGCCGAGCGGCTTAAGGCGCACGCTTGGAAAGCGTGTGTACGCTAATCACGTACCGTGGGTTCGAATCCCACTCTCTCCGCCACCAGCGCCTCCCTTATTCGGGTTTGCCGGGCTGGATCAGGCACCACTCGTTGTCGCACTTGCGACAGCGGACCTGCGAAGACGAGATCAGCCGGAAGCGGGCGTAGGCGCCGCAGGCGCGGCAGGTAGCGTGCTCGCCGAGTTGTTCGGCTTCGCTCAGGATCTGCTGGTAACGCACCAGGCCGTAGATTCCGATCGCCGCAGCTGCCGCGATGACAATGACGTACGCGAGCAACCGGGCGACCGAACCGCGGAAGCTCAGTTCTTCCATGGTGGCCGCGATCGCGACTATGCAGATGAACCCGCTGATGAACCAAGCGTGACCTTCGATCAGGCGGCGCTCGTACCAGCGCGCGAAGCCAAGGCGGCGGATGCTGTCGGCGGGTTCCATGCTTTCGATGATGATGGCATACAATGAATGCGGCGGGCCCCCCCGCATTGCAGCCTGGTAAACCTGGTCAGGTCCGGAAGGAAGCAGCCACAGCCGGAATCTGCAAGTGCCGGGGTCAGGCTCGCCATTTATTCCCTCCTTCCGCCCGGTAAAATCAGGAATGACTTATCAAGTTCTGGCGCGCAAATGGCGGCCACGGGATTTCGCCAGCCTGGTCGGGCAGGAGCATGTGGTGAAGGCGCTGCGTCATGCGCTGGCCGAGCAGCGCTTGCACCATGCCTACCTGTTCACCGGTACCCGCGGCGTGGGCAAGACCACCCTGGCGCGCATCCTCGCCAAGTGCCTGAACTGCGAAACCGGCATCACGCCCGATCCCTGCGGCAAGTGCAGCGCGTGCACGGAGATTGATGCGGGACGTTTCATGGATCTTCTGGAAGTGGATGCGGCAACGAACACCAAGGTCGAAGAAATGCGGGAATTGCTCGAGCGGGCGCAGTACGCTCCAACGCATGGTCGTTTCAAGGTGTACGTGATTGACGAAGTGCACATGCTTTCAAATTCGGCGTTCAACTCGATGCTGAAGACGCTGGAAGAACCGCCGGCGCACGTGAAGTTCATCCTCGCGACCACCGATCCGCAGAAGATTCCGGTGACCGTGCTGTCGCGCTGCCTGCAGTTCAACCTGAAGCAGATGCCGCGTGCCGCGATCGTCGCGCGCCTCGAAAAAATCCTGCCTGAAGAAAAGATTGCGTTTGATGCGGAGGCGCTGGCGCTGATCGCGCGTGCGGCCGCGGGCAGCATGCGCGACGCACTCTCGCTGCTCGACCAGGCAATTGCGCACGGCGAGGGACGCCTGAATGCGGTCGGGGTGCGTGAAATGCTGGGGACGGTCGACGAAACCTACCTGCTGAGGCTGCTGGAGGCCGTGGCCGCGGGTGATGGACCCACAATTGCCGCAATTGCCGACGAAATGCAGGCGCGCAGCCTCGCGTTCGGTGGCGCGCTGCAGGACCTGGCCAGTTTACTGCTGCGCGTGACACTGGCACAGACGGTGCCAGCCGCTCTGGAGCAAGACATTCCCGAGCGTGAGCGCATCGTGGCGTTGGCGCATGGTCTCGACCCGGAGCTGGTGCAGCTTTGCTACCAGATCGCTCTCCAGGGGCGCGAGGACCTGTCGCTCGCACCAGACGAGCATGCGGGTTTTTTGATGACGCTGTTGCGGATGCTGGTTTTTCGCCCCGATGGGGTTGCTGTTTCGGAAAAAAAACAAATAAATAAAATTGAAATTCAGAAAAAAATTGCATTTGATGGCGATTGGCCTGCGCTGGTGCAGCATCTGCCGCTATCGGGTGGCCCGAAGGAACTGGCGCGCAACAGCGAGCTCAGAAGCCACGACAATGGCGTTTTCGATCTGGTGGTGCAGAAGGCCATGGGACATCTCGCCGGTGAGAGCTATCGCGAGAAGCTGCAGGCCGTGCTCACAACGCATTTGGGCGGCCCGGTGAAGCTGCGCGTGTCCACTGGCGAAGTGCGCGGCGCGACCGCCTCGACGCTGGATGCGGCGGATCGGGGCGCGCGGCAGGAGCAAGCGACGCGCGCGGTGAAAGGCGACAGTTTCGTGCAGGACCTCGTCAACCTCTTCGACGGCAGGGTCGTCGATTCGACTATCCGGGAAAAACAGCGATGAAAGGCAATATCGGCCAGATGATGAAGCAGGCGCAGATGATGCAGGAAAACATGCGCCGCATGCAGGAGCAGCTTGGCAGCATCGAAGTGGAGGGCCAGTCGGGCTCCGCTATGGTGAAAATCGCCATGACCTGCAAGCACGAAGTGCGGCGGGTCAGCATCGACCCTTCGCTTACCGCCGACCGGGAAATGCTGGAGGATCTGCTGGTGGCGGCGATCAACGATGCAGCGCGCAAGGTCGATGCCACCGTCGCTGAGAAGATGGGCAGCCTGACCGCGGGCATGGGCTTGCCCGCCGGCTTGAAGTTGCCGTTTTGATACTGAAAGAATTTTTCATTTTAAAAATGAAAAGAGATGCTGCTGCCAGCCCCGCGGGTCTGGAGGGTCTCATCGAGGCGCTGCGCGTGCTGCCCGGCGTCGGGCCGCGCTCGGCGCAGCGCATGGCGTATTACCTGATGCAGCACGATCGCGCGGGAGCAGAGGCCTTGGCGCAATCACTCGGCGACGCCTTGCGCACGGTGCGCCACTGCAGTCGCTGCAACTGCTTTACCGAGGAGGATGTCTGCGCGCTTTGCCGTTCGCCGCGGCGCGATGCGGCGTTATTGTGTGTGATCGAAACGCCCGCGGACCAGGCGATGGTCGAGCAGACGCTCAGTTTTTCCGGGATGTATTTCGTGCTGATGGGCCGGCTTTCGCCGCTCGATGGCATCGGCCCGCGCGACATCGGCCTGGACAGGCTGCTGGCGCGGGCGACAGATGGCGTGGTGCAGGAGGTGATTCTGGCGACCAATTTCACCAACGAGGGCGAGGCCACCGCCCATTACATCGCCGAAATGCTGCGCGCGCGCGGCGTCAGGGCGACCCGCATCGCGCGCGGCGTGCCGCTGGGCGGCGAACTGGAGTACGTGGACGTCGGCACCATTTCGCAGGCGCTGCTGGACCGGCGCGGGTTATAGTCCGTCTACAGGAGGTAGAACATGAGGAAAGTCATTGGATTCGCGCTTTTTTTTGCAATCTCACTCGTACAAGCACAAATCGAAAAACGCGACGTGCACATTGCGGTCGGCGGCCAGGCGTCGTTCTACTACCTGCCGCTCACGGTCGCTGAGCGGCTCGGCTATTTCAAGGAGGAGGGGATTAACCTCAAGCTGAGCGACTTCGCGGGCGGCGCGGTCGCCCTGCGCGCCGTGGTCGGCGGCAGCGCCGACGTGGTCTCCGGCGCCTACGAGCACACCATCAGCCTGCAGTCGAAGAAGCAGTATTTCCAGGCCTTCGTGGCGCAGGGGCGGCTGCCGCAGATCGCCTTCGGCGTGGTGAGCGCGAAAGCTGCCGGGATCAAGTCGTTCAAGGACCTCAAAGGGCTCAAGATCGGCGTCAGCGCACCCGGCTCGAGCACCCACAATCTGGTGAAGCAATTGCTCACCAAGGGCGGTCTCGACCCGAACAAGGACGTCGCCATCATCGGCGTTGGCCTCGGGGCGACCGCGATCAATGCGATCAAGAGCGGCCAGATCGACGCTATCTCGAACACCGACCCGGTGATCACCAAGCTCGAGCAGGACAATTCGATCAAGGTGCTCGCCGACACGAGGACGCTGAAAGGCACTGAAGCGGTCTGGGGCGCGGCCCTGCCGGCCGGCGTGCTGCACGCGCCGATCGAGTTCGTGCAGAAGAATCCGAACACCGTCCAGGCGCTGGCGAACGCCATCGTGCGCGCCGACAAGTGGATCGCCAAGGCGAGCGCCACGGACGTCGCCAAGGTGGTTCCCGAGTCCTACCTGCTCGGCGACCGCGCGCTGTATCTGTTCTCCTACGACAAGGTGAAGGAGGCAATCTCGCCCGACGGCCTGATCTCGGATGCCGGCGCCAAGGCCACGGTGCGCGCGCTTGCCGCCTTCGATCCCGAGGTGAAGCCCGCCGAGATCGACCTCACGCGCACCTACACCAACGAATTCGCCAAGAAGGCAAATCAAAAATACAAGTGAGTTTCGCTCTCGCGCTCGAGAACATTACCTGCACCTTCGTCTCGCGCGAGGATCGCGCCGTCCGCTATACCGCCGTCAAGGACACGACGCTCTCTGTTGCCCCCGGGGAGTTCGTGTCCGTGGTCGGTCCGACCGGGTGCGGCAAGACGACGCTGCTCAACGTCGCCGCCGGGCTGCTCGAGCCCTCGACGGGCAAGGTCAGCGTGTTCGGCGAGCCGCTCGCCGGCATCAACACCCGCGCCGGCTACCTGTTCCAGTCCGAAGCGCTGATGCCCTGGCGCAACGCGCTCGACAACATCACCGCCGGGCTGGAATTCCGGGGTCTGGAAGCGCGTGAATATCTGGAAAAGGGCAATGACTGGCTGCGCCGCGTCGGCCTCGGCGGCTTCGGCGACCGCTACCCGCACCAGCTCTCCGGCGGCATGCGCAAGCGCGTGTCGCTTGCCCAGACGCTGATCCTCGACCCGCAGATTTTGTTGATGGACGAGCCGTTCTCGGCGCTCGACGTGCAGACGCGCCAGTTGATGGAGAACGAATTGCTCGAACTCTGGTCCGCCAACCGCAAGTCGGTGGTGTTCATTACCCACGATCTGGAGGAGGCAATTGCGCTCGCCGACCGGGTGGTGGTGCTCTCGGCAGGGCCCGCGACGCACCCGATCGGCGACTACCGGATCGACATCCCGCGGCCGCGCGACGTTGCGGAGGTCCGGCTCGTGCCGCGCTTCATCGAACTGCATCGCGAGATCTGGCACGCGATGAAGGACGAAGTGTTGAAGGGCTATGCGCAGCAGCTCCAGTAATCTCGCTCTGCGCTTCTGGCAAGCGCTGATCCTGGTCGGCGTGTTCGCCGCCTGGCACCTGCTCACGGCGCCGGGTATCCTGCCGCCAATTTACTTCGATGACCCGCACCGGGCGCCGTTCCTGTTCGGCGAACCGCTCAAGGTGTTTAGCCGGATCTGGGTCTGGTTTGCTGGCGGCGATATCTACCGCCACCTCTGGGTAACGCTGGTCGAGACGTTGCTCGCGTTTGTCATCGGCACCGTGGCCGGCCTCGCGATGGGCATCTGGCTGGCACTTGCGCCCACCGCCTCGGCGATCTTCGACCCCTACATCAAGGCGCTCAACGCCATGCCCCGCGTCATCCTGGCGCCGATCTTCTTCGTCTGGTTCGGCCTCGGGATCGCCTCCAAGGTGGCGCTGGGCGTGACGCTCGTCTTCTTCATCGTCTTCTTCAACGTCTACCAGGGCGTGCGCGAAGTAAGCCCGGTGGTGCTCGCCAACGTGCGCATGCTCGGCGCTTCGCCAAAGCAACTGCTGCGCTACGTTTACCTGCCCTCGGCGATGAGCTGGGTATTCGCCAGCCTGCACAACGCGGTTGGCCTCGCGTTTGTCGGCGCGGTGGTGGGCGAATACCTGGGTTCCTCCGAAGGCGTCGGCTACCTGATCCTGCAGGCCGAGGGCGTGTTCGACATCAACACGGTGTTCGCGGGCATACTAGTGCTGACGGTCTTCGCGCTGGTGCTCGACTGGGTCGTCACGCTCGCCGAGAAGCGGCTCATGGGCTGGCAGCCGCGCAGCGGGGAAACGGAGAGGATTTGATGGCCAAGGGGTTGCTTGCTTTCTTTCTTGCTCTTCTTACCGGGTTTGTTTCAGCACAAACTTACCCATCAAAGCCCGTTCGCGTCGTCATTCCCTATCCTCCGGGTTCGACCCCAGACATCGTCGGCAGGACGCTGGCGACAAAGCTCCAGGAAGCGCTCGGCCAGCCGTTCGTGGTCGAGAACCGCACGGGCGCGGGCGGCAACATCGGCGCCGAAGCGGTGGCGAAGGCGCCCGCCGACGGCTACACGCTGCTGATCGGCATCAACGGTCCCGCCGCGATCAACAAATTCCTCTACAAGAACCTCGGCTACGACTCAGACAAGGATTTGCTGCCGGTCTCGCTGCTCGCAACGGCGCCGCAGATGCTGGTGGTGGCGCCCTCAGTCGAGGCAAACGACTTCAAGGCGTTCCTCGGATACCTGAAAAAGAACCCTGGGCGGCTGTCTTACGGCTCCGTGGGCGGCGGCAGCGCCTCACACCTCACGATGGAGCTGCTGAAGAGCGATGCCGGCGTATTTATCGTGCACATTCCGTACCGCGGCTTTCCGCCCGCGGTCACCGACCTGCTCTCGGGCAACATCCAGACGATGTTCGCCATTGTCCCCGCCGTATTGCCGCAGGTGCGCGCGGGCAAGATGAAAGCGCTCGCGGTGACCGGCCTGAAGCGCAGCGCCCTGGCGCCCGAAGTGCCGAATGTCGCCGAACTGGGCTATCCGCAGCTCGAGTCGTTGGCCTGGATCGGCCTTCTCGCCCCCGCCGGATTGCCTCAGGAAATTTTGAATCGAATCAGTACCCAGACAGTCAGGGCGATGCGCGCCGCCGACACGGTCGACATGCTCGGCAAGCAGGGTTTCGACGTCGTGGCGAACTCGTCCGCCGAGTTTTCCGCCTGGATCCGCACCGAACAGGCGAAATGGTCGAAGGTGATCAAGGCCAGCGGGGCGACTGCGGACTGAGGTGTAAAGAAAAGGCATCAAAAAAAGGCATCAAAAGTTTGACACCGCAGTCCGACACCCGCTATAATCTTTGGCTCAACGGACGCGGGGTGGAGCAGTCTGGCAGCTCGTCGGGCTCATAACCCGAAGGTCATAGGTTCAAATCCTATCCCCGCAACCAACAGCCGTTCAGGTCCGCGCGATGCGCGGATGCAGGACCGGAAGATTCACCCGGGTGCAGGTCCGCTCTTTAACAATTCGCAGCCGATAGGTGTGGGCGCTCGATGCCGAAGGTACAAGCATCTAGTAGCCTGCAACTTATTAGTACACGCAGTATTTAGTAGTACCTCGTTTACTTTGAGAAGCAGGATGAAGTACAAGCAATAAGCATTGCCAAGCAGAGATTAAACTGAAGAGTTTGATCCTGGCTCAGATTGAACGCTGGCGGCATGCCTTACACATGCAAGTCGAGCGGCAGCGCGGGGGCAACCCTGGCGGCGAGCGGCGGACGGGTGAGTAATACATCGGAACGTGTCCTTTCGTGGGGGATAACCAGTCGAAAGATTGGCTAATACCGCATGAGATCTCACGATGAAAGCGAGGGACCCCGAGGGTAACTTCGGGGCCTCGCGCGATTGGAGCGGCCGATGTCGGATTAGCTAGTTGGCGGGGTAAAAGCCCACCAAGGCGACGATCCGTAGCTGGTTTGAGAGAACGACCAGCCACACTGGGACTGAGACACGGCCCAGACTCCTACGGGAGGCAGCAGTGGGGAATTTTGGACAATGGGCGCAAGCCTGATCCAGCCATGCCGCGTGTGTGAAGAAGGCCTTCGGGTTGTAAAGCACTTTCGGCCGGAACGAAATCGCCTTCGTTAATAGCGGGGGTGAATGACGGTACCGGAAGAAGAAGCACCGGCTAACTACGTGCCAGCAGCCGCGGTAATACGTAGGGTGCGAGCGTTAATCGGAATTACTGGGCGTAAAGGGTGCGCAGGCGGCGTCGCAAGTCAGGCGTGAAATCCCCGGGCTTAACCTGGGAACTGCACTTGAAACTACGATGCTGGAGTATGGCAGAGGGAGGTGGAATTCCACGTGTAGCGGTGAAATGCGTAGATATGTGGAGGAACACCGATGGCGAAGGCAGCCTCCTGGGCCAATACTGACGCTCATGCACGAAAGCGTGGGGAGCAAACA
>CAMDRF010000046.1 GCA_945906765.1 Nitrosovibrio sp. Nv4 | reverse complement strand
CGCGGCGCGGGCAAATCCACGCTCGGCGCCAAACTCGCCGCCGCCCGCGGCGTCCCGTTCGTGGAACTCGACAGCGAAGTCGAACGCGAAGCCGGCGCGAAACTGGGCGAAGTCTTCGCGATGTACGGCCAGGAGGCATTCCGCCGCTTCGAGCGGCGCGCCCTGGAGCGCGTTCTTCGTACCCACGAGTCCGCCGTGATCGCGGCCGGCGGCAGCCTGGTGACCGACCCAGATACCTACCGCCTGCTGCTCGACAATTGCCATACGGTCTGGCTCAAGGCGAGGCCCGAAGAGCACATGAACCGCGTCATCGCCCAAGGCGACATGCGCCCTTTCAAAGGACGTTCAGCGGCCCTTGACGAGATCCGCAAGCTGTTGGCTGACCGCGACCGGCTCTATTCGCGCGCCGACGCGACGCTCGATACGACCGGCAAGCCCTTCAAGGAAAGCTTTTCCGAACTGAAGAAAACGCTTACGGAACAAAGATGATCACATTCGACACCCGGCCCGACCAATACAATCACTGGAAGCTGTCGTTCGACGGCCCGGTGGCCACGCTCGCGCTGGACATCGCCGAGGACAAGGGCATCGCGCCCGGCTACAAGCTGAAGCTGAATTCCTACGACCTCGGCGTCGATATCGAGCTGCACGACGCGGTCAACCGCATCCGCTTCGAGCACCCCGAGGTGAAGTCGGTGGTGATCACCAGCGGCAAGACCCGCATGTTCTGTTCCGGCGCCAACATCTACATGCTCGGCCTGTCCAGCCATGCGTGGAAGGTGAACTTCTGCAAGTTCACCAACGAGACGCGCAACGGCCTGGAGGATTCCAGCACGCACTCCGGGCTCAAGTTCCTCGCCGCGCTCAACGGCACCACCGCCGGCGGCGGCTATGAGCTCGCGCTCGCCTGCGACGAAATCGCCATGATCGACGACCGCTCGAGCACGGTGAGCCTGCCCGAAGTGCCGCTGCTCGGCGTGCTCCCCGGCACCGGCGGCCTGACGCGCATCGTCGACAAGCGCAAGGTGCGGCGCGACCTCGCCGACGTGTTCTGCACCACCGCGGAAGGCGTGCGTGCGGACCGGGCCAGGGAATGGAAGCTGGTGGACCACGCCGCCAAGCCGCAGCAGTTCGCCGAATTCGTTAAGCAGCGCGCGCTGCAACTGGCGCAGGATTCCGACAGGCCCGGAGGGCAAGGAATTGCGTTGACGCCCTTGAAGCCCCGGCTTGTGGATCTTCAGGTGAATGCACAGGCAAGAACAGCGGAAATCACCGTCAAAGGCCCGACCAAAGAGCAAATCCAGATTCAACGGAATGCGCAGTGGTATCCGCTGCAGCTCGCGCGCGAACTGGACGAGGCGATCCTCAATCTGCGCCACAACCATCTCGATGTGGGGCTATGGATTTTCAAGACGAAAGGCAGCATCCAGGAAGTCCTGGAACTTGATTCGCTGCTTGAGAAAAATTCAAAAGACTGGTTCGTGCGCGAGACCGTCGGCTACCTGCGCCGCACGTTCGCGCGCTTGGATGTGTCTTCGCGCTCGATCTTCGCGGTGGTGGAACCGGGTTCCTGCTTCGCCGGCACGCTGGCCGAACTGCTCTACGCCGCCGACCGCAGCTACATGCTGGACGCCGAGGACAATGGCCCGTCGATCGCGCTTTCATCGCTCAATTTCGGCACCTACCCGATGGTAAACGGGGACTCGAGGATTTCGGCGCACTATTGTGGTGAAATCGAATTTATGGAGAAAGTAAAAAAGGAAGCGAATAAACCCATTGATACGCAAACAGCCAAGGAGCTTGGCCTCATCACCTCCGCCCCCGACGACATCGACTGGGAGGACGAGGTGCGCATCGCGATCGAGGAGCGCGTCACTCTGTCGCCCGATGCGCTTACCGGGATGGAAGCCTCGCTGCGCTTCACGGGCCGCGAGAACATGCTGACGCGCGTCTTCGGGCGGCTTTCGGCCTGGCAGAACTGGATTTTCATCCGGCCAAACGCGGTTGGCGAGCAGGGAGCGCTGAAAGTCTACGGCACGGGTTCCAAGGCGAAGTTCAATTGGGAAAGAGTCTGATCATGAGCGGCATCAACTACAGCGAAAAGATCCCCAACAACGTCAACCTGACGACCGACCGCACGCTGCAGCGCGCACTCGAGCACTGGCAGCCGAAATTCATCGACTGGTGGAAGGGCATGGGCCCGACTGATTTCCAGGGCGCCGACGTCTACCTGCGCACCGCCGTATCGGTGGATGCCGGCGGCTGGGCGCAGTACGGCGCGGTGAAGATGCCCGACTAC
Organism: Nitrosovibrio sp. Nv4; assembly: GCA_945906765.1. Lineage (GTDB taxonomy): Bacteria > Pseudomonadota > Gammaproteobacteria > Burkholderiales > SG8-39 > RBG-16-66-20. The sequence goes on along the minus strand of CAMDRF010000046.1, from coordinate 21,560 downwards.
CGCTGGGGCATCTTCCTCGCCGACCTTGTGGCCGACCGGAAGATCGGCTTCGGCGACGCCATGGGCCAGCCCGTCTGGCAGCAGGTACCGGGCGAGTACCGCTCGATCCTGCGCCGGCTGATCGTGACCCAGGGAGACACGGAACCGGCCTCGGTCGAACAGCAGCGCCTGCTCGGCCACACCTGCCCTTCCCTCTACGACCTGCGCAACCTCTTCCAGGTGAACGTCGAGGAAGGCCGCCACCTCTGGGCGATGGTCTACCTGCTGCACGCCTATTTCGGCCGCGACGGCCGCGAAGAAGCCGAAGAACTGCTGCAGCGCCACTCCGGCGACGCCGACAAGCCGCGAATCCTGACAACGTTCAACGAACCGATCTCGGACTGGCTGTCGTTCTATTGCTTCACCTACTTCACCGACCGCGACGGAAAATACCAGCTCAAGAGCCTCGCCGAGTCGGGCTTCGATCCGCTGTCGCGCACCTGCCGCTTCATGCTCACCGAGGAAGCGCACCACATGTTCGTCGGCGAGACCGGCATCGGCCGCGTGATCAGGCGCACGCTGGAAGTGATGAAGGAACTCGGCACTGACGATGCCGCGCGTATCCGTGCGCACGGCGCGGTGGACCTGGGGCTGCTGCAGAAATACCTGAATTTCTGGTGCTCCTCCTCGCTCGACCTGTTCGGCAACGAGATTTCATCCAATTCAGCGGCGAATTTCGCCAACGGACTGAAGGGCCGGCCGGATGAATCAAGCTACGAGGACCACGTCCTCAGGGAAAAGATATTCCAGCTGAAGACCCCTCAGGGCGACGAAAGCGTGCCGATGCTCAACGCGCTGAATGAAGTCATGCGCGAGTCCTACCTGAAGGACTGCGGGATCGGTCTGAAGCGCTGGAACCGCGTCATCGAGCGTGCCGGCCACGGCGCTCTCGCGCTCAAGCTGCCTTCGAGCCGCTTCCGGCGCTCGATCGGCATCTGGGCGGGCCAGCCCGTGGATCCGCTGGGCAACGTGGTGACAAAGGAAAATTACGAGAAAAACCTGGGCAGCTGGATCCCCGCCGAATCAGACCGCGCATTTGTAATGTCGCTGATGAAGCGCGTGGCGGAACCTGGCAAGATGGCCGGCTGGATCGCGCCGCCCGAACGCGGCATCAACAATCTGCCGGTCGACTACGAGTACGTGAAGATCCACTGACGTGGAGAACATCCGCCGCCTGCGGGATTACGTGCTCGACATGACGCAGCTGGTGGAGCGCCATGGCGCCGATGAACCGCGCCTGCTGGATGAGGGCGAGAAACTGCTGCGCGCCCTCGTGACCCATGACGACTGGCTGCCGCAGGAATTCGCCGCGCCTGCGCCGGAGTCCTACCGCCAGTACCTGCTCTACTGCGATCCTCTGGAGCGTTTCTCGGTGCTGAGCTTCGTCTGGATGGCGGGGCACCGCACGCCAATTCACGACCACACGGTCTGGGGCCTGGTGGGTGTGATGCGTGGCGTGGAGTTGTGTGAAGAGTTTTCTTCTTGCCTAAGAAAAATAAATTCACACGAGTCAAAACCCGGCGAAATCGACCGTGTTTCACCCGCCATCGGCGATATCCACGTCGTCTCCAACGCGGGGACGGAGACTGCGGTCAGCATTCACGTATACGGCGCAAACATCGGCGCGCTGCGCCGGCACACCTTCGACCCCGCGACCGGAAAGCCGAAAGAGTTCATCTCCGGCTATCACAACAAGACTGTGCCAAACCTGTGGGACAGGTCGAAAGAAAGTAGCGCGGCCTAGCTCGCGCCGCGGTCGCGCAGCAACTTTTCGAGGTGCTTGTGCTTCGCTGTGCGAGCCAGTTCAAGTGGCGTTACGCCGCTTGAGCTTTTCGAATTCACGTTGGCGCCCTTGTCGATGAGGTACTCGGCGGCCTCGTAGTGGTTGTAGAGCACCGCCGTATGCAGGGGCGTGGTGCCGCTCTTGGTGCGGCTGTTGACGTCCGCGCCGCGCTGCAACAGCATCCCGATCATCGGCAGCGAGCCCTTCATCACCGCGTAGTGCAGCGCCGATGCGCCCGCGCCGGGGTCCTTGGCCTCGATGTCGGCGCCTTGCTCGATCATCTTCAGCGCGTTGGCGAAATCACCTTTCGCGATCGCGGCGTGCAGGCTGAGCGGCGCTGCCGCGGCGCCGGGCGAAGATGGCGCCTCCGGTTGAGGCGCCGGTTGCGCTTCCGGCTGGTCCGGTTTCTTGGTTTCGCCGCCGCCGAACAACGAGCGGAAAAGGCCGCGGATGATGCGATCGGGAAGCGCCTCTTCGGCAAGCGGCTGCTGGGCGCGCACCGCAGGGGCCGCGACCAGGGCCATCACCACTAATGCAAGCAACCATCCTGTGCGGCGCAATGTCATCCTCTCCTGGACCCTCGAATGATACTCCCGCGGGCCCTCATTTAACCTGCCGATCGACCGGAACCCGCAGTCCTTCGGCAAACCGGCATGGTCCTTTGAGCAATAATAGCGCCAGAATGAAATTCCTCTTCGACCTGTTCCCGGTGATCCTGTTCTTCGCCGCATTCAAGATGGCGGACATTTACGTCGCCACGGCGGTGGCGATCGGCGCCACGTTCCTGCAGATCGGGGTGCTTGCGCTGCTGAAGAAGAAGATCGACAGCATGCTGTGGGCCAGCCTCGGCATCATCGTGGTGTTCGGCGGCGCGACGCTAGTCCTGCGCGACGAAACCTTCATCAAGTGGAAGCCGACGGTGCTCTACTGGCTGTTCGGCATCGCGCTCGCCCTCGCCGAACTGCTGCTGCGCCGGAACCTGATCCGCAGCATGCTCGGCGCGCAGGTGCATCTGCCCGACGCGGTCTGGCGCCAGCTGAACTGGAGCTGGGTGGCGTTCTTCGCGCTCATGGGCGTGGTCAATCTGCTGGTCGCATTCAACTTCACCACCGACCAGTGGGTCGATTTCAAGCTCTTCGGTGCAACCGGCTTGATGCTGGTGTTCGTCGTCGGGCAGGCGCTGTATCTCTCGCGCCACGTGGAGGAAAACCAACCGCCGGGCACGCAATGACAGTCGCTGACGAAATCAAAATGTGCTTGAGCGCACTTTCGCCAACACGGCTGGAATTGCTGGACGAGAGCGCGAAGCACGCCGGGCATACCGGCGCGGCGCCGGGCGGCAACACGCACTGGAAACTGACGATCGTGTCAGCCGCCTTCGCCGGCAAGACAACCGTGGCACGGCACCGGATGATCTACGAGGCGCTGGGCGAACTGATGCAGAACCCGATCCATGCGCTCTCCATCAGCGCCAAGGCAGTCGAAGAAATTGACGCATAATTACGTCTTCACCCCGAAGGGAAGCGCATGAAAAAGAAGATTCTTGTCCTGGCGTTGCTGCTGCCCGTGCTGTTATCCGCTCCGGTGTTGGCGCAGCTTCCGACCAAGGAACCCGCCAAGGCCCCCGCGAAGCCCGCCGCCGCGACCGGACCGCTCGCCACCGTGAATGGCGTCCAGATCCCGCGCACTCGCCTCGACATCGTGGTCCGCCAGCAGACTGCGCGCGGCGCGCAGGACAACGACCAGCTGCGCGCGCAGTTGCGCGAGGCGCTGATCAACAATGAACTGCTGATCCAGGAGGCGAACCGCAGCGGCATCGCGAAGAAAGCCGAGGTGCAGCAGCAAATCGACCTCGTCAGGCAGGAAGTGGTCGCCAACGCGGTGGTCGCCGAGCACATCCGCGTCAATCCGATCAGCGACGCCGACGTGCAGAAGGAGTACGAGCGCGCCAAATCACAGACCGGCGATCGGGAGTACAAGGCCAGGCACGTGCTGGTCGCGACCGAGGACGACGCCAAGAGCGTGCTCGCCGACCTGAAAAAGGGCGCCAAATTCGACGATGTCGCCCAGAAGCGGTCGCTTGACGAAGGCACGCGTCCCAAGGGCGGCGACCTCGACTGGAACGTGCCCACCAATTTCGACAAAGCCTTCTCCGACGCGATGGTGAAGCTGGAGAAGGGCAAGATGACCGACGCGCCGGTGCGCAGCCGCTTCGGCTTCCACATCATCCAGCTTGACGACGTGCGCCCGGTCAGCTTCCCGCCGCTGTCGCAGGTCAGCCAGCAGATCCAGCAGCGCCTGGTCGGCCAGAAGGTCGACAGCCTGATCCGCGACCTGCGCGGCAAAGCCAAGATCGAGTAGCCGGGCGCCGTTTGACCGTGCAGGCCCGCCTGCCCTGCCCGCGGCCAGCGAGGGTGGTCCTCGATGGGCGCTATGCGCGCCTCGAACCACTTTCGGTTGCGCATGCGCCCGACCTGTTCGAAGCCTCGGCCGCGCCCGGCGCGGACGCACGCTTCGCCTACCTGTTCGATGTGCCGCCTGCGGGAATCGCAGACATGAATGCCTGGATTGCGAAGATGAGCGCCGCCAGCGACCCGCTGTTCAGCGCGGTCATCGACAAATCCAGCGGCCGCGCCGCGGGCCGGCAGGCGCTGATGCGCATCACGCCCGAGCACGGCGTCATCGAGATCGGCAATATCCTGTGGGGGCCCGCCATCTCGCGCACGCGGGTCTCGACCGAGGCGCTCTACCTCGCGGCGCGCCATGTGTTCGAGGACCTCGGTTACCGGCGCTTTGAGTGGAAATGCAACAATCTGAACGAACCCTCCAAAGCCGCGGCAAGGCGCTTCGGCTTCAGCTACGAGAGCCTGTTCCGGCAGCACATGTGGGCCAAGGGCGCCAACCGCGACACCGCCTGGTTTTCGATGCTCGATTCGGAATGGCCGGAATTCAGGCGGGAATACGACCGCTGGCTCGAGCCGTCGAATTTCGACGCCGGCGGCACGCAGAAGTCGAAACTGCAGGTACTGTAAGGCTCGTGGTGCATCGCGCGACTCAGGCAAAGGAGAAATTCATGAGAAAACTTGTCCTCGCAATCGCCTTCCTGTTCCCTGCGGCAGCCCAGGCTCAGGGCAATCTGTCCACCGCGACCTTCGCCGGCGGCTGCTTCTGGTGCCTGGAGGAAGCCATGGAGAAAGTGCCTGGCGTGGTCTCGGCTGTTTCGGGCTACGCCGACGGCAGGACGAAGAACCCGAGTTACGAAATGGTCTCCTCCGGCACCACCGGGCATACCGAGGTCGTCGAAGTGAAGTTCGACCCCGCGAAAGTAAGCTACGAAAAGCTGCTCGACGCGTTCTGGCTGAATCACGACCCGACCGTTATCGACCGCCAGTTCTGCGATGGCGGCACGCAGTACCGCCCCGGCATCTACTGGCACGACGGGGAGCAGAAGCGCCTCGCCGAAGCCTCAAAAGCGAAGTACGAGAAGCTCAAGGAATTCAGGCAGCCGATCGTGACGCCGATCGTGAAAGCCTCGCAGTTCTGGCCCGCCGAGGACTACCACCAGGACTACTACAAGAAGAATCCGGTGCGCTACAAGTTCTACGTCAACGGCTGCGGACGCTATAGCCGCCTGAACGAACTCTGGGGTAAGCTGCGCAAATGACCACCGCAATCACACCAAACGCCAAACAGCACGGCCAGTTGCCGCCGCTGGCCTCGCGCTTCGTCGAAACCGCGGCGCTGCCGTGGACCAAGACCGCCTATCCCGGGATAGAGGCCAAGACGCTGCTCCTCGAGCGCAGTTCCGGACTGCTGACGGTGCTCATGAAAATGGCGCCCAACGCCAGATTGCCGGACCATGAGCACGTGCTGATAGAGCAGACCTACGTGCTCGAGGGCACGCTGATCTGCGGCGAAGGCAAAGTGACGCCGGGCAATTTCGTCTGGCGCCCGGCGGGCAGCCGGCACGAGGCCTGGGCGGGACCGGAGGGCAACCTGTCGGTGGCGATGTTCCAGCTGCCGAACAAGTTTTTCCAGGCCGACGGCCGCGAACTCGATTTTCTGGGGCGCGACTGGAACGAGAACTGGAGCGCCGCCGCGAAGTCGCACGCCCTCGCCTAGGACTTGCGACCGAGCTGCTCTCGCAGGCGCGTCACGACCTCGGGCTCGCCGCAGACGCGGAAGGATGCACCCTCGTTCCCGGCGCGTTCTTCCAGCACCTGGCAGCTCGCGAAGATCTCGCCGCGCAGCTGCTGCGCCGTCCAGGGAAGAAACAGTTCGGCCTCGACCAGGTCCCGCTGGAAGAATGCGACGATCGCGTCGCGCAGCGTCGCGACGTCGCCCTCGCGGCGTGCGCTCATGACGATGGCCGCGGGGTATAGAGCACGCAGCGATGCTTCGCCGCCGCCGTGGTCGATCTTGTTGAGCACCAAGAGGCGCGGCACATCCTTCGCGCCGATTTCCTTAAGTACGTCCTCGGTCACCGCGAGTTGCCGCTCGAACCCGGGATCGCTCGCGTCGACGACGTGCAGCAACAGCGAGGCCTCGAGCGCCTCGTCGAGCGTCGACTTGAACGAGGCGACCAGCCCGTGCGGCAGGTTCTTGATGAAACCGACCGTGTCGCTGACCAGCACGCGCGGCACGCTCTCGGGATGGAGCGCGCGCACGGTGGTGTCGAGGGTCGCGAACAGCTTGTTGGCCACCAGCACCTCGCTCCCGGTGAGCGCGCGCATCAGGGTGGACTTGCCCGCGTTGGTGTAGCCGACCAGCGCCACGCGCGCGAGTCCCGGACGCTCCTGCCGCCGCGCGCGCTGCGTCTTGCGCTCGGCGCCCATCGCGGCGAGCTCGCGCTCCAGTTCGGCGATGCGGTCGCGGATTTTGCGCCGGTCGAGTTCCGTGCGCGACTCGCTGGCGCCGCGGCCACCGACGCCGCTGCGTCCCCGGCCCTGCGGTCCCGCGAGCTTCGCCGCCTCGCGCATGCGCGGCGCCATGTAGCCCAGGCGCGCGATCTCGACCTGCGCGCGCGCGGCGCGCGAGCGCGCGTGGCGGTGGAAGATCTCGAGAATGACCATGGTGCGGTCCATGACCTCGCAACCGACCTCCTTCTCCAGGTTGCGCGCCTGCGAGGGGGAGATTTCATGGTCGACGAGGATAAGGTCGGCGTCCTCCGCGAGGCTGCGCAGTTCCTCCCGCTTTCCGGTACCGAAGTAGGCCGTCTGATCGAACTGGGCGCGCTTCTGCGTGAACCTGCCGACGACCTCGAAGCCCAGCGTCTTCGCGAGCTGGCTCAGTTCGGTCAACGACGCCTCGAATTCAAGGTCGCTGACGCTGGAGAGCTGCACGGCCGCGACCACGGCGCGCTTGGGCTTTTCCCGGGTTTCTTTCATCATGGGGCGCGCAGCCTATCAGATTGCGCCCCTGCCGCGCCAAAGGCTAGAACTTGCGCACTCTCTCGAGCTCCGAGACCCGCCCGCCTACCAGCGTGATGGTGGTGGTAAACGGGTCGCCCGGCACGGGCAGGTAGGTGTAGGTCTTCATGATCAGCCCCGCGCGCGCGGCGGTCACGAGATTGCGCGATCCGCTGCGGCTTTCGCGATTTCCGCCTCGCGCTTGCGCTCGCGCTCTTCCATGCGCTCGCCCTGGCAGCGGATGGTGTAGCACTCGGTACTGTCGGGAGAGACAGGACCTTCTTTCGCGTTCGGATCTACGATCGTAAATTTCACGCCCTGCGGCGGCGCGCTGTTGGAGAAATTGACGCGCCCGCTGGCGTCCATCCAGCGGTAGATCTGGGCGTGCGCATTGCCTGCAAGGAGAATCAAGGCGAGGAGGACGAAGAACCTCATTTCAGTCATATCTCCCCAAACGCAGCACGGTGGTTCCGGGTTTCACATGCGCAAGCGAAGGCATCACCATGACGCAGTCGTCGTAGGGCGTCTTCCAGACCGTGTCGCCGTCCGTGGCGACCACCGTTCCGGCCTTTCGAATTACTTCCAGGCCTTTGAATAGATATGGAAATTTCAAGTTCATACTCTTCGCCACCACTGGCTCCGTGACGCGAACGATCCTTTGTACCGCAGGCGGCGGCAGGCGTGAATAGGATTTACAAATTGATGCATTTACGGCTCCCGTTGCTGCGAGGAACCGGAACAGGGTGTCTACGGCCACGTCGGCGGCGCTCTTTTCCCAGTGCTGGCCGCATTCGATCAGCACCGCTGTCTTCGGGCTCGCCGGATCATTGAAAGCGCCGCGCTCGATCATGCGCAGTCCGGCCGGGTGGCCGGTATCGATCAGCAGGTCGCCGGGCGCCCCGATGCGGCGAGCGAAGGCTGCACTTTTCGCGCCGCCTTTGTCCTTCGACCCACAGACCATGATCGGCCGGCAGGGTTCGTGCATCGAATGCAGGTCGAGCAGGTAGTCCGCGGCATCCACGAACGGGCGCATTTCGCGCGCGCGGCGCAACTCGGCGGAGTCGCGCGGCCCCAGCAGCGCATCATCGCCCCACACGCGGTTGTAATCCTCGTCGATGTAGCGCGAACGGTCCGGATCGTCGAAATCGAAGCGCGCATAGGCGGCCACATTGGCGAAAGCAAGGGTCAGCTTGCCTTGCCCTGGCCTGATCTTTTCGTCGAACAAGAGCTTCAAGGCAATCGCACCGCAGAATTCATTGCCGTGCGTAAGCGCCTGCAGCATGACATTGGGCCCCGGCTTGCCGGAATCCAGCACGTGGACGTAATCGACACCGGTGTTGCCGGTTTTGTAGGGAGCGATGTCGGGAGGAGAAATCTCGATGGGATGATGATTCATGGTCTTTGTATGTATTTTGAGATCTCTTTCAGCAGTTCGGCAAGTGAAAGGCGCAGGGAATGAAAGCCCTCATTCCTCTGCAACGTACGTTCGTCCATGTAGAGCCGTTTGCTGATCTCGATCTGCAGGCTGTGGCGGCCCGCCACGGGATTCGAGTACGCGCGCACCAGCTCCACGCCCTTGTAGGGATCGTTTACCTTGACGTACATGGCAGTCCTCGCCTTCGCGCAATTCGGCTTCGCTGACCGCGGCGCCGAAATCATCCGGGAAGGCATGGCCGGAATGCGGCGAGTCGACATTCGCGCCCCAGCCGTGCCGCGAGGCGCACTGGATCGACTCGCTCGCTTGCGGAAAGTTCTTCAGGACTTCGTGGCTGCTGCCGTCATCGAGCTTGCGCGTCTGGTAGCTGTTGCCTTGCGCATCGCGACGTGAAACCGGCGTGCTCGAACCTTCCACATAGCGGTTGTCGAGGAAAGCGATCAAGGCCCCCGGGGCGACGCAGCGGGTGACTGCTTGCAGAAAGCTTTCCATTTTTTCAAGCGGCACGTGAGACCACCAGAACCCGGCGAACAGGGCGTCGTGCGTGCGCCCGAAATCGGCAATGTCGTAGGCGCTGCCGCGCACGAATTGCACCTTCGCGGCATTTTTCGAGGCATTTTCCTTCACGCGCGCGATCGCGAGCACTTCCTCGCTCAGGTCCAGCGCGGTGACCTGCGCGGCTGCGGCGGCAAACACATCGGTCCAGTAGCCGGTGCCGCAGGCCAGCTCGAGCACCTTGCGGCCCGCGAGCATCTTCCGGATACGCGCCTCCAGCGCGCGCAGATCGGGCTGGCGCTCCGGCTTGGCGTAGATGCGCTCGTACTCGACGGCACGCTGCGCGTAATAAGTGGCGAGCTTATCCATTCAGGTGGCAGGCCGAGAGGCGCCCCGGGGCGATTTCGCGCAGCACCGGCGCCTCGCGGGCGCAGCGTTCGGTGGCATGGGGACAGCGAGGGTGGAAATGGCAGCCAGCGGGCGGCGCGAGTGGCGACGGGATCTCCCCCTTGATCGGCGCGAATTCGCGCCGCTTGCGCTCCAGCCGCGGCACCTCGGCCAGCAACGCCCGGGTGTACGGATGGTTCGGCGCGGCGAACAGCTCCGCCGCCGGCGCGCTCTCCACCACGCGCCCCAGGTACATCACCACCACCCGCTGCGCGAGGTGGCGCACCACGCCCAGGTCGTGGCTGATGAAGAGGTAGGTGAGGCCGAGATTCTCGCGCAGGTCCATGAAGAGATTCAACACCTGCGCCTGGATCGAGACATCCAGCGCGGCCACCGCTTCATCACAGACCAGGAAATCGGGCTTCACTGCCAGCGCACGCGCAATGCCGATGCGCGCCCGCTGCCCGCCGGAGAACTGGTGCGGATAGCGCCTGCGATAGGAGGGATCGAGGCCGACCTGCTCCAGCATCTCGCTTACATAATTTTTTAATTCAGATCTTGAAACAAAACCATGAACCACTGGAGCTTCGCCGATGATTTCCTCCACCCGCATGCGCGGATTGAGCGAGGCGAACGGATCCTGGAAGATCATCTGCGGCCGCTGCGTGCCGGCGGGGCGCTGGCCCTTGTAAAGCACCTGCCCCTCGCTCGGCTCGATCAGGCCACAGGCGAGCCTGCCGAGCGTGGACTTGCCGCAACCGGACTCGCCAACCAGACCCACCACTTCGCCTCGGGCGACGCCGAAACTCACGCGATCCACTGCATGCACGGTGTGCTCCGGCACATCCGCACCCAGCCTGCGCGCGAACTTCTCCACGGCATCGAGCCGCTTGCTGAAGCGTTTGGAGACGTTGCTGAGCTCTAGCACAGGGGATGGTGACAGCGGACGCTGGTTTTCATTTCCGGCATGGAAGAACATTGCGCATCGGCGTGACCGCAGCGCTCGCGAAACGAACAACCCGCGGGCAGACGCGCCAGCGACGGCGTCATCCCGGGAATCTGGCGCAGGCGCACCTGGCCGATATTGTTGGCCGGCACCGAGTCGAGCAGGCTGCGCGTGTAGGGATGGCGCGGGGAATGCAGCACGTCTTCGGTGCGCCCGTTTTCGACGATCCGCCCCGCATACATCACCGCGACGCTATCGGCGAAGCCCGCGACCACCGACAGATCGTGCGTGATCCAGACCAGCGCGGCGCCGGTTTCACGCACCAGGCGCTGCATCTCATAGAGAATCTGGCCCTGCACGGTGACGTCGAGCGCGGTGGTCGGCTCGTCGGCGATGATCAGAGCGGGCCGGTGCAGCAGCGCGATCGCGATCGCCACGCGCTGACGCATGCCGCCGGAGAATTCATGAGGGTATTGCTTCAGCCTGCGCTCGGGAGAGGCAATGCCGACGAGTTCGAGGTTTTCGAGGCATATTTTTCTCGCCTTTGCCCGGTCAAAGGATTCATGCGCAAAAACCGTTTCCACCATCTGCGTCTCGATCGAGAGCACCGGGTTGAGCGTCATCATCGGGTCCTGGAAAATCATCGCGATGCGCTTGCCGCGCAACGCGCGCATCTCCTCCTCCGGCAGGCCGATGAGCTCGCGCCCCTCGAAGCGCACGCTGCCCGAGACGACCCGCCCCGGCGGGTCCACGAGGCCGATCATCGAGTAACCGAGCACCGACTTGCCTGAGCCGGACTCGCCGACCACGCCGAGAATTTCTTTGGGTTTTAATTCAAAAGAAACATCATTGACAGCCCGCGCAATTCCGTCGCGCGTGGCGAATTCGGTGACCAGGTTCTCTATTTCAAGCACGGGAGAGCCGCGGATTAAGCTGGTCGCGCAACTGGTCGCCGACCAGGTTGATGGCGAGAATGGTGAGCAGCAGGGCCACCCCCGGATACATGCTGATCCAGTACTTGCCCGAGAGCAGGTACTCGTAGCCGTTGGCGATCAGGAGGCCCAGCGACGGCTCGGTGGCCGGCAGGCCCAGGCCGAGGAAGGAAAGCGTGGCCTCCAGCGCGATGGCGTGCGCGACTTGCACCGTGCCTACGACGATCAAAGGCGGCGACGCGTTGGGCAGCAGATGCTTGAGCACGATACGCGTGCGACTCAGCCCTAGGCCACGCGCCGCTTCCATGTATTCCTTGCCGCGCTCGACCAGCGCCGCCGAGCGCGCGGTACGGGCGTAGTAGGCCCACTGCACGCACACCAGCGCGAAGATGATCTTGTCCACGCCTTTGCCCAGCACCGCGATGAGGATCAGCGCCACCAGGATCGCGGGAAATCCGAGCTGGATATCCACGATGCGCATCAGGATGCTCTCGAAGCGCCCGCCCACATAGGCGGCGAGCACGCCGAGCAAACCGCCCAGCGTGAGCGCGATCACGCCGCTCGCCGCGCCCACCAGCAGCGACACGCGCAGGCCGTAGAAAATGGCCGACAGCATGTCCCTGCCCTGCCCGTCCGTGCCGAGCAGGTACTTGCCACCGGGTTCCAGGCGTGAATCCATGAGGTCCAGCTTGCCAAGGTCGTAGGGATTTTGCGGCGAGATCCAGGGCGCAAACAACGCAATCGCAATGACGACCATGAGCATCGCCAGACCGGTCGCTGCAATCCTGTTGCTTAAAAACTCCTTCATTTCGCTTCCGCTATGCGTACGCGCGGGTCAAGCGCCGAGTAGAGCACGTCCACCACCAGGTTGATCATGATGAACATGAACACCACCACCAGCAGGTAGGCCACCACCACCGGGCGGTCGAGCTGGAAGATGGAATCGATCACCAGCTTGCCCATCCCGGGCCAGGCGAAGATGGATTCGGTGACGATGGCGAAGGCGATCACCGAGCCCAACTCCAGGCCGATCACCGTCACCAGCGGAATCAGGATGTTCTTCAGCAGATGCACGCCGATCACGCGCGAGCGCGGCAGGCCCTTGGCGCGCGCGAAGCGGATGTAGTCGAGCAGCGCCTGCTCGCGCACCTGCGCGCGCGTCAGGCGGATGATGAGCGAGAGCTTGAACAGCGCCAGGTTGAGTGATGGCAGGAATGCGTATCTCAAGCCTTCAACCGAAAAAATTGAAATGGAAAAACCGAACACGTTCTCCGTCGGTCCGCGCCCGGTCGAAGGCAACCAGCCAAGCTGCACCGCGAACACCATGATGAGCAGCAGGCCGACCCAGAACGTCGGCAGCGAAAAGCCGAGAATCGAGCCGGCCATGATCGCTTTGCTTGTTTTCCGGTCCGGATACAAACCCGCATACAGGCCGAGCGGAATGCCGAGGCCGACGGACATGAGCATCGCGAGAAACGCGAGTTCGAGCGTCGCCGGCATGCGCTCCAGGATCACTTCAAGCGCCGGCCGGCCGAAGACGAAGGACTTGCCCAGGTCGCCCGCGAACATGCCCTTGAGGAACAGGCCGTACTGCTCCAGCACCGGCTTGTCCAGGCCGAGCGCGGCGGCGGTGCGCGCGCGCTCTTCCTGGTCGGCCTGCGGGTTGACGAGAATCTCGACCGGATCACCGACCAGGTACAGGCCGCCAAACACCAGCCCGGAGGTGACGAACAGGACCAGCAGCGTCTGCGCCAGGCGGCGCAGAACGTAGACCGTCACGGCTTACTTGCTTGTTTTCACTTCGTGAGCCAGGGTGTACTGGTCCACGCGCGCCTTGTAGGCAAGGCCCTTTCTCACACCCCAGGTGCTGACCTCGTAATGCACCGGGATGACGCCCATCAGCTCGCCGACCGCCTTCTCGGTGGCCGCCGCGAGCATGATGCCGCGCTTGGTGTCGTCGATGGTGGTGAGCGCGGTCTGCACCAGCGCATCCACGCCGGCGTCCGAGAAGCGGCCGCGGTTGGCTGCGCCATTACCGAGTTTCGGATCGAATGTTGAAACGAGCGAGCGCAGCGGCGAGCTGTTCTCCCCGGTGCCCGCGCCCCAGCCCGCGAGCAGGAAGGAGAACTCCAGCTTCGAGCCGCGCGAGAAGAACACCGCCGAAGGCATCGCCTCGACCTTGGTCGGGATGCCGCCGCGCGTCAGGAACTGCGCCACCGCCTGCGAGATTTTCTCGTCGTTGACGTAGCGGTTGTTCGGCGTGTGCAGCGTGAGGCCGAAACCGTTGGGATAGCCTGCCTCGGCGAGCAACTTCTTCGCGCCCTCCGGATCGTATTTATCCGGCGTCAGCTTCCTGCTGGTGCCGTGGAAGGTTTCCGGCAGGAACTGACCCGCCGGCTTGGCCTCGCCCTCCATGATGCGCGAGGCGATGGCGTTGCGGTCAATCAGCTTCGAGATCGCCTTGCGCACGCGCGCATCGCGCAGCGGATTGGCTTCCATCGGCTTGCCCGCGGCATCGGTGACGAACGGAGAATTCTTCTCGCGCCCCGAGTCCAGGTGCAGGTAAATGATGCGGTTCGACACCACCGAGGCGAGCGATACGCGCTTGTCCTTCCTCAGATTCTCGATGTCGGCGGTGGGCACCGCCTCGATCATCTGCACGTCGCCCGCGAGCAGTGCCGCGACGCGCGCCGCCGAGTTGGTGATCATGCGGAAGCGGACCTTCGCGAACGCCGGCTTCGGACCCCAGTATTTGTCGTTCACTGTCAGAACCACCCGATCGCCCGAGACGTACTCGGCGAACTTGTACGGCCCGGTGCCGATCACCGCCTTGCCGGAATTGAAGTCCGGCGTCGACATCGCCTCCGCTTTTTTCGGAATGATGTGGATGGTGGCGAGGTCGTTGGGCAGCAGCGGATGCGCTTCGCGCGTCTTCAGTATCACGGTATGCGGATCGGCGGCTTTGGCATCGACGATCGGCCGCATATAGATCGCGAACGAGGCCGGGCTGTTGGGCACGTTCGGGATGCGCTTGAGCGTCGAGAGCACGTCCTCGGCGGTGAACGGCGTGCCGTCGTGCCAGCGCACGTTCTTTCTCAACTTGATCTCCCAGGTGGTGCTGTCCACGGCGCGCCAGCTCTCCGCCAGGCCCGGCTTGAGCGCCTGCTGCTCGTCCTGGTGCACCAGCGTCTCGAAAATGTGCTTGGCGATCGAGTTATTGGGCGTCAGGTTGTGGAAATGCGGGTCCATCGTGGTCACCGGCGTCGACAGCCCGATCGACAGTTCCTGGGCCTGGGCCGAAAGCACGGTGACGCCGAGCAAAATAGCAGCGAGCAGACGGGGCGGCCGGATCATCGCGGGCTCCTGCAAAATTGAGTGAGCTCAAGGATACAGGGTTTGCGTTCGGGAATAGAATTCGAGCCATGCCGGCCGGGATGATCACGGGTCTTCGGGGCGTCGACCTCGGGGTGCCTGACGTCGCCGCGGAACGCAACGGCTCGGTCTACCCGCCCGGCCACAGCGACCTGTGGGGCGCAACCCCGCCGCCCACGGCCCGGATCAAGGCCGCGCAGCAGAAAATCGAGTTCGCGAAAGAGCTGTTCCACCCCTATCCAGCAGAACACGCGCTGGTCCCAGTCGTCGCTGCCGAGCGCGGCGTCGCCGTTGGTCGAAATCACCTCGAACACGCCCTTGATCGCAGCGTCCTGAGGATTTCGGCAGAAACCTCGACCAGACTCTTCACTCCGGTGACGGTCCTGAGCTGCACCATTCCCGAGCAAATCTGTCTGGTATGTTAGATTTTATTTATCAACTACTTGATGGCTCTCAGTTGCTCGGATTTGGAGCGCTCGGCGGCCTGCTCCAGACGCCGCATTTTTTCGGCCAGCGCCGACACCGTCTGCTCCAGTTCCTGCGCATGGTCGACCAACGATTGCAGGGTCTTGGCGTACGGGTCTTCCTGGTTCGGCACCACGCCATAGGCGGCGAAGTGCGTCCGCTCTTTTTCCGTCTGGTCTTTTTCCTTCACACCCTCTTCTACGATGCGGCCCGGAATGCCGACAACCGTGGCGCCTGCCGGCACTTCCTTGACCACGACCGCGTTGGAGCCGATGTGCGCGCCGTCGCCGACGGTAAACCCGCCGAGTACCTTGGCGCCCGCGCCCACCACCACGCCCTTGCCGAGGGTCGGATGGCGCTTGGTGCCGCGATACAGCGACGTGCCGCCCAGCGTCACGCCCTGGTAAATGGTGCAGTCGTCGCCGATCTCCGCGGTTTCGCCGATGACCACACCCATGCCGTGGTCGATGAACACGCGCCGCCCGACTTTCACCGCAGGATGGATTTCGATGCCGGTGAGCCAGCGGCCAAGATGCGACGTAAACCGGCCCAGCCACGCCAGGCCGCGCACCCAGAACCAGTGCGCGAGGCGATGGATCCAGACGGCATGCAGGCCGGGGTAACAGGTCAGTACTTCCCAGGTCGAGCGCGCGGCCGGATCGCGCTCGAAAACGCTGGCGATGTCTTCGCGTAGTTGCCTGAACATGAAAGGTATTTTAAGGTGCCCCACTAAATCGATCAACTATTTGGCTTCGGGGTGCTGCAAGGCTTTAAGCAGCCCTCGGAGGATGTTGACCTCCTCCCGCTCGAGGTTCGGCACCCGCGAAAAAAGCCGCCGCAAGCGCGTGGGCAATTTCGAGTTCGAGGCGGGGTCGAAAAAATCACTCTCGACCGCGGCCCGTTCGAGGTGGCCGTAGAGACCTTCAAGATCTTGAACGGTTGCTGCCTTTTGCGACCTGAATTTTCCCGTTTCAGGTTTTGACGTCATGAATAATTCGTAAGCAACGACCTGCACCGCCTGTGCCAGGTTCAGCGAGGTGAATCCCGGATGGGCCGGGATGTGCACAAGATACTGGCAGGCCAGCATCTCGTCATTGGTCAGCCCGGCCTGTTCGTTGCCGAAAACGAACGCCACGTCACCGTCCAGTTGCACGGCGCGCGCCGCGGCGGCGCGCGCATCGAGCACCTGCGTCGACCATTCGCGCGGCCGCGCCGACAGCGCAAATGCCGCTACGCAGTCGGAGATCGATTCCGTCAGAGTCGCGTGGACCCTGGCCTGGTCGAGAACGTCGATCGCATTGGTCGCCATCCAGCGCGCTTCGGGCGCGGGAAACTTCTCCGGCGCAATCAGGCGCAGGTCGGCCAGCCCCATGGTTTTCATGGCGCGCGCCGCGGCGCCGATGTTGCCCGGGTGGCTGGGACGGCACAGAACAATTCGTGCGCGATGGAAATGCGGCTTGGAGGGAGTCACCGTACTAGAATACGCGCCCCATGCATCCCATGCTTAATATCGCGGTCAAGGCTGCCCGGCGCGCCGGTTCGATCATCAACCGCGCCGCCCTGGACCGCACCCAGCTCGAGATCCGCGCCAAGCACGCCAATGATTTCGTCACGCAGGTGGACAAGGCGGCCGAATCCGCGATCATCGACATCATCCGCCAGGCCTATCCGGACCACGCCATCCTCGGCGAGGAATCGGGCGCCCTCGAAGGCAAGAAAGCAGAGTACCGCTGGATCATCGATCCGCTGGACGGCACCACCAACTTCATCCACGGCTTTCCGCAGTACTGCGTCTCCATCGCGCTGCAGCATCGCGGCGCCATCGAGCACGGCGTGGTCTACGACCCGTCGAAGAACGAGCTGTTTACCGCCTCCAAGGGGCGCGGCGCTTTCCTCGACGATCGGCGCATGCGCGTCACGAAATGCGCGAACCTGAAGGACGCCCTCGTCGGCACGGGATTTCCCTTCAAGGAAATGTCCCGGCTTGACCTGTATTTCAGGCAGTTGCGGGAAGTGATGCAAACCTCCAGCGGCGTGCGGCGCGCGGGCGCCGCGGCGCTCGATCTCGCTTACGTCGCGGCCGGGCGCCTGGACGCGTTCTGGGAACTCGGTCTCGCGCCCTGGGACATGGCCGCCGGCGCGCTGCTGATCCAGGAAGCCGGCGGCCTGGTGGGCGATCTCAAGGGCGATACGGGATGGCTCGAAAACGGCGACATCGCCGCGGCAACCCCCAAGGTCTTCACGCAACTGCTCACGGCGCTCAAGTAGCCGGCAGCGCCGTTTACTTCACATCGAGCAGTTCAACGTCGAATACCAGGGTAGCGTTCGGCGGTATGACGCCGCCCGCGCCGCGACTGCCGTACCCGAGCTCGGGCGGAATAACGAGCGTGCGCTTGCCGCCGACCTTCATGCCCGCCACGCCCTCGTCCCAACCCTTGATGACCCGCCCTCCGCCGAGCGGAAAGGAGAAAGGTCCGCGACCTACCGAACTATCGAACTGTTTGCCACGTTGCTTGGGCGCCTTGGGCTCGTGCAGCCAGCCCGTGTAGTTGACTTCGACCGTTTTGCCGGCGACCGCCTCCTTGCCCTTGCCGACAAGGGTATCGGTTTTGACGAGGCCATCGGCGGCAACGGCCGATCCGGTCGCGTTGGGGAGCACGAACGCCATGGCAAGAAGCAATACACGTAGAGAATTCATGATGCCTTTCGAAGCAAATAGACGTGAAGGTTGGAAAGATTGCCTCCTCGCGCGGGGGTCAGTCAAGAGTAGCCGAAGCGGGACCTACATAGTATGATTTAGTCATACTCGTCCTGAAGGAACCTGCCATATGTCCGCCGCCGTCAAGAAAACCATCTCGCTTCCGGCCGAACTTGCGCGGCATGCGGAGGCCCTGGCCCGCGCCGAGGGCAAGACCCTGAGTGGCGTCATCCAGGACGCGCTGCGGCAAGCCGGCATCGAGCGCCGTCTGCAGGAACTGCGCGGCCTGCAAGGCTATTGGAGCCGCAAGGCGCGCGACAAAGGCATCCTCACGGAAAAAGACCTCGCCCGCTACCTTCGCGCCTGAGGGCCCAGGTGCGGGTTGTTTTCGATACCAACATCCTGGTCTCCGCACTGGTATTCCCGGGCGGCCAGGGCGAGGCTGCCCTGCGCCGGATCATCGAGGAGATCGATCAGCTTGTCCTGTCGCGGCCGATTCTTGACGAACTGCTTGATGTACTCGGACGAAAATTCGCGCGCGACGCCGAAGAACTGGCGCATGTCGCCGTATTTTTGTCGGATCTCGCCTTGATCGTCGCACCGAAGCGCCGCCTTCGCGTCGTCAAGGACGAGCCAGACAACCGCATTCTCGAGGGTGCGGTCGCCGGGCACGCCAGAACAATCGTCACGGGCGACAAAGCGTTGCTTGCGCTAAAGCGCTACGAGGAAGTCCGGGTTCTGGCACTGCGCGAATATCTGGAAAGTGCATGACAGATCCAGGCACCGGTGCCCATACCCCGATGATGCAGCAATACCTGCGCCTGAAAGCGCAGCACCCGGACATGCTGATGTTCTACCGGATGGGCGATTTCTACGAGCTGTTCTACGACGACGCCGAGAAGGGCTCGCGCCTGCTCGATCTCACGCTGACCACGCGCGGCCAGTCGGCGGGCGTGCCGGTCAAAATGGCGGGCGTGCCGGTGCATTCGGTGCAGCAGTACCTCGCCAAGCTGGTGAAGATGGGCGAGTCGGTGGCGATCTGCGAGCAGGTCGGCGACGTCGCCACGGCCAAGGGTCCGGTGGACCGCGAAGTCACGCGCATCGTCACGCCGGGAACGCTGACTGACCCCGCGCTGCTGGATGAGAAAGCCGACAATGTTTTGCTATCCATTTCAAAGGACAAATCTTCCGTAGGACTTGCATGGCTCTCCCTGGCTAGTGGAGAACTGCGTGTCGCCGAAGTCGCCCCGCAGGCCCTGGACAACGAGTTGCGCCGCATCGCGCCGGCCGAAATTCTTGCCGCGGACGGCCTGGAGCTGCCCGGCTATACCGTAACGCGGCTGCCGGCGTGGCACTTCGAATTCGAGTCCGGACGCCGCAAACTGCTCGAGCAACTGGGCGCCTCGACGCTCGCCGGGTTCGGCGCCGAGGACCTGGAGCCCGCGATCGCCGCCTGCGGCGCACTGCTCGAATACGCGAAGAAGACACAGGGTCAGGCGCTCGCCCATGTCAGCTCGCTGCGCGCCGAGCGCGCCGGCGAGTATCTGCGCATGGACGCGGACACCCGCCGCAACCTCGAGATCACCGAAACACTGCGCGGCGAACCCGAACCCACGCTCTTCTCGCTGCTGGACGAATGCGCCACCGGCATGGGCAGCCGGCTGCTGCGCCACTGGCTGCACCACCCCCTGAGAGACCAGGCTGTTCTGGTTTCCCGCCATGAATCTGTTGAAGTGCTATTCGAGAAAAATCAGGAGATCAGAACGATTCTGCGCCGCTTCGCCGACGTCGAGCGCATTGCTTCGCGCATCGCGCTGAAGAACGCCCGGCCACGCGACCTTTCCGGGCTAAGGGAGAGTCTTGGGTTGCTTGAGTCTTTGGGGGTTTTGATACCGGGTTCCGTTTCTCTTTTAAGAACCCTGATTCAGGATCTGACAACCCCGCAAGCAACACTGGAAATTCTCGTCGCGGCGATCGCATCCGAACCCTCAGCGATGCTGCGCGACGGCGGCGTCATCGCGCAGGGGCACTCCACCGAACTTGACGAGTTGCGCGGGCTGCAGACGAACGCGAGCGATTTCCTGATCGACCTGGAAAAGAAGGAACGCGAGCGCACCGGCATCGCCAACCTGCGTGTCGCCTACAACCACGTCCACGGCTACTTCATCGAGGTCACCAACTCCCAGGTGGAGAAGGTCCCCGACAATTACCGGCGCCGCCAGACGCTGAAGAACGCCGAGCGCTACATCACGCCGGAGCTCAAGACCTTCGAGGACAAGGCGCTTTCGGCGCGCGACCGGGCGCTCGCGCTGGAGAAGACGCTTTATGACGCGGTGCTGGACGATCTGGGGCCGCACCTCAAAACCCTGCAGGCGATTGCCCGCGCCCTGGCGCAACTGGATGTGCTTTGCTGTTTTGCCGGCATCGCGGAGAAGCGGAATTATTGCCGTCCGACTTTCACGAACGAGATCTCAATCGAAATAACCGCGGGAAGACATCCTGTCGTCGAAGCGCGTATTGAATCGGAACATGCGCGATTCCTCGCCAACGATACCCGGCTCTCCCCTGCCCGCCAACTGCTGCTGATCACCGGCCCGAACATGGGCGGCAAGTCCACCTACATGCGCCAGGTGGCGCTGATCGCGCTCCTGGCGCATACCGGCTGCTTCGTGCCGGCGCGTAAAGCACGCATCGGTCCGATCGACCAGATCTACACGCGCGTCGGTGCCTCGGACGACCTGGCCGGCGGGCGCTCGACCTTCATGGTGGAAATGACCGAGAGCGCCAACATCCTGCACAACGCGACGCCGTCGAGCCTCGTGCTGATGGACGAAATCGGCCGCGGCACCTCCACCTTCGACGGCCTGGCGCTCGCCTGGGCGATCGGCAGATTCATCCTCGAGAAGAACAAGTCGCTGACGCTGTTCGCGACGCATTATTTCGAGCTGACGCGGCTCGCCCTGGAATACAAGGCCGCGGCCAACATCCACCTTGATGCGGTGGAGCACAAGGACAGCATCGTGTTCCTGCACGCGGTCGAGGAAGGTCCCGCCAACCGCAGCTACGGCCTGCAGGTGGCCGCGCTGGCGGGCGTACCCAGGCCCGTCATCCGCCAAGCGAGGAAAGTCCTCGAGATGCTCGAGCAGCAGAGCCTCGAGCGCGGCGGGCAGAACGACCTGTTTTCGAATTCACCTGCGGAAGAAAAAACGCCTGAGTCCGATGCGCTGCGCGACGCGCTGCAGGGCGTCAACCCGGACGATCTATCGCCGCGGGAAGCGCTCGAGCTGCTGTACCGGCTGAAAAAACTCTAACGGCAGTGGGACCGCGCGCCATACAACTGGTTGATATCGGTGCGAATCTTACGCATCCGGCGTTCCACGCAGACCTGCCGGCGGTGCTCGCACGCGCTCGCCAGGCCGGGGTCGCGGCGATCGTGGTGACCGGAACTTCCGTGGCCGAGAGCATCAACGCATTGAAAACCTCGACTGCATACCCGAACACGGTCTACGCCACGGCGGGAGTCCACCCGCACCATGCGCGTGAGTGCGACGACAGCACCATCGCGGCGCTGCGCGTGCTCGCGCAGCAGCCGCGCGTGGT